>CAZXOC010000055.1:0-4579 GCA_964642165.1 uncultured Planctomycetaceae bacterium | reverse complement strand
CGACGTGGTCAACCGCCGCATCGTGTCCGTCCGCTTCGAGCACGCCGCCGAGGCCCCGTGCGCGATCGAGCCGGCCGGGCGCTCCTGAGGGCCAAGCCGCGATGCAGCCGGACCCCGACATCCTGGCGGCGCTGGCCCCCGAGGACCTCCTCGCCGCCTACGCCCGGGGCATCTTCCCGATGGTGCAGGACGCCGAGCTGATGTGGTTCAGCCCGAGGCGGCGCGGGCTGCTTCCGCTGGACGAGCGGTTCCACGTCCCGCGGCGGCTGCAGCGGACGATCCGCACCGGGCGCTTCCTGTGCACGACCGACCGGTGCTTCGCGGACGTGATGGCGCTGTGCGCGGCCCGCCCCGGCGGCGAGGAGACGTGGATCTCGCCGGAGATGCGGATCGCCTACGCCCGGCTGCACGAGTTGGGGCTGGCGCACAGTTTCGAGGTCTGGCCGGCGGACGCCCTCGGCGGAGGCCGGCCCGTCGGCGGGCTCTACGGCGTGGCGCTGGGCGGGGCGTTCTTCGGCGAGAGCATGTTCCACACCGTCACCGACGCCGGGAAGATCGCCCTCGTCCGCAGCGTCGAGCACCTCCGCGCCCGCGGCTTCGCGCTCTACGACGTCCAGTGGCTCACGCCCAACCTGGCCTGCTATGGCGCCTACGAGGAGCCCAGGAACCGGTACCTTCGCCGCCTGCGCGAGGCCATTCAGAAGCGCTGCCGGTTCTGACGCGCCGGCCGCCGCGCGGCTCTAGCGGCGGCGCCGTCGAGCGGCCAGCCAGGGGACTGCGGTGGCCAGCAGGCTCAGCGCGGCCGGCTCGGGCACGGGTAGGGGCCCCGGCGGCGGGGGCGTGGTGCGGCCGAAGTAGGCGCGCAGGAGGGCGAGGTCGCCGCGGCCCACGGTGCGGTCGCCGTCGTAGTCGCCGTCGGCCCAGCCGGCGCCGGTGGAGCCGGCATGCCGCTTCAGGGCCATGTAGTCCAGCGCGTCCACCGCGCCGCTCAAGTCCGCGTCGCCGGGGAAGAACTGCTTCGCCTCGCCCCCGTTGCGGTAGTAGAGGCGCAGCCCCCCCAGCTCGACGGCCGCCCCGGCATTCAGGATCAGCTCCTCCACGTAGAGCGCCTCGTCGGCGTGGGGGTCGCCGTCGTTGTCGAACGCATCGACCAGCTCGATCTTCCCGGCGTGGCCGTCCGCGCCCAGCCGCAGGGCGCCGATGGTGAGGGGGGGCGGATCGGGACACGGCCCGCGGTCCCGCTCGGGGGCCTCCAGCAGGCTGGCGTCCTGCCCGCCGCAGAAGACCAGCGTGACGTGCCCCAGGCCGGCGAGGTCCTCCAGGCCGGTGGTGCTGATCTCCAGGTCCGCGCCCTCCATGCGGATGACCGAGCCGGCGACGGCCTCGAGCACGCCTCCGCCGTTGAGGACCAGCTTGTCGGAGACCGCCAGTTCCGCGTCGGCATGGGCGATGCGCAGCGTGCCGTTCGCAGCGGGGGCACCGACGCGCAGGTCCCCCACGTCCAGGCGCCCGCCGGAGATCTCGTACGTGCCCTCGCCGCCGGACAGGTGGCCCACCCAGAGCAGGCGCGCCTCGTTGCGCCCCCCGCTCTGGCGGAAGGTGCCTTTGCCCTGATGGCCGATGTACTGCACGTCCATCCGCACCTCGCCGGAGCCCGTGAGGACGTACTCGCCGTCCGAGCCGGCGCTGCGGCCGACGAACAGGTCGAAGCCGCCGGCCAGCTCCCCGGCGCTGTGGTGGAAGCCGGCGCCGGCGTCCTGGGCGACGGTGAGCCCCATCGCGGCGATCGACCCGCCGGCCAGCGTGGCCGTCGCCCCGGCGTCCAGGCGGATCCTGCCGATCGCCTTCTCGACCGCGCCGCCGCGGACGTGCAGCTCCCCTGCCCACGTCCAGTCCGTCCAGGTTGCCACGGCCAGCCTGCCGCCGGCGCCGACCGTGACGCTGTTGGCATCGAGCGTGCCCCCGGCCCAGGTGAGGACTCCCGTCCCGGCCACGCCGATGTGCAGGTCCCTCATCTCGGCCGTGCCCTCCGCCAGGAGCGCCTCGCCGGCGTCGACGTGGACGTCCCGGCCGGCGGCGGGCAGGCCGGCGTCCCAGTTGGCCTCGACGTGCCAATTGCCCGTGCCGCCGACCCAGCGCGTCGGGCCCGGTTCGCTGATGAAGGCCGCCCACGCCGCGTCGAGGAAGTTGTCCGGGTCCGTGGCGAAGACGGCCGTCGAGGCCAGGTTCGCCGCCGTGTTCGGGTGCGAGTTGCCGCTGGTGCCGCCGTACTCGGCCGTCAGGCGGTTGGGGTGCGTGGGGTGGTCGTCGCCGTAGGCCAGCACGTCGAACCAGTCGAAGACGGCCACGTTGTTCAGACCCGGGTGCGCGGCGTCGTACGCGTCCAGCCAGTCGTTCTTCAGCCAGTCGTTGAAGACGCGGGCGCGGTGGGCATCGTCATCGTCGCTGCCCGTGTAGTGCCGAGGCGGGGCCGTCACGGGGATGAACAGCGTCTCCGGATGGGCCGCGAAGACGTCCTCCAACGGCTGGTAGGCGTCCCCCTCGCGTTCGTAGGCGGCGCCCGGCCCGTCGGGGTGGCGGTAGACGGCCCGGTAGTTCGCCAGCGTCTTGCTGCTGCTGAACGGGTCGCCCGGCTCGGCGCCGTCGCCGGCGATGTTGCTGGCCGGGTAACAGCTCTTGAACATGACGATGCGGTTGACGCCGTCGTCGCAGCCGTGCTGCCGGACGCCCTCGAGGTAGTCGTTGAACCACCGGACCCAGTGGTTCATGTTGGTGCTGTCGCCCGGCGCGGAGCCGAGCGAGTCGGGTCGCCCGGAGTCCGGCGGGACGTCCGTGCCGTAGTAGATGTCGTTGCGCTCGTCGACGTAGTCCTTGGCGAGCAGGGCGTCGTGCAGGTCGTTGTCGAGCCAGTTGCGCCCGCAGGAATGGTGAAGGAAGACCAGGTCGTCCTGCGTCTGGGCCCGGGCCACCGGCGCGAGCCCCAGGCAGATGAGGCCCGTGACGAACAAAGCGCGTGCGAGCAAAGCGACCATCTCGTGGCCTCCCTTGCGGCAGAGCCTCCTCCCATGCCTTGGGCCACAGAGTACGCGCTAAGGAGGGCGCCTGTCAAGGGCGAGGTCATATTCGAGCTTCTGCAAAGGAAGGAGATATGGGTCGTGGCCCCGAGGGGGGCGCCGCCGCTCTTACGGGTCGGCCGAAGGCCGCGTCGCCGGGGCGCCCTCGGCGAGGTGCTGCCGCCACCTGCGCACGTCCGTGCCGAAGTCGCGCCCGGTGAGCTTGGCCAGTTGGGCGGCCAGGAGCTTGCGGTCGTCGGGGCCCTTCACCGCGGCCAGCAGCTCCACCAGGTACGTCGGGTCCTCCAGAAGCCCGTAGGCCGCCACGACGTCCGACAGGTCCCTGTGGGGCCCGGCGTCGGCGAGGATCTTCTTCAGGCGCATCCGCGTTTCGAGAGACAGCGACTCGTCCGCGGCGGCCTTCTCGATCGCGCCGTGGCAGCGCCCGAACTCGGCGGCCAGGCGCCGCGTGGCCTGCTCTCGCTTGGCGTAGGACGAGTCGTCAAGCTGGGCGATCAGCGCCGCGGCATCGGGCGTCTTCTGAGGCGTCAGGGCGTTGCGCAGCATCGCCAGGACCTTGCCCCGAACCGCCTCGCCGTGAGGCGGGGGCGGCACGCCCACGCCGTTGTGGGTCAGCAGCGGCAGGAGCCGCCGGAAGGCGTACGCCCGGTGGGTCCGGCAGAACGCCTCGAAGGACTTCGCCCGCGCCCGGAAGGGCGCATCGCCGGCCAGGTCCAGCACGCGGAACGTCCCGTCACCGTCCTGGGCGACGAGCAGGACGAACTGCGTCTCGGGGCTGACCAGCATGATCCGCAGGCGCCCGGCGTCGCTCCGGAAGTGGAGGATGCGCCCGGGACCGGCTGTCTCCTGCATCAAGGCGCTGAAGGAACCGCTGCCCTTCGAGACGCGGACCGACATCTGCCCGTCGCTGGTGGACATGCTGAAGCTGCCCGAGCTCACCACGTTCCGCAGGGCGCCTCGGAGGCCGGAGCGGACGCGGTGTCTCGCCATGCTCTCGGCCATGCGCCGGGCCTGCTTCTCGTCCATGCCTCGGGCGGCGTACTGCTTGACGAGCTTCTCGATGACCTCCTTGCGGGCGACGTCGTCGCCCTTGGTGCGGCTCCAGCGGTCGCGGTCCAGCGCCAGCCGCCCGCCGACGAACTTCAGGGGCAGGAGGTCCGCGAGGTCCTCCCGGAGCTCGTGAAGTCGCCCGTCCTCGAAGCCGGCGCGCCCGGCCGCCGCGCCCGCGCCGGCACCGGATGCGTCCGCCGCGCGGGCCCCTCCGGCCGCGAGCACCGCCAGCACAACGCCCGCAAGACCACACCGCCGCCGCCGCGTTGGAGATCGCATTTGGTCCGCCTTTCCGAGCCGGCCCGCGGAACCCCATCATACGCCGCCTTCGCCCGGAGCGAAACCGCGATGCCACTCATGGGCGCCGCGGGGCGGGCCAGGACGGCCCCGGTCGTGTAGAATGCCCCCCGAGTCCAAAGGCCAACTGGAGAGCACACCATGGACGCGAAGAGGTT
>CAZXOC010000054.1:0-31232 GCA_964642165.1 uncultured Planctomycetaceae bacterium | reverse complement strand
AACCTCCCGGTGTGGACGCGGAGCATCCCGGCGGCCCGTGCGCTGTACGAGGGGATGGACCTGTACGACCAGGGGCGCTACCACGAGGCGTGGCTGAAGTTCCGCCAGTCCTCGCGCGAGGACCCGGCCTACGTGGAGGCGGTCTACTGGGTGGGCAAGATGTACTACTTCATGTACCGCTATGACCATGCTCGCCGGGCGCTGGAGCGGTTCGTGTACCTGGACCCATTCCATCCGCGCCTCGGCGACGCCATGGTCGAGTATCTTCACACGTGTGAGGGCGGGGAGGTGCCGGCCGAGCGGCTGCTGAAGATCTACGCCGACCTCGGGCGGCGCTTCCCCGGTGCGAAGGTCTGGGAAGGGGGGATGCAGATGGCCCTCGCCCGAATGGACATGGATGAGTGGACCCGTCACAAATCGGCGATGCTGCTGGCGCAGCTCGGGCGGCATGCCGAGGCGCTGAAGATGAGGTACCCGGCGACGCCGGCGTTCCGTGAGTCGACATGGCGGCCCTTCCCCACCGAGCAGATCCTGCTCCACCACGCGCGAACGGGCGAAGTTGTTCGGCAGGACATGCTGAGAAGGGATGCGTACCCGATCAACCATGCGGTCATCTCATTCCCACGGGGCCCACGCGCCTCGCTGACCGGCAAGATGCGCAAGCCCGTCCGGCTCGTCGGCAAGCGGCAGCACAAGCTGGACAAGTGGGCGACGTTCGACCCCGACCACGCCTACGACACGCTATACCTCGTGGCCGCCCGGGGGCACGTCTTCAAGTCGCTGCGCTGCTATCCGTTGGTTGACGAGGCGGCCGGCACAATGGAGTTGACGCTTCGCACGCCCGGACGGGGCTGGCGGATCAACCCGCCGCGCCGGGTGGACCTCGCCGAGGCGCGGCGAACGGGCGTCTCCGCCGGCAAGCTGCCCCGGACCGGCATCGTGGTGGTCTTCTGCATCGTGCGCGTGGCCGACGACGCGGGGCCGGTTTTCTTCAGGGGCTGGCGCGTGGCCGCGGAGATGGAGAAGGTCGGCCCGATCGGTACGCTCGACGTGTGGTGCCGCGACACGAACCGGTACCGCGTGGACGTGGACGGCGCGTTCGGTCGGTGGCACGACGGGATCGTCGGCCCGCTGGCGCCCGGCAGACACACGGTGCGCCTTTCCCCCATCGACGCGAACTGCCCCTATGGCGAGTGGACGACGACGGCCACCGTGGCGGCCGGAGAGATCACCCGCGTCGCCGGCCGCTTGCCCCTCAAGCGCGGAACCCCCTGGTCCGCGTGGACCGTCGCCGGCGTGGAGCCCAGCTACCCGGGCTACGACCTGCGGGTCTACAAGCGTGAGACGGGGGTCACCATCCAGGCCGACGACGAGGCCGTCCGCCTCGTGTGGAACCGCCGCGGCGACTTGTGGTCCGCCGTCACCCGCGACGGGCTGCGCTTCAGCCCACCCCGCAAGCTGCACCTGCCCGTGTCCAGCAGTTGGCTGGAGCAGGATCCCCGCCTGCTTCGGGACGAGTCCGGCCGGTTCGTGCTGTTCTTCGCCTCCGACCGGGAGGCACGCCACCGAACGAGGACGTACCTCTCGTGGTCGCGGGACTTCGTGCATTGGAGCGCTCCCACGATGGTCGAGCACGTCGGCACGTCGCTCATCCAGGACAGCCGCGGGCGGTTCCTCTGTGCCGTGCCCGCGGAGCGCCGCGTGTGGGTCCTGGCCAGCCGCGAGGGATACCGGTGGGAGCGGCTGGGCTCGTTGGACCTGGGCGCCGGGAACCGCTACGCCTGGTCCGCGGTTCTCCGTCAGCGCGGCCGCGGACAATATGAGCTGTTCGTGGCCGGGATGCGGAGAGGCGGCGACGAGAAGGGCAGGGCCTTCGTCGCGCGGTCCGTCAGCGGCGACGCGCGGAGCTGGCCGGCCCCGGAGATCCTGGAGCGGTGCGACACCATGCCGCGGCTGGCCGCCGTCCACGCCGAGGGCCGGTCGGTCGTCCTGGCGTATTGGTTTTCGCAGGTCCACGGCAAGACCAGCTCATGCCGCTCGGTCCTCTTCGCCGAAGGGCGCGACGGCGCGTGGCGGCGCTCGGCTGCGGCGGCCGGCGTGCTGTGCGGATACGCCTCACTGGCCCACCACCGTCGCTGGGGATACCTGATCGCCTGGTCGCATCCGCATGCGCGTGAGGGAACGTGGGCCTCACGGGGGGCCGGCCCGTTCCTCCTACGCGGTCCCAGCCTCGAGCCGATCCTCGGCGAGCGGCCGGTGCCGCGCCCCCGAACCGGGCCTTGAGCAGCGAAAGGACATCCACATGCAAGACACAACGGTTCGCCGCGGCATCCTGACGCTCACGGTCGTCGCCGGTCTGGCCTCGGCGTCCATCGCGGGCGACGTGGTGTGGCAGTTGCATCGAGACCGGCCGGATCCGACGTGCAAGGAACACCCGGAACCGAAGATCACCACGCCGCCGGGCGTGCTCCAGTTCGTGATGCCGGGCGGCACGTCCTACCAGGCGGGCGAGGTATTCCACTTCACCGGCGCCGAGGCGTTCGCCAAGCCCGCGCCGGATTCGGGCACGGTGAACCCCAACGCCCTGACGGTCGCCCTGAAGCGCGGCGATCTGACGCTGGCGATTGCGCTCGATTCCAAGGCGAAAGGCTCGCTCCACTTCGACCTGCTTCGTTTGGACTTCACCGGCAAGGGAGACTTCCGCGAGGCCTACGTCGTGGAGCGCGTGACTCTCGGCGCCGACCGACGGACACGAGAGTTGACCTACCACTTCGCCGCCTGGCCGCTGGAGGTGACGCTGGGCGCCCGGAAGGTGCCCATCCGGCTCTGGTGCGACTATCGCGAACGGCAGGTCGCCGGAAGCAGGCAGCCGCTTCGCTCCATGGGGTTCGGTGTCGTGCTCTGCGCCCAGGGCAAGTGCCGGTTCGGCAAGAAGGTGCACATGGTCCGCCTGCACGACGGGGACGGGAACCTCCGCATGAACGACCCGGCCCCGCCGTCCCTGCCCGTCCTGCGCGGCGATGAGATCACCATCGATCCCCGACTTGCAAAGGGCAAGGTCACGTGCGCCGCCTACGGGTATTACGGCCATCCCATCGTGGTGGACGGGCGCCTGTGGAACCTGACCGTCTCCGACGACAGCACGAAGTTCGCCGCCGTACCGTACGACGGCCCCACAGGCAGCATCCGCATCGATCAGGACTCCTGGTGGGGGCATTTCATCGGCGAGCGCCTCCTTTTCCACCTCCGCGCCGGCCACCAGGCCGTGCCCGTTCCCGTCGGGCGTTACCGGCTCCGAGAATACGGCCAGCACATCGTGACGAAGCGATGGAAGGCGCGGCACCTTCTGGTGCTGCGAGAGCAGTCGCTATCCGGACGCCACGCCGTGGTCGCCCGGGTAGCCGCGGGGAAGACCGACGAGATCGCCATCGGCTGTCCGCTGAAGGGCACGATCCGCCCGGTGAGGAACGGAAACGTGGTCGAGTTCCACATGACGTTCACCGACGTCGCGGGACGGCCCGATCCCATCATGTACCAGAGCCCGTGGGTCACGTTCTCGATCTTCGATGCAGCCGGCAGGAAGCTGACCAGCTTCAGCGGGCGCCTCAGCCGCCGCCTCGGCCGCCACCTGGGCCGATGGAAGGTGCCCGCGGATCTGCGAGGAACGTTCAGCGTCTCGGTCGAGTTCGCGAAATCGACGTACCCCGTGGAGACGCCCAAGGCAGTATTCACGATCGAGTAGCCTCCGCCTGGAGAGGCGGTTCAGGGCCGTCCGGGGCTGCATCGGTTGTAGATCACCATCCGATCGAGCGACCGGGCCTTGCCCAGGTCCACGTGCCACCAGGGCTTGTCCTCGCTGTCGGTGTGGAAGCCGTAGTGGCCGCTCCGGACGCCGTCCACGCCGCCGGCGGCGTCACTGCGGGTCGTGATGCGCCCGCGGCGCCGCGGCGGCCCGCCCCCTGCCGCGCCCCGGCGCATCGCGTCCTGCGTCCGCCAGACGCGCTCGATCCGCTCCGCCGTCGACAGGTCCGCCGGGCGAGAGGGTCCCACTTGGCCTCGGGCGCCCCGGTTGCCCTTGACGCCCGCGTTGCCGGCGGCCTTCGGCTTCGCCTTCGCCGGCTTGAGCTCCTTGAGCCGGATGTCCTTGTACCAGGCCTCGTTGGCCGCCCCGGAGTGGATCTGGAGGCCGATGAGGCCCGTCCGGGCCAGGGGCGTCTTGAGGACCTTCGGGTCCTTCTCGACGTAGTCGACGGTCTTCTTGCCGTTGAGCCAGAGCTGGATGTGCGGGCCTTCACAGCGGATGCGGTAGTCGTTCCAGTCGCCGCGCTTGACGAGCCCGGCCTGGAGCTTCTTGTCCGGCCCGGCGAGGACGCGCCGCCGGCGGGACTCGTCGTAG
Source organism: uncultured Planctomycetaceae bacterium (assembly GCA_964642165.1). Taxonomy (GTDB): domain Bacteria; phylum Planctomycetota; class Phycisphaerae; order SM23-33; family SM23-33; genus CAYRVX01. Next base: position 26,836 of record CAZXOC010000054.1, on the reverse strand, counting down.
AGCTTGCCCCACCACGCCCCGCCGACGTCGGCCTGGTAGCCGCGCATCTCGTGGTGGTTGGGGATCCGCTCGGAGCGGATCTGGATGCCCGCGTTGCCGCCGGGCTTGACCAGCTTGACCTTCATCCGCAGCTCGAAGTCGCCGTACTTCCTCGTCGCGCAGAGGAACTCGTTCCGGCCGATGCGCTGCTTCAGGCTGCCGGCGACGATGGCGCCCTCCTGGATGCGGAACCACTTGAGGTTGCCCTCCCAGCCCCGGAAGGTCTTGCCGTCAAAGATGGGCTTGAAGCCCGCCTCGTCCTTGCGGGGGGGCTTGGCGGGACGGCTCGCGGGCGCGGCGGCCTCGGGCTTCCTCGGCGGCGAGGGCCTCTCCGCTCGGGAAACAGCAGCCCCGGTCCACAGAAGGCAGCACGCCACGAGCGAACGGGTTGCTGGATGCAGGCGTCTCATCGTCGTCTCCACTTGAAACGGAGTTCGCACCACGATTGTATCAACACCGTGTTCCTCCCAGTAGGCTGACGTTGTCCGTGTTGCCGACACGAATCCCCCGCCGTCGGCGGGGCACTCCGGAAGGGAGACTCGGATCATGCAACGTTCGGAGAACAGGCAGATGCCGTTCGGTTCCGCCGCGGTCATGCTGCTTGCGGCGATGCCCCTCGCCCAGGCGGAGGGGACGCTCGAGATCCTGCTTCCCCTGGGGCGCACGGCGTACCAGACGAACGAGGACATCCACCTGGCCGTCGTGCGCAGCAGCGACAAGGCGCTTCGGGCGGGCGAGATGCGGCTGCTTCTCGCCGGGCCCGGCGGCAGCCGGATGAGCTTCGCCTTCGCCGTGCCGGCCATCGCCGTCGTCGGCGCTGACGCCCGCGCAACGGAGCACATCTACCTGAACGGCCGCCTCCTTCGCCCGGGGCACTACACGATCGAGGCGGGCGCCGACGGCGTGGCGGCCAGGACGGACATCGACGTCTACGGCCACGTCCGCCGGACGAGCTACAAGCTGATCCCCTGGGGCCGGGCCAAGGGCAAGCAGCAGCTCGTCGAGGGCGAGGACAGCCTGGGGTTCAACCTCTTCTACGGGGTGTACGCCACGGACGACGAGGGCAACCTGATCCGCGCCGGCCTGGACTTCATGCGGTGCTGCGCGATGGGCGGCGCGCACCAGATGGACCTGAGAAGCGAGTGCGACTGGTCGGATCCGTACGTGACTCGCGGCGGCGCGGTCCGCGTCGTGCAGCGGACGCTGACCGACCGCACGCGCCCGAACACCGCCGGCGTGCATTTCTACGACGAGCCGGGCCTGACGCACCTGAAGCATCCCGTCACCGGCGAGCAGACGCCGCACGGCATCCCCAGCCAGCACCGCAGCTACGAGGCCGCCTTCGGCCGGAAGCCCCCCGCCTATCACACGCTGGACCCGAGGAACCCCGACCACGTCGCCCGCTGGCGCCACTTCGCGCGCTGGAAGCTCGGCTTCATGGACGCCGCGTGGAAGATCGCGCAGTTCGGCGTGAGCTACGCCCGCCCGGACTACCTGTCCGTCACGCAGAGCCAGTACGGCTTCGGCGCGTTCACCGACGGCTACTACTTCAACGTCGTGCGGTGCCTGCCGATCACCAGCGGCCACGGCGGCTACCACGACTACGGGCTGTACCTCTTCAACCCGTCGTACTTCCTGGAGACGGCCCTGGCCCGCGACCACGCCAAGCCGTGCTGGTACCTCCCCTGCTGGTACAGCAGCACCACGTACGAGCAGTTCCGCCTGGAGCAGAACCTGTGCTTCGCGATGGGCATCCAGGGCCTCCAGACGCCGCCGGACATCGACCCGTTCGAGCCGGCCAAGAAGCTCGCCGCCGAGGCCGTCGTCGAGACCAACAAGATCGCCGCCCGCCTGGGGCCCATCTTCCACACGATGCCGCCGACCTACCCCCCCGTGGCCGTGCTCTACTCGCTGAGCCACATGATCCACAAGCAGACGCTCGACCGCAGCGTCAACTACCTCCACCAGGACGACCACGGGGCCATGCTGCCCTGGGTCTACCTCGCCGGGACGATGCTGCACCACCGCTTCCTGACCGTCGTCGAGGAGGATGCCCTCGACGGCACGCTCATCGCCCGGCACAAGGCGCTGATCCTGGCGAGCATCGACTACCTGCCGCCGGCTGTCGTGCGGGCGCTGGAGAACTTCATCGAGTACGGCGGGCTGGTCCTCATGACCGGCGGTTGCGGGGTGAAGGTCAAGGGTGCCGTGGACCTCGGGCTGACGCCGAAGCTGCCGGATGAGAAGCTCATCGAGGAGCTGCGCAAGAAGAACGACGAGGAGAGCCGCCAGCGGCTGCGCGCGTTGACGACGCTGGGCAAGCAGCTCGCCGCCGCCCGGCCGCTGGCGGAGGCCATCGACAAGCAGCTCCGCCGGCGCGGCATTCGGCCGATCTTCGAGTGCGACAACGCGGGGATCGTCGCGACGCGCCACGCCGCCGGCGACGTGGAGTACCTCTTCGCCGTCAACGCCTCGACCGACCGGGCGGGCGAGAGCCACAACACGCAGGCGGCCGTCGCGACGATCTGGCTGCCCGTCGAGCCCGGCGACCGGCGCCCCATCTACGACGCCGTCCGCGGCGGGCCGGCCTGGGAGTTCGCCAGGAAGGACGGCAAGCTCGTGGGGCGTTTCCGCTTCGGCCCGGGTCAGATGCGCGTCTTCGCCCGGCCGCTGGCGCTGCCGACGGGCGTGGTGGTGACGGCGCCCGTCGTGCGCCGCGAGTACACGCGGCATGATGCGCCGCTGGTCGTCGACGTCGGCGCGACGGTCACGGGCGCCGGCGGCTCGCTCCCCCTGCGCGTGCGCGTCTTCGACCCCCTCGGAAAGCGCCACGACGTGTACCGCGCGACGGAGCTCGGCACGCTGCGCCTCTCGCTGCCGCTGGGCGTCAACGACCCGCCCGGCACGTGGGCTGTCTACGTCCAGAACCTGCTGACCAACCACGAGGGCACTGCAACGTTCGAGCACTACGCCCCGCCGCGCTGCGGCGCGCTGGCCGGGCGCAAGACCCGCGCCATCCACTTCGGGCGCGACCGCGACAACATCTTCCGCTTCTTCCGCGTGCACCGCGGCGTGACGATCGTCACGGGCTCGAGCGACTACAACCAGCCCGCCGCCAAGCGACTGGCGAAGATCCTCCAGCCGTGGGACGTCAAGTGCACGGTCGTCAAGGCCGCCGACGTGAACAAGCCGCGCCGCATCCCCGCCGAGGCCCTGAAGACCTGGATCGGTCTGAGCCCGACGCGGCTCAGCGAGAAGAATCCCGGCCGGCCCGACCAGGTCGGCTTCGCCGTCGAGGGCCCGGTCGTCCTGCTCGGCACGGCGAGGGACAACCCGCTCATCGCCTACCTTCTCAAGCGGGGCTTCCTGCCCTACGAGCCGAAGGCCGACGTCTTCCCCGGGCGCGGGCGGGGCTTGCTCGCCTGGCAGCGGGACGGCGTCGGGCACGGGCAGGAATCGATCACCGTCATCGCCGACGACGCCAGCGGCATGGCCGAGGCGGTCGGCACGCTCTACGAGGCCCAGGCCGGCATGGAGCCGCTCACGCGATGGGAGCTGCCCAAGGCCAGCCACGTTGCGGCCGCCACGAAGGCGGACGTCCCACCCGAGCCGAGGGTGGCCTGGAGCGCCCTCCTGCCCGACCGCGCGGTGGGCATGAAGGCGGACGGCGACACGCTGACCGTCCTCACGCGGGATGAGTCGATCTCGACGATCGACGCGAAGGGCCAGGCCTCCGCGCCGAGACCGATGAAGGCCGACGCCTACGCCCGGCAGGCCGAGCGGATGAAGCCCACGCCCGACGCCGAGGCGATGAAGCTCGCCCGGGAGCACCCCGTCCCGGGCCGGATCGCCAAGCACGCCGTCCGGCGGGGCGACCGGGTGGCCGTCGGCTACTGGGGCGGGCTGCTGCGGGTCCTGGACGCCGATGGCAGCCCCAAGGCCGCCTGCCACCTCCAGCACGACATCACGTTCCTGTCCTGGCCGGGCGAGACGCTCGCGGTCGGCCTGTCCGACGGGCGCGTCGTCGGGCTGTCGCTTGGCGCCGTCAGGGCGCCGGCGGGCGACACGTCCACGTCGCCGGCAAGCCGGAGGAGACGTACGAGATCCGCTGTGAGACGGAGCCGGTGATGAAGAGCCTGACGGTTGAGCCGGCCGGGTGACGCCGCCGGGACTCCGGCGCCGATGCCGAACTGCGTCGTTCTGGAGTGCGCCGGTCCATCGTGCTGTGATGGGGCGGCCCCGGCCCCGGCGGACTGGGGCGTGGGGGCAGGGGGCGAGGATTCGAGGTGGCGCTCTATCCTCGCGGGCGCGCTCTCGCGCGGGGCTTGTAGTTGGGGTTGGGCTTGGGGACCTTGGCGCCGGTGTGCTCGAGCCAGGCGACGAGCCTGGCGTCCAGGGCCCTGACCTTCTCGGGCATCTTGTCGGCCAGGTCGTTCTGCTCGCCGAGATCGTCCTTCAGGTTGTACAGCTCGAACGGCCGGCCATCGTATCGCTTCAGGAGCTTCCAGTCGCCGGCGCGGATGATGCTGTAGGGGAAGATGCTTCCGCGGTAGTGCGGGAAGTGCCAGAAGATCGCGTCTCGCTTGAGCCGTCCCCGGCCGCTCAGCACGGGCGCGAGGTCCGTGCCGTCGATCGCTCGCCCGGCGGGCGGCTTGACGCCCGCGGCGGCCAGGATCGTCGGGAAGTAGTCCACGCTCGTGACGGGCTCGTCGCTGGTCGTGGCGGCCTTCACCACGCCGGGCCAGCGGACGATCAACGGCACGCGGATGCCGCCCTCGTAGGGGTGGCCCTTGCCTGCCCGCAGCGGGGCGTTGTGCGTCTTGCCCAGCAATCCCCCGTTGTCGCTCGTGAAGATCACCACCGTGCTGCCCGTCAGGCCGCACTCGTCCAGGGCCGAGAGGATCTTCCCCGTCGAGTCGTCCACGCTATGGACCATCGCGGCGTACGTGGGGTTCTTCTGGTTCGTCGGCGGCTTGGCGCGGTACTTCTCGGTCAGGTCCCGCTTCGCCTGGATGGGCGTGTGCACGGCGTAGTGGGCCATGTAGAGGAAGAACGGGCGGTCGCGGTGCTTGCGGATGAACGCGGCGGCCTCGTCCGCCTCGCGGTCGGTGAGGTACTCCCCCTCGCGCCGCGGCTGGAGCGTGGGGATGCCCTCTTTCAGGCGGCGGTTGGTGTACGGGTCGAAGTAGCCCGGCGGCTGGCCGTAGTCGCACCCGCCGAGGTTGACGTCGAAGCCCTGCTTCGTGGGGTAGTAGTCGTCCGGGCCGAGGTGCCACTTGCCGATGTGGCAGGAGACGTAGCCGGCCGGCTTGACCGCCTCGGCGATGGTCACCTCGTCGTGCCCCATCCAGATCGGGTTGCGCGGGCAGAGCACCTTGCGGTTCGGCGAGCCGACGTACTCCGGCTCGCCGGGCTTGCGGGCCTTGCCGCCCTGGAAGCGTGCGCGGATCCAGTCCGTCACGCCCACGCGCGCGGGATAGCGCCCGGTCATCACAGCCGCCCGGGTCGGGCTGCACACGGCACACGCCGCGTAGGCATCGGTGAACTTCATGCCCTGCGAGGCGAGCTTGTCGAGGTGCGGCGTCTCGTAGTACCTGCTGCCGAAGCACGTCAGGTCGGTCCAACCCAGGTCGTCCACGAGAATGATGACGAAGCTCAACCGGCGCTTCTCCGCCGCCGCGAGGGCCGCGCCGCCGGAGAAGGCGCCGATCGCCCCGGCTGCCGCCGCGCCGAGGTGCTTCAGGAACCTGCGTCGATCCATTCGCCGCCTGCATTGTCTTGCCATGTCGCGCCGTCCATTTTGCCGCCTGGCAGGAATCCCGGGGCGTTGCGCCGGGCTTTCGAACTGCCGCCTTCCGAGCCGCGCGGGCTCGCCGTTCTCCGTGGTCCCACGGAGGCGGCTTGCATCAGAAGTACATCTTGTCGGCCACGATGTACGCGAAGTCCGGTTCCCGCTCGTTGGGCTTTACGTGTTCGATGTTCCCGGCGACCGTCTCCGCCTCCGATCGGACCTCTCGCGAGAGCAGCATGGCTCGTGCCCCGGCCAGGGCCGCGTTCCCGACGCGGACCGTCTTCTCGGACGCATGGGGAAGCAGGCCGATCGCCGAGGCGTTCTCCGGGCTGATGAAATTGCCGAACGCGCCGGAGAGGTAGATCTTCCCGATGTCGTCGATGCCGACGCCGTAGTACTTCATCAGGAGGTCCTGGTCGGCCCGCAGGCCGGCCTTGGCCGTGATGAGCTGGTAGATGTCCTGCTGCGTGATGCTGATCCTGTCGGTCAGGTGGAACGCCTCCTCGATCCTGGCCTGGCGACTCATGATCCGGTTCCGCAGCAGTTCGGCAAGCAGGTCGATCAGCCCCGAGCCGCAGATCCCGACGGCCGCCTTGTCGCCGATCGTCGCGAAGTCCACCTGACCGTCGTTGATCCGGACATTCTTGATGGCCCCGGCGATGGCCCCGACGCCGCAGTTGATGGTGGCGCCCTCATAGGCTCCCCCGGCCGCACACGAGGCGGTCATCATCCGATCCCGGTTGCCCACGGCTACCTCGCCGTTGGTGCCGATATCGATCAGCAGGTTGACGTCGTCATCCCGGTGCATGCCGCAGGCCACGATATCGGCGACCGCGTCGGCGCCGGCATGGCCGCCGATGAGCGGGCCCCCGTAGGCCCTGCATGCCGGGTTCACCGCGAGGCCGAGGTCGGTCGCCTTGCCTTGCACGCAGCCCACGCTTCCGGGCTCGTAGGGGATGACGCCCAGGGAACGCACGTTCCGCCCGAAGAGAATCTCGCGCATCGTGCTGTTCCCGACCGCCACCACGTCATAGATGTACCTGCGGATCTCGCCGCTGCGCTTCTCGAATTGGAGAAGGTCCTCGTTGATGGCCTGGACAACGCTTCGCTGCAACTGCTCCAGGCCGTCCTCGTGCTGCATGGTATGGCCGATGCGGGAGATCACGTCATTGCCGAAGAGGATCTGTGGGTTCTTGCGGGTAAGCGTGCCGAGGCACCGACCGTCCTCCAGGTCCAGGATTTCCGTCACGATGGTCGTGGTGCCGACATCGATCGCAAGTCCGTATACTTGGCCCCGATACGGTCCCAGGTCGCCCTCCTCGGTATGGACCACGCGATCTCTCTCGCGCCGGACGGCCGGGGCGAGAGCCACCTCCATCTCGAGCGTGTCGGACAACACCGAGTAGTCGCCGTAATCGCGGATGTAGACATGGATGTTCTTCTCCGGGCTGAGGGGCCTGGCTTGGCACGCCAGTCTCTCGGCCGGCCCGAGGGAGTGCTCCCCTTCGACCGCCGTGGGCTGGTTGAGGCCGGCGGCGCCTTTCTCGATCCGAACGACGCAGCGCCCGCAGGCCCCGATGCCCCCACAGTCCGATGCCACCTCCGCGCCGACCTTCCGCGCGTGCTCCAGAATGGTTCCGTCAAAGATCTCAACGCCCTCGCGTCCCCTGCGATACTGGGGGAAGTACATTCTGGCCACGGCTTCTCCTTTCGGCCGGTTGGGCTGTTCGTTCTTTCCAGCTTGCCTTACGTGTCGCCGGAGGCGGCGCCCGGATGCGCGTCCCGCGCGTCGGGCATGGCCGCGTCGGTCCCCGGGCACGCGTTGGTGACCTTGAGCGTCACAACGACATCGCACCGCCGGGCCGCGCCCTCGAACGCCTCGCCCAGCGCGCGGAACAGGTCCTCGCTCTCGCCGCGGATGCGGGAGCTCATCGGGCCGATCTCCACGCTCAGCCCGCTCTGCCGAAGGCGCTCAACGAACGCATCGATGGAGTCCATGAGCGTCGCCGTGCGCAGCGGATAGAGACTCACCTCCGCCTGTACCCTCATAAGCGCACCTCCGCGACAAGGAACGGTCCCGTGAGCTTCCGGCGTCCACGGGCGGCCTGGTGGTCGATCGGCCTTCCAAGCCGCCGGCCCCGATCGCTCGACGGCACGCGGGAGGCGACCATGCGAGCACGCCCGAATCGCCGCAGGAGAGCACGAAGCTCCCCGGGGCTCAGCAGTCGGCCGGAGGCGTACGGCTGTCGGCCCTTCGACAGGCGATGCCGATTCAGCGGGGCAAGCCGGTTGAGCGTACCAATCAAGAGGCTCCCGCCCGGCTTCACACAGCGGGCCATTTCCCGGACCCCGGCCGCGGGGTCCGAGAGGAACTCCAGCGTGGCCATGCATGCCACCACGTCGAACGACGCGTCCTCGAACGGCAGGTCGCAGGCGTCGGCCACATCGAACGTGCAGCCGGGAACCGCCGTGCGCGCCGCGGCGATCATCTCGCCGGAGAGATCGACCCCGCGGACCTCGTAGCCCAGCGAGAGGAAGAACGCACTCCAATGCCCGGTGCCGCAGCCGACGTCCAGGAGGCGCTCGTGGCCCCGGGCAGGTCGGAGCAACGTCCTGACGTCCTGCTTCTGGATGCGGTCATGCATCCGGCCGGCAGGAGTGCCGTACCAGCGCTCGTACTCGTGAGCCACCGGCCCGAAGTCGAACAGGCTGTGCGGGTGGAGGGGGGCATGGGGCCTCATGTCGGCGGCCTCCCCGGCCCGGGGCCGGCCCCGGCGTCGACCGGTCTTCGGACGGGTTGTCCCGTCAGCCTTCCGCTCATGGTGCGGCACGTCCTTCGCGATCGGTCGGGCTCAGGCATCGCCGGACGTCCTCCGCGAGCCTTCGTGTTTCGCCCATCGCCTCGTCGTCCCGGAGGATCTCGCCGGGCTCGAAGGCGTAGCCCAGCAGGCCGGGGACCGCGACCATGCCGAGGCGCGCAATGTACTCCGCCATGGCGGCGCTCACCATGCCAATCCTGCGCCTTCCCGTCACGATGTAGCTGCCGATCTTGCCGGACATCTGGCCCTTCCGCAACGGCCAGGTCCTCTCCATGAACGCCCGCAGGCGAGAGGCGACGCCTCCCATGTACGAGGGCGAGGCGAGGAGGACCGCGTCGGCGGCGAGCAGCTTCGCGGACAGCTCCCGCATGTCGTCGTCGATCCGGCACGAGCCGCGCCGCTCGCAGGAGTGGCACCCCTCGCACGGCTCAATGCGGTGATTGCTCAGGAAGACAATCTCGGTCGCGAAGTCCGCGCGCAGGTGGTTCAGGACCTCCGTGAGCAGGATCGCCGAGTTGCCCTGCTTCCGCGCCGAGCTCGCAATCCCAAGAACCCGTATCTGCCCAGCTCTCACGGTCTGCCCTGCCCTGTCGCGTCACGCCTGTCGATCACGGTTTCACCAGGGTCGTTACGTAGAGAACGAGTACCAGAATCAACACGACGGCAACCACAGCCAGCAGCGACCACGTGGCCATCGCGCGCCAGGACATCGGCCCGGCCAGGGACGTGCTTGGCTCGCACTTGCCCCAGGCAATGGCGTCCCAGAGGCGCTCGTACCCGTAATACATCGCCATCCTGGTCGAATGGTGGAACGCGACGATAAAGGTCGAGAGAACCGCCGCAGAACGGTAGCGGTCAGGCGTGAAGAGCAGGATCAGATAGGCACCGATCCAGGTCCAGGCGATGCCGATCACTCGCCACGCAACTGTCTTGACCAGCGTTCTTCTTCGCGTGTCAACCATGCGCCTCACCCGAGACCCAATCGATCACGCACGGCCGTCCAGACGGCCCGGGCACGCTCGGCATAGCGGTTGTCCTGGTGTTCCACCACGGCCTGCTTGCGGGTCTGTGCCGCGGACGAGGGCAAGTTCGCGTGGCGTGGCTTCAGCCGCCGTGCCGGTCCTGCGGCTCGAGCAGCAATCGCAGCGCCACGTCGATCTGGCCGGCGGGATCTTCCCGCGCGGCCTCCACCGCCGCCAGCGTCTGCTCGGTGACCTTCCTCTCCTTCTTGTAGAACCGCGCGATGCGGTCCATGAACGCCGTGCGCTCGGACGGCTCCTGGAAGTGGTGGAGCAGACCGCGGACCCATTCCAGGTTCGCGGCGACCTCCCGGGGTATCCGCTCGCTGTCGTGGCGGACGGCCTCCTGCGGGCAGACGTCGTGACACCGACCGCATCGGATGCACTCGGCCTCATCGATGGCCGCCGTGTCGCTGGCACCCAACCGAATGGCGCCAACGGGGCATTCATCGACACAGACGCCGCAGCCGGTACACATCTCTTCATTGACCCATGGCATAGACAAATCCTTTACCGGTTCATGGGGTTGCTTCCAGCGGTTGGTGAGCCCTGGCCCAGAGCACCTGCTGGTGCTCGATCAGGCGAGACCGGATTCCCGCGAACCCCGCCTGCCCAAGCAGGCCGGCCACCTCGTCCGGGCGGTAGTAGTCCTCGTTCCACAGCTTCTGGGCGACCGAGTCCCTGGGGAAGTCCACGATCAGGATCTCGCCGCCGGGTCGCAGCACGCGCCGCACTTCTCTCAGGATGGCGTCCGGGTCGTCCATCTCGTGCAGGGCCCACATCATGACGACCGCGTCCACGGAGCGGTCTCCGGCGAACTTGAGCCGGGCGGCATCGCGCCGGAGGCACCGGAACCGGGCGCCCGGGCCGGCCGCCCGACGACGGGGGAAGCTCCCCGAGCGGATGTCCACGCCCGTGACCTGCTGCCCATACGTCCGCACCAGGTACTGCACGAGGTCACACGAGCCGCACCCGAGGTCCAGCACACGTCCGGCCAGGCGCAGCTCCCTGCCGATTCGCCTGTGCAGCCGCGGCTTCATCGCCTCGTAGATGTTTTTCGGAGCAGGTTCCTCGGGCATGGGGCGACCGGCACCTCGTCGTGGGCTTCAGGAGAGCGGGCAGGTTCCCGTCGGACAGCTCGAGCCGGCCGAGGAAGACCCGCCCGTCCTCGCGGCGAAGGCGGACAGTATCTTCTCCGTGTCCTTCGAGCCGCACTCCTCGCAGGCATGCGCCTTGCGGCTGCCCATCCGCTCGAGGAAGGCGGAGACATGGCCGCACTTCCCGCACCGGTACTCGTAGATCGGCATCCTATCTCTCCTCTTGGTCTTCGCCGAAGTATTGCTCTCGCCACCAACACCAGTAGCCCCAGGGGTTGTCTTGGCGGTACTTGCCCCGGGTCGGCGGCTCCGCGGGGTCTTCGAGCTCGTCGAGGGCTGAGCACCACTCGCCCTCCGTCAGGTACTTGTAGCCACAGCAGACGAGGTGGAATCGCCTCGCGGCATCTTCATCGTCTCCGTTCACGTCCGGGTGGTGCCTCAGGCTCAGACGCCGGAAGGCTTGGCGTATCTCGGTCGGCCCGGCTGCCTCCGCAACACCCAGGATGCAGCGGGCCTTTGTCTCGCGCTCCTGGAGGAGCGTGATCTCGGCTTGCCAGTCCTTGTCTTTCATGTTCCGCAGCCTCGGTCGGGGCCAACCGGTGTGCCGTCTCACCTCCACCGGGGTGCGGCACCGAAGAGGCGTTGTTGTTGACGCACAACTCGTGCCACCTCGGCCAAGCACGTGCAGTTGTCGTCACATTCTATCGATCGGATCCGCTGCACGTCTACCTGCGCCAGGGGGCGACGCACCAGGTACTTCCTGAGCCTCGCCGCCACATCCTGACACTCGGGCACGTCAACGATGTCGAACATCTCGAAGCGCATCTGGCCGCTCAGGTCGCTGAGCGAGAACCGGATGCTGTCGTAGCATTGCTTCCTTGCGCACACTCAGGTGCCCTTGCTTGAGGTTAGGGAGATTGCCTGGTTCGGGCACGCTGCCACGCAAGCGCCGCATCCCGTGCAGGCCTGCGCGTCGACGACCGCCCCGCTGTCGTCCAGCCTTATCGCCCCGACGGGGCAGACCTGGACGCACAGACTGCATCCCGTGCACTGGCCGGGGCGCACCGCTGCGGTCATGCCGCCTTGCCCTGCCCGCTTGAGCTGCCTGACTCGTTCCTGGATCTGCTGCATCTGCCGGCTGACCGCCTCGGCCTGCCTCTTCAGCATTGCCAACTCTTCGTGCCCGGCGGGAGCCCGGGCTGGCCGTTGCGGCGCCGGGACCGCGGCGGCGCGATACGCGGCGCCCATGCCCCGGCCTCGGCCCCTGCCCATTCCACGACCGCCACCTCGGCCTCGTCCCATGCCTCGTCCTCCGCCGGGCCCCGGGCCCGTTCCGGAACCGGTTCTGGCTGGCTGCCGGGATCCGTACCACGGGCGTTGCGGTAAGGCCGACGCTCTGCCGAGGCCGAACTTGCCGACGACATTCGGCCGGCCGACCGCGTGCAGTCGGCCGGCCCTGAACTGCTCGAGGACGTCCGAGACCGGGCCGCTGCACCCGACGAGCACGCCGATGCCCGCGGCCGAAAGTGCCTGGTAGGCATTCGGGCCGCAATTGCCCGTCAGCACCGCCTGCACGCCCTTTTCCACCATCAGTTGAGCCGACTGGACCCCCGCGCCTCCGCCAAGCGCCGCATTGGGGTTTTCGACAACCTCGAAGCTCGTGTCGTCTGTGTCGACCACGAGGAAGCACGGACAGCGAGCGGACCGCGGATCGACGCCGGCGGCCAATGAGGGCTCCGATGCTGTGACTGCCACCTTCATGGCGATGGCGTTTCCGTCATCGCCGCGCAGCGGCAGCGATCCCGGCGGTTGGCCTGCTTCGCGGCGGATCGCCACGGGCTACTTGGCCTTCTCCGGGGCCGGGGTCTCGAGCTCCTCGATCCGCTTCCGGATGCCGTCCAGCGTGCTCTCGAGGAACTCGGCCTGTCCCTTCAGCCCGTCCAGTTGCTGTTCCTTCGTCATCGTCGGGGCGAAGGGCGGGGCATAGGGCGCGGGGGACGGCGCGGCGGCTCCGTAGGCCGGCCAGCCATACGCTGCTCGCGGCTGGCCTCCCAAGGCCGTCCCGTAGAACGGGCGGCGCCCACCCCAACCGCCGCCGCGACCCCATCCCCAGTAGCCTCGTGGGCCCGTGGGATTCATGTACCCGGGAACCGGGTAGCCTGCGCAGTAGCCGGCCGCGCGTCCCGTCATCGGACCCAGACCTGCCGGGCCTGTTCCATCTCCACCTGGCATCGTGTTTCTCCTTGTTGGCTAGCCCCGGGTCATCGTCGCGCCACACTTCGAGCAGGTTTTCTGATTGCACGGCTGCCCGGCGGCATGGGTGGCCCTGTGGCCGCATTTCGGGCAGACACAACTGCCGCCCGGTCCCGCGGCGAACGGCCCGCCCATTCGCCCACGTCCACGTCCTCCGCCTTGCGGCGGTCCTGTTCCGTCACCTCGGGGCATGATCGCGTTCCTTTCCGCGCATTCGGATCGTCAACCGCAAGCCACGTGCGCCTCTATCGAGATCAGGGTTCGGGTCACCACCGTCCTCGGCCGCGACCTCGCCCGAAGCCGCGACCCCAGCCGCGCCCGAAGCCGCGGCCGAACCGTCCGAACGGTCGGCCCCAAGCCGGGGCGTACGCCGCGCCGTAGCCGTAAGGCATGATCCCCTGCGCGTAGGGTGTCGGGCCGTACGCCGGAACGTAGCCCTGGTTCCCAAAGCCTTGGCCGGGGATCGGGTTCATGTAGCCGGGAACGGGATAGCCGGCGCAGTATCCCGCCGCGCGGCCCGTCATCGGCCCGAACCCAAGTGGTCCTGTTCCATCACCTGCTGGCATCGTTATCACCTCCTCGCCTGTATCTCTGAACGTCTCTGTCTCCTGCCCGGTATCTCCTGCGCCTTGTCGGGCTCCCGCGGGGCGCTCACCGCGAAGCCTCACCACGCAGAACCCCATACCGCGCCCGGTCAGCGGGCCCCGTCCCAGAGGCCCTGTTCCGTTGAATCCTGGCATCGTCGTCGTCCTGTTCGCTCACGTCACCTCGACCGCCCGCGGCGGGCTCGCAGCCGCCGGCGCCGGCCACAGCAGCCGGGCATCAAGAATGCGCTGCGGGTCAGCTTGCCGTTCACGAAGGCCGACAAGACCTCTTCCACCGTGCCGCAGGTGAAGGGGATGACTCGCACGCCGGCCGCGGACAGCGCGATCTCGAGGGGCCACGAGACCGCGCCGCAGATCAGCACCTCGGTGCCGAGCTGCGAGACCTGCCTGGCCCGCTTGATCGGGTCACCAGCCGTCAGCGCCCTCTGCTCGCGCCGCAGTTCCCGGCCCTTGGCCAAGTCCACGACAAGCAGGCTGCTGGCCACGTCGAAGACCGGGGAGACCCGGTCTCGCCACTGCGGAATCCCAACCTTCATCAAGGTACCCCTAGCAACCTCCATGCCAAGTGAGGGACGCAGCGCCATCTGGATTCTAAGCCGCTACACGGGTGTATGTTATGGGTGAAGCTCAAAAGGCACATCGTCCTGCAATCGAGCAGTTTGCACCGCTAGGGGCGATGCAAGCTTGCAGTCCGCATGGCTAGCCGGTAGGATAAAGGCAAGGACGTGGACATGAGTTCGCACGGGCCCAGAGGCTGTCAGGACGTCATCCTTGACTCGATCAATGAGGGGGTGTTCACCGTCGATCTCGACTGGCGGATCACGGTATTCAACCGGGCGGCCGAGAGGATCACGGGCGTGCTGCGGGAGGCCGCGATCGGCCGTCCGTGTTCGGAGGTGCTTCGTGCCGACATCTGCGAGAAGCACTGCGCGCTGAAGCGTACACTGTCCACAGGAGAGCCCGTGGTGAACGCCACGGCACGGATCCACAGCGAGGACGGGCGGCGGATTCCCCTTCGGATCTCCACGGCCTTGCTGAAGGACAACGACGGCAGGCTCATCGGTGGCGTCGAGACGTTCCAGGATCTCAGCCAGATCGAGGAGCTCCAGAAGGAGCTGGAGTCGCATTACACCTTCGAGGACATCGTAGGCAGGAGCCCGGCCATGATGCAGCTCTTCGAGCTGCTGCCGCAGATCGCCGAGAGCAACAGCACGGTGCTGATCGAGGGCGCCAGCGGGACGGGCAAGGAGCTGTTCGCCCAGGCGATCCACAACCTCTCGCCGCGAAAGAACAACCGGTTCGTGGTCGTCAACTGCGCAGCGCTGCCGGATACGCTGCTGGAATCGGAGTTGTTCGGCCACAAGGCCGGAGCCTTCACCGACGCCCGGCGCGACAAGCCGGGCCGATTCGCCGTCGCTGACAAGGGCACGATCTTCCTCGACGAAGTCGGCGACATCTCCCCAGCCATGCAGGCACGCCTGTTGCGAGTGCTCCAGGAGCGCCGCATCGAGCCCCTGGGCTCGGTCGAGCCCATGGACGTGGACGTTCGTGTGGTGGCCGCAACGAACAAGGGGCTGTCCCGACTCGTGCGTGCGGGCAGGTTCCGCGAGGACCTCTTCTACCGCATCCGCGTGGTTCACCTGGAACTCCCCGACCTGCGGCAGCGGCGTGAGGACATCCCGCTCCTGGTCGACCACTTGGTCGCCAAGTTCAATCGTCTCCAGGGCAAGGACATCGCCGGCGTTTCCGACGAGGTGATGGCCCGACTGATGGAGCACGATTACCCCGGCAACGTCCGGGAGTTGGGGAACATCATCGAGCAGGCGTTCGTCCTGTCCCGCGGCGGCCTGATCGAGCCCCATCACCTGCCCCCGGAGCTTCGGCCAGAAGGCCCGTCCGGCGCCGGCGACTGGGGTGGCCCCATGACCCTCGCGGCGCTGGAGCGACGCCAGATCGCCGACGCGCTGCGGCGCCACAAGGGCAATCGCAAACGTACGGCCAGAGAATTGGGAGTCGATACCAGCACGCTCTATCGCAAGATCAGGCTGCTGGAGATCGAGACGCCACCGACGGACGGGCGAGGCCGGAGAGAATAGGTCGAGCCACGAGACTTGCGGCATTGCCGCAGCCTGAGCGATCCAGCCTACGAAGCAGGCCCTACAGGGAAGAAGACGCAAATCACCGCGTGAGAGAAGAGCTTATGCGGGAATAGCCCGGCCTCCGTGGCGAACTCACGCTAGGGGGCAGGCGAATGAGCCGGTCCGGGCCCTCGGCGAAGGCCTCGAAGACGCGCGTGATGAGCCAGGCTTGCTGAAGCGTCTCCTTCGCGGCCGACCGCGCTCGTCGTACGACGTGCAGACGAACGCCGCGTCGAGGTCGCACGTGGCGACCAGCCGCACCGGCGCGAAGGCGAAAGTGGGCAGCAGGTTCCGGCGAGCGTGGCTGCCGGAGCCGACGGCGCCCGCACGGATGCCGGCCTCCCGGGTCATGTCGCCGCGGAAGCTGCTCTTCATGGGGCGCTCCGCGAGTCCCGCGCTGTCGTGGCGGCCTTCGGGCCCTCGGACAGGGCCCGGGAGGCCTCGGCGGCCGCCTCGTATAGGCGCACCGCGCGAGCTTCCCATCCCGAGTGCGGCCAGGACAGCGCCGAGGCGAACGCCACCGTCCGCATCCGGTGCCATCGCGTCCGCTCGTCGAGGACGGCCTGGACCTTCCCGGCCAGGTCCCCCGGCAGCCGGCAAGGCTCGGCCAGCAGGAGCTTCTCCAGGAAGATCCGTGCCTCACACTCCTGGATGTTCTCCTGGATCATCCGGTACCGCACGGTGGGCACGGGCCCGTCCGGGCCGGGATACAGCAACTGCCCCGTGTAGATGCCGACGTTGGTCTGGTGCGTGACGGGATAGCGCTTGTTGGCGATGGTGGGGATCGTGGTCTTCCCGTCGATCCTCAGCGGCCAGAAGTCGGCCCCGATCTGCCCCAGCCCCCGGCGGTCGGCCAGGAGCGACTGCTCGCAGGCCGTCCGGAACTCGGCCATGGGCGAGGCGTCCCACAGCCCGCGGTCCAGCCAGGTCCGCATCTGCCCGTAGCGCCAGCCGTGGACGCGCCGGGTGTCCGGGTCGTGGTTCTCCCAGCCGCCCCAGACGTTGCTCTGGTAGCCGACGGGCACCTCGCCGTCGTCGCGAGGCAGCGTGCGCGCGGCCAGGGGATGGTGCCGCGTCGCCTGCCAGCTCGCCTCGGGCAGGATCCGGTGGAACACGGTGACCGTGTCCCTGTCGGGCAGGCGGTCGCCGCCGAAGCCAAGGAGGATCGACTTGTCCAGCCCGTGAGGCGCGAGCAAGTCGCGAACGGCCGTCAGGACCGGCCGCCAGAAGGCCAGGCTCTCCTCCGTGCCGTGCTTGGGTCCCAGGACGTTCCCGACCTTGCCGCTCGCGCCGTCGCGGACGGTGAACAGCGGGCGGCTGAACCTCGGCGACTTGCGATCGCCGCGGCAGGGGTTCCACACGCCGAGCACGACGAATGCGGGCCTGCCCATGTTCCTCACGGCCGCGTCGACGTACCTCCTGACCCGGGTCAGGTCGTGGTCGTACGTGCCGTCGGCGCGCCGGACCCAGACGGCCATCGACTCGGCGTTGCCGTACTGCGTCTCGGCCGTCAGGGGGACGTAGAGGACCTTCGCTCCGAGCCGGCCGACGAGCCGCAGGCTCCGGGCGACCAGCTCCCAGTGCCGCTCGGAGCCGAAGGGCACGCCGTAGTGGAGGGCCTCGCCGTCGGGGGACTGGATCAGGCCGAGGAAGTACGCGAAGTCGGCCGGATCGGGGAGTTTCCAGTCGACGACGTGCAGTTCGATGGGCACGCGGAACCGCGGTCGGCCTTCCACCGCGATCGAGAGCGTCCCGCGGTAGTCTCCCGGCGCGGCGTCGGCGGGGATGCGCACGGTGAGCCAGACGGGCTGGATGGCGGCGGGAGGCAGGCGGCTGGGCAGCCCGGCGGCGCGGCGCGCGCCGGCGGCGAGCCGGTCGAACTCCTTGCTCACGGCCGGCACGACGGGCGGGGGCGCCGCCAGCAGCGCGTCGTCGCGCCGGGGGGCGAGCCCCTTGTAGCAGACCTCGCCCGGCGGGGACGCGCCGCCCCACGCGCTGTGGCGGTACGGCGAGAACGCTCCGTAGGCGACGGCCACGGCGGAGGCGGGGATCGTCCGCCCGCCGGGCCCGGCCAGGTCGCCGGCGGCGGCCCGCAGGCCCTTGATCGGCCGGTCGCCGCGGACGACGACGCGCCCGGAATACGTGCCGTTCCGCGCGCCGGCGAGGCGGATCGCCCGAAGCCGTTCGTGCGGGTCGCCGTACTCCACGTCGTGCAGCGGCGCGACGGAGTTGGTGTTCCACACGTGCAGCCCGTTCGGCGCGACGACATTGGGCACGACGCCGCCGGGGCCGTTCGCCCGGAGGCGAACGGACACCAGCCCGCAGGTCGCCCAGACAGCGCCGGCCTTCAGGCACTCGCCGGGGAAGGCCGCCGCGTGGACCTCAATCGCCAGGACGTTGGTGCCCCTGCGGAGCAGCCTGCCGGGGACGGCCAGCTCCCGAAGCTCGCGGACGCGGAGCGGGTAGGCCTCCCTGGCGATCCGGTCGCGGTCGTTCCACCAGTGCCAGCCCTTGCCGTCGTCGCGCAAGTAGGCCCGCCTCGGATACATCGCCGCCGGCGTGCCGGGCTTGATCGCCCCGGGCGGAAGGTGCGCCCGGGCGACCTCGATGCCGTTGACGTAGGCGGCCAGCCCGCCGCGATAGGACACGCTCAGGCGCAGGGACTTCGTGGCGCCCGGGTCCGTCACGGTGAACTTCCCGCGGAGGCTGAGCTGGCGGAGCTTCGGCGAGGCCCCGCCGCCGCCCGCGCGGAGGTCCTCCTCGCCGTTGGCATAGGCGACGAGGAAGCGCCTTCGGCACCACGTCGAGTCGTCGAAGTCCACGGCCGTCCACCCGGCCGGGGGATAGCGCGTCATGTAGCGGAACGTCGAGCCCTTGCGCCGCCGACCCCGCCTGTCCACCGGCAGGACCGGGGCGTGTCCGTCGGGCGTTTTCGCCATCGGCACGTTCCACGAGTGCAGGACGCGCCAGGCGCTTCGGCCTTCGAGGACGATCGCCTCGCCGGGCGCGGCGCTGACCGCGCGGGCCGAGCATGGCGACGGCAGCAGCGCACTCAGCAGGACGGCCGAAAACGCCGCGGGGCCGGGGACGCGTGCCTTGCCGGGTCCTGGTGTCATCGCCTCTCCTTCCGCGGGGCCGCGCGCGCCGGGGCCAGGGGCACGCGGACGGCCTTCGATGCCACGACGACCCGCCGGGCATGTTGCCGGCCGACCGGCAGGCGCCACTTCAGCGTGTAGGCGCCCTTCCGGACGATCCCGAAGAGCGCGGGCTTGCCGCCCGCGCGGACGCGGCGGGTCCCCAGGCAGCGCGTGGCCGCATACAGCGTCACGGACAGCGGTCCGGGCACGCCGCCGGACGCCGGGAGGTACGCCTTGATGCACAGGGCGTCCTCGCCGCCGAGGTCGTTGCAGGCGCAGCACACGTCGCCGCCGGCCTGGACCCACGCGAAGTCCTCCGCCCCGTCGTCGTTCAGGTCGGCAAAGAGCCCCGCGGCCTGGCCGGATTCCATGTCGCCTGCCTTGCCCAGGGCCAACTCCAGCTTCGGCGCCTGGGCGAAGCTGCGAAAGCCGCGGTTGAACTGGAGCGACGGCGCCTCGCGGGCGTACGTGACGAACAGGTCCTGGTGGGCGTCGTTGTTGACGTCGCCGACGCCGCAGCTCGATGCGTACGGCTGGGCCTTGTAGGAGATCTCCCCGGAGAGGGCGACGCGCTCGGCGAACGTGCCGTCCCGGCGGTTGTGGAAGACCTTCACGCCGCCGGCGCCGGCGACGAGCACGTCGAGCCAGCCGTCGGCGTCGAAATCGCCCACGTCGGCGCTGCCGCCGCCCCTGGCGCTGTCCACGCCGCACGGCCGAGGGGGCCCGAAGCCGCCGGCGGCCTTGCCCGCGTACAGCAGGCCGCCCTTCTCCAGCGGCAGGAGGACGTCGGCCATCCCGTCGCCCGTGAAGTCCGCGACGACGGGCACGTGCGGATCGCCGAGCTTCGACGCGTCGTCCCTTGCAGCCGGCAGCTTCCCGCTCGCAAAGGCGCCCTTGCCGTCGGGCATCAGCAGCACGGGCGGCGCGACGCCGCCTACGATCAGTGCCGCCCGCCCCCCCTGGCCGATCGTCACCAGGCCGGGACAGTCCGCCGCGATCGCGGGCGCCCCGCCGGCCTCGACGGGCCGGAACGCCCCGTCCGCCTGCTGGCGCCACAGCCTCAGCGCCCTGCCGTCGAACGACGCCAGGTCCACTCGCCCGTCGCCGTTGAAGTCCGCCCAGGCCGAGGCCTTGCTCCGGGCGCCCAGGCCCGCGCGGGCCGTGATGTCCGCAAAGGCGTCCTTCTCGGCGTCGTAGCGAAGGAGCCTGTCGCCCGAGCCGGACGCCACGTGGAGGCCCAGCCGCCCGTTGCCGGCGAGGTCCACGGCCGCCAGGCGTGTCGGCTTGCCGCCGACCGACCCGATCCGCTCGACGGTCCGCCAGGCCGTGCCGACCGAGACGGGCACGTCCGCCTTGGCGCCCTCGGCGAGGACGTACTCCACGCAGCGCAGGAGCATGTCGGTCCCCCCGTTCCACACGCCGACCATGTCGCCGTCGACCAGCACGAACTGCCACGCATCGCCCTTGGCCGCCGCGAGGCGAAGCCACTGGCCCTGGACGTGGAGGTACCCGACCTGCTTCTTGCCCGGCTGCCCGCAGAACAGGAGCATTGCCTCGCCGGCGGCACGGGCGAGGTGCTTGCGGGCGGCCTTGACGTGCTCGGCGGGGGCGCCCGCCAGCACCAGCACCAGCTTCGCCGGGGCCTTGCCCTTCACGGCGCGCTTGACCTCCAGCGCCGCCCGGTCGCCGAGGTTCCCGGCGGGCAGCCGAACCAGCAGGATCGCTTGGGACTGCTCGGTCAGGTGGATCGGCGTGAAGTCCGGGTTGATCAGCCCCCATGCGATCGACGGGACCAGCAGCACACCGGCGATCCGATGCGCCTTGGGCAAAGACCTCATCCGGAAACTCCTTCGGGCCGCGTCGCCGGCCATCCTGCCCCTCACCTGCCGAAGGCGATCCTCTCCGGCGGGCCGGGATCCAACGTGACGGTTCGTCCGCCGACGGCGATTCGTGCGTCGGTCCCTTCGCCGGTGACGTTCACCTCCGGGGCGGGGCCCTTCTGGACCGTCATGATCTGGAACGTCCTGCCGGCCGGCCTGACCCGCCGGCCCGCGACGTTGGGCTTGCCGGACGGGACCCGGGGCGGCTTGGGCTTGCGCACGCCGGCCAGCAGGGCGGCCAGCTCCTTTTGGTCCCGCCGGCTCAGGCCGCTTGCCGCCGGTTTCGGGGACGCCCCGGCCCGGGCGAGGACAACCGTCCCGACCAGCAGCGCCGGCGCGCCCGACAGCCCGCTGAAGTCGGCGGCGAGGTGGTAGGCGCCTCGCCGCGAGGGATCGCCGGTCTCGCGGACGGCGGCGACGACGACCGTCTTGTCCTTCCGGCGGAAGTGCGTCACCTTCGCGTCGACGGGGATCGCCACGGGGAAGGATGCCTTCAGCCCCATGCCCAACACGCCCTCGTCGTCCATCCAGTTGTAGAGCTTGCGCCCCTTGCCGCGCACGTCGCGGGGATCGTACAGGCCCGAGAAGCCCAGCACGTACGTGCGCCACCTGCCCTCGTCGGTCCGGCCGAGGTAGAGCTCCAGCTCGTCGTCCAGCTTGGGATGCGTGTTCGGCAGCGCGCCGTCCAGCCGAAGCGTCACGTCGCGCCAGAAGACGTCCTCCTCGCTGCTCGCCAGCGTCGCCGCCACGTCCCTCGGCAGCGGGGCGGAGATCCTCGCCGTGCCCTTGGACGCGGCCGGGCTCAGGGACGCCAAAATCCCGCAAAGCACGACCAAGCCGACGACGGCACGGGCTTCTCTGTGCTTCACCGCTGTCTCTCCCGGTCCGGGGTATAGCGCCGTGGACACTCACGGCCAGTGTCGTCCAGGCCATACTCGTTGTAAACACCGACCCGCGACGGCCCGGGCGCCCGGCCGCTATAATGACCTGCGGGCCTTGCTCGTCGGGTCGGGCTAGTGCCCTGAGGAGAGCGACTGCACAATGCGGACGAGAATTCGCGTTCGGGCCTTCGTGTCGTTTCTGACGACGTTCTCATTCCTGGCCATGGCCTTCTCCGGGGTCGTGCTGTATGTCGCCCCACGGGGGCGCGAGGCGAACTGGGGGGGCTGGCGGATCCTGGGCCTGGGCAAGCACACCTGGGGCGGCGTGCACATGACGGTGAGCCTGCTGTTCGTCCTGGCGGCCGCCGCGCACGTGTACTTCAACCGCAAGGTGCTGTGGAGCTACGTCAGGCGAAGGACCCAGGGGGCCATGAGCCTGACGGGGGAGCTGGCCCTGGCGCTGGCGGTGACGGGGCTCGTGGTGGTGGGGACGATCGCGGCAGCCCCGCCCTTCCGCGCGATCCTGCGCTGGAACGACGACATCAAGGCCTACTGGGCGCGCAGCTCGGCCCGCGCGCCCGTGCCGCACGCCGAGGAGCTGAGCCTGGCGCAGTTCGCGGAGCACATCGGGCTGACGACGGACGAGACGACGGCGGCCCTGCGGAAGGAGGGCTTTGCCGTGGCGGACCCGTCCATGACGGTGGGCCAGCTCGCCTCGCAGAAGGGCGTCTCGCCCGAGGACGTCTTTGCGGCGATCCGGAAGCACCACCCCGAGGCCCGCGCGCGGCGCGGGTACGGTGGCGGGCGAGGCGGCGGCGCGGGCGGGCGCGGGGGCGGTGCCAGGCGAGGCGGCGGCGCGGACGGGGGCCGAGGCGGGGGCGGCCGCCGGGGCCAGGGCCCGGGGCCGGGCGGCTGAACCGGCGGCGGGATTTGCTGTGCCGAATCCGCCCATTCCCGGTAGATTGGGCCCGGGAGGGTGACCGACAGCGGGCCGGCGAGACCACACGACCGATGAGCAGCGCGAGCGAAGAGCACGAGTTCCTGCGCGCCTTCCTGGACGGCAGCCCGATCGCCACCTTCGTGATCGACCGTGACCACCGAGTGAGCCTGTGGAATCGCGCTTGCGAGCACATGACGGGCGCAAGCAAGTCGGAGGTACTCGGCCGCCCGGTCGATTCGCGGATCTTCTACAAGGGCCCGAGGCGTCCGTTGCTGGCCGAGCTGATCCTGGAGAACGACCTGGAGACGATTCGGGCGCTCTACCAGGGCAAGCGCCTGGCCAACAGCCCGATCGTCTCCTCGGCGTTCGAGGCGACGGACGACCTGTTCGTCGGCGGGCAGGTGCGGACGGTGTACTTCCTGGCCGCGGCGGTCCACGACGCTTCGGACGAGCCCATCGGGGCCATCGAGACGCTCCAGGACGTCACCGAGCAGCGCCAAGCCGCGGAGAAGCTCCGCGCCCACGAGCGACGGCTGCGCCAGCTCGCCTGGGAGCTGGCCACGGCCGAACAGCGCGAACGCCGCCGCATCGCCACGGAGCTGCACGATGCCGTCGGGCAGGCGCTGGCGGGCATCAAGCTCAAGCTCCAGCTTCTCCGCGAGTGCCCCGACCGGGTCGACCTGCCCGCCGTGCTCGACGAGGTGTTCGAGCTGATCGACCGCGCCGGGCGGAACACCCGGACCCTCACGTTCGAGCTGTGCCCTCCCATGCTGTACGACCTGGGCCTGGGCGCGGCGCTGGAGTGGCTCGCCGGGCGCATCGAGCAGGGCTACGGCGTCGCCTGCCGGGTCGCGACCGAGGGCGCCGAGCCGCCGATCGACGACGACCTCCGCGGGCTGCTGTTCCGGGCCGCCCGCGAGCTGGTCATCAACGCCGTCAAGCACGCCCGCTGCCGCCACATCACCGTCTCCCTCGCGACGCGCGGGCGGCTCCTGGAGGTCGCCGTGGGCGACGACGGGATAGGCTTTGACCCCTCCGGCGTCGACCGGTACACTGAGGACAGCGGCGGGTTCGGTCTGTTCAGCATCCGCGAGCGCCTGGCCTACCACGGCGGAAGGCTGACGGTTGATTCCCAGCCCGACCGCGGCGCTCGCGCCTCCATGGTGCTGCCGATCCCCGAGCCGCCCGAGGAACGGTCCGCAGAATGAGCATCCGCATCATCATCGCCGACGACCACAACGTCATCCGGGAGGGCCTCCGCGCCCTGATCGA
The DNA here is from genome assembly GCA_964642165.1 of uncultured Planctomycetaceae bacterium. Classification (GTDB taxonomy): domain Bacteria; phylum Planctomycetota; class Phycisphaerae; order SM23-33; family SM23-33; genus CAYRVX01. The sequence goes on along the minus strand of CAZXOC010000054.1, from coordinate 2,965 downwards.
GACAAAGGAGGACATGGAGGTGGTCGGCGAGGCCGCCAACGGGCGAGAGGCCGTCGAGATCACCCTCCGGCTCGAGCCCGACGTCGTCATCATGGACGTGGGCATGCCGGAGCTCAACGGCATCGAGGCCACCCGCCAGATCGCCAAGGCCTGCCCCAAGACGCGCCTGCTGGCCCTGTCGATGAACTCCGACCAGCGGTTCGTCTCCGAGATGCTCCGCGCGGGGGCGTCGGCCTACCTCATCAAGACGTGCGATTTCGAGGAGTTGATCAAGGCGATCGAGTGCGTCATGTCCGGGCGCAAGTACCTCAGCCCGGACATCACGTCGGCCGTCGTCGACGAGTACCTGCGCCGCGCCCCCTCCGAGGAGGACGGCCCCACCGCCGTCCTGAGCCCCAAGGAGCGCGAGGTGCTGCAACTGCTGGCCGAGGGCAACAACGTCAAGCAGATCGCCCAGAAGCTCCACGTCAGCACGAAGACCGTCCACACGCACCGCCAGCACATCATGGACAAGCTGGACCTCTCCAGCGTCGCCGATCTGACCAAGTACGCCATCCGCGAGGGGCTGACCAGCCTCTGACCGCCCGGGCGCAGCCGCCGGGGCCCTCAGCGCGCCGTGACGACGACCTTGCCGTCCCTGACGAGATAGCGCAGCTTCGTCCCTCCCGTGTCGAGCAGCATCAGCCACAGCGCCTGGTTGACGGTAACGTTTCGCACGTCGACAGAGGCCTTGGCGCGCATGGTCACGCCCGCCTTCGCCATTGCCTGCCAGTCCGCCTGGATCTCCGCGTCGCTGTATTCCCGCAGGAACTGGAGCGCGTCCTCCAGCTCGATGTTCGCGAACGACATCCGCCGGATTCGCGTCGCCAGCTTCCATCGGAGCTCCCTGGCACCCGGGCCGATCTCGTCCAGGCGCAGGGGACCGAGCTTGCCCAGGCTCTCGAGTTCCTCCACCGTCGAGACCACCAGCACGCCGTCGACGATCCGCGTCGCCACGGTGCCCGGCTCGGCCGCCGCCAGCAGCGAGATCAACAAGCCGTGGGCGCCGGGGATGTGCCGAAGGTCCAGCGAGACCTTCGTGTTCGGCCGCACGTATCCGGCGGCCAGCGCCCCCCAGCGGACGTGGATGTTCGTGTCCGTATACTCGCGGAGGAACTGGATCACGTTGCGCAGATCGATGTCGGAGAAGCTCAGCCTCTCCACCTCCCGTTGGAGCTTCCGAAGGAGCGTCCGGTCGGCCTGGCTGCGCTCGTCCAGGCCGAAGCGAACCAGCGCGTCGAGGTAGGCGGCGCGCCGGGCTCCCGCGGCCTCGGCCGCGCGGATCAGGACGGGACGAAGGCCCTTGGCCCTGCCCGTGCCGACCAGGACCTTGGCCGCGGCCACGCGGATCGCAGGGGCGCCGCGCCGCGGCGTGCCTTCCAGGATGCGGACGAGGCGATCGACGCTCGCTTCGCCTCCGGCCAGACCCAGCGCTTCCACGGCGGCGAGGCGAAGCGCCGGCGTGTTGCTGTCCAGCAGGCCCCCGACGGTCTGGAAGGCCTTGCGGCTGCCCTGGCAGCCCAGCGCGTGGACGGCCCACGGCCGCTGCTCGGCCGGCCAGCTCCGCGTCGCCTCCAGCAGCGGCTCGAGCAGCCGCTCGTCTGTCAGGCGGCACAGGCAGACGGCCTCCGCCGCGGCGGCGCGAACCGGGGCGGCGCGGTCCTTCATCGCCGCCAGGAGGGCCGGGACGGCTTGCTTCGGCCCGGCCCGGGCCAGCGCCAGCACCGCCCCGGCGCGGAGGCGGGGGTCGGCACTGCGGCGGGCCTCGTCGAGCGGCTTGGCGGCCGGCTTGCCGATCCCCGCGAGCGTTCGGGCCGCCCAGCCGGCGGCCCGGCGGTCCTCGACGCCGAGCGCGGCGACGAGCGGCTCGACGGCCGGACCGCCGATCTTCGTCAGGGCCTTCGACGCCCACGGCGCGCGGGCCTCATCGCCCAGGGCGATCACCAGCGGACCGACCGCCGGCGGACCGATCTTCACCAGCGCCGTCGCCGCCCAGAAGCGAAGCGGCGGCCGCCAGTCGGCGAGCGCGGCCGCGAGCCGGTCCGCCGCCGGCAGCAGCATCTCCCGTGGCACGTCCCGGCGTGCGGCGAGTAGATCGAGGGCCTCGGCGACCGCGGCGCGGACGGCCGGGCGCTCCTCCCGCAGCGCGGCGATGACCGGACCGACGGCGGGGCGGCCCAGGCTCCTCAGGGCTTCGGCCGCGCGGAATCGCGTCGTGGGCGACCTGTCACGGAGGAGGTCGACCAGCGTGTGGACGGCGCCCGGGTCGCCCAGCAATCCCAATCCCTCCGCCGCCCAGGCGCGGGCCTGACTGTCCTCGCTCTTGGCGAGCCGCATCAGGGCGTCCCGGGCGACGGATCCGCCCACCTTGCCCAGCGCGCGGGCCAGTTCGCGGCGTGCACCGTAGGGCTGCTCCAACAGCGCCAAGAGAGGCTTGGCCGCGCGGCGATCGCCCAGTTCGCCCAGCGCCTCGGCCGCCGCGGTGAGCAGGCCGTGCTGCCGCCGGTCTCTGGCGGGCTTCAGCACCGCGATCAGGGGCTCCACCGCCCGCTTGTCGCCCAGCGCGCCGAGCGCCCTCGCCGCCTTCGCGCGGACCGCCAGGTCGGCGTGCTCCAGCCGGCGAAGGAGCACCCCGAACGACTCGCGCCGAGCGTCCCGTTGATCTTCCTCGCCCCGAACGGGCAGGCCCGCGAATCCCCAGACTGCGAGTCCCGCCGCCCACGCCAACGTGATCCCTGCGCGTAGCCATGGCATCATGGGCCCCTTTCGTGCTGGCTTGACGGATTGCCCGGCAGGCACTCGCTCCCCTGATGCCCACCACCCCTCAAGCCTACCAGAGATGCAGCCCCTCCGCAACTCGCGTGCGCTCTGGGCGCTCGGATCGGCGCGGCGCAGTTGCTATACTGGACTGCGAGCACGGCCGCCA
>CAZXOC010000053.1:0-31260 GCA_964642165.1 uncultured Planctomycetaceae bacterium | reverse complement strand
TTGATGACGCAGAGGTTCACCAGGAAGAACAGGAACAGGAACATGATGCTGGCGGTCGCCCCGGCGTGCTTGGGGCGCAGGGCGAGCAGGATCGCCCCCACCAGCACCGCGGTGAAGCCCAGCGCCGCGTGGGGCGTCTTCCGCGCGGGCGAGACCCGGGCGAACAGCGCCGGGAGCATCCGGTCGCGCCCCAGGGCGTAGGAGGCCCGCGTGGCCGAGTAGATCGTCGCGTTCAGCGCCGACGTCGCCGAGAACAGCACCGCCAGCGTCACCAGGAAGTTGCCGAGGAACTCGCCCGGCATGAGGTGCTCGACGGCGCTGCGGAAGCCCGTCTCGGGGTCGCGGCTGAGGAAGCGCCACGGCGCGACCCCGCCGGTGTCGGCCGCCCGCACCGCCACGACCGACGCGAACGCCACGGCCACGTACGTCAGCGTGACGATGAAGACGGAGTACAGCATCGCCTTGGGCAGGTTGCGCTTGGGGTCGACGGTCTCGTCGCCGGCCTGGGCGATCACCTCGAAGCCCTCGAAGGCCACGTAGATCACGCCCATCACGCCGAGGAGGCGCCACCATTCGCCGTCGCGAATGAAGGGGCGGAAGTTCGCCAGGCGCTGGGGGTCGGAGGCGGCGACGGCGACGCCGACCACGGCGATGGACAGGACGAAGATCATCTGCCCGGCGGTGAACAGGGCGCCGATCTTTCCGGTCTCGCTGCTGCCGCGGTAGTTGACGTAGATGAACAGCCCGGCGGCGGCGAGCGCGACGGCCTTCTCGACGCCCCAGACGCCCCAGCCCTCGGGGTCGGCGTCGCTGGCGACGGCCCAGAGGAAGAAGCGCACGATGTACCGGGCGAAGGTGACGGCGTAGAACCCCCCGGCGGCGCTGCTCGCCAGCCACTCCATCCACCCGGCGAGGAAGCTCGTGCCGCGTCCGAAGGCGATGCGGGCGAAGTTGTACGCCCCGCCGGCGTGGGGGATGGCCGAGCTGAGCTCCGCGAAGGACATCGCGCTGAACAGCGCCACCAGCCCGTTGAGCGCGAAGGCCACCAGCAGCCCGCCGGGGCCCGCGCCGGACATGCAGATCCCGATCCCGACGAAGACGCCCGCGCCGATCATCATCCCCAGCCCCATCATGGTGATGTGGTAGAGGTGCAGGTCGCGGGACAGCTCCCCGGAGATGGGCGACTCATCGGCCACGGTCAAGCTCCTGGCGGATCTCCCGCGCGGAGCGGCTCTTGCTTCGCGCGATGCGCTCGATCGTCCGGCGGCTCCGGAGCACCAGGTACGTCAGCAGCGCCAGCGAGGCGGCGATGAGGGCCAGCCCGATCCAGGCATCGGTTTCCATGACGGACACGTATAGCAGAGCGCCCCCCGCGGATGCAACACGGCGGCGGACCGTCTCGCCGGGGAGCGTCCCTTGGGCCGGGCGGCGTGGTTGAATACCGGATGGGCCTGGTCGGAGACACGGTGGCTCCGGGCCTTCGGTATCCTTGGAGACTGGAAAGCGGGCTATGACGACGAACGGCAGGAGAATCAGCAGAAGGAGGTTCATCGGCGGCACGGGCGCGGGCGCGGCGCTGTTCACGATCGTGCCTCGTCACGTGCTGGGCGGCAAGGGCCGCCGGGCGCCCAGCGACAAGCTGAGCATCGCCGGCGTGGGCGTGGGCGGGCGCGGACGGCGCGACATCGACGGCGTCAGCAGCGAGAATATCGTCGCGCTGTGCGACGTGGACGACAAGCGGGCCGCCGGCACGTACAAGAAGTACCCCAAGGCGAAGCGCTACCACGACTTCCGCAAGATGCTGGACGAGATGCACAAGCAGGTCGACGCGGTGGTCGTCGGCACGCCGGACCACACGCACGCGGTGGCGTGCCTGGCCGCCCTGACGCGGGGCAAGCACGTCTACTGCGAGAAGCCCCTGGCCCACTCGGTCGGGGAGATCCGCCGGCTCCAGGAGGCCGCCCGCAAGGCCAAGGTCGTCACCCAGGTGGGCAACCAGGGCCATTCGTCCGACCGGATCCGCATGTTCTGCGAATGGATCTGGGACGGCGCGATCGGCGGCGTCAAGGAGATCCACGCCGCGTGCGGGGCCTTCAAGAACGTCTACTGCCAGATCAACAAGCTGCCCCAGTTGAAGGAGAAGCACGAGGTCCCCAAGGAGTTGGACTGGGACCTCTGGCTGGGCCCGGCGGAGCAGCGGGCGTACCACCCCGCCTACGTGCCGTGGAACTGGCGCGGCTGGACGCCGTTCGGCACGGGGGCGATCGGCGACTGGGTCTGCCACGTGGTGGACCCGTCGTTCTGGGCGCTGGACCTGGGCGCCCCGAAGACGATCCAGGCCGAGGCCGACGGCTACGACCCGAAGAAGCACGCCGACGTCTACCCGCCAGGCACGAAGATCACCTACGAGTTCCCCGCCAAGGGCACGCGCGGGCCGGTGACGCTGTACTGGTACGACGGCAACCGGCGGATCCCGCGCCCGGAAGCGTTGGAGGCGAAGCGCAAGGTGCCCGCCACCGGCGCGATCGTGATCGGCGAGACGGGCGCGATCATGCACGGCTCGCACGGCGGCGGCGGGGCGCGGATCATCCCCGACAGCAAGATGAAGGACTACAAGCAACCCGACGCGACGATCCCCCGCGTCAAGGGGCATCACCAGGACTGGCTCGAGGCGATCCGCGAGGGCCGACAGGCCGGGTCGAGCTTCGACTACGGCGGGTCGCTGAGCGAGCTGGCCCCGCTGGGCCTCATCGCCCTCCGGATGCTCGGCCACAAGCTCCAGTGGGACGCCCGGGCCATGCGCTTCACGAACTGCCCGGAGGCCAACGAGCTGATCAGCCCGCCCTGCCGGCAGGGCTGGACGCTCTGAGAGACGCGCCTCGGGCCGTTACAGGCGGTACCCACCTTGGGTACCCGGGCGCGGTCCTCACCGGCGCGGCGGCAGCGGTCGCGGCGGCGGGATCGGCCGGGGCCGAACCGGAAGCACGCCCGAGCCCGTCAGCGCGGTGTGGACCATGCAGCGATCGTTGTAGCCGAGCGTCTGCCCGCTGCGGCGCCCGCGAAGGGAGTACACGCGCCCGACGCCGCGGCGTTCGCCGGCGACGAGGCGGCTGCGATAGCAGTCGCGAAGGTACTCGCGGATCTGCTCGGCCGAGACGACCCGAATGGGCATCACGCCATACCTGGGCCGGACCGGCAGCGGCCAGCCGTACTCGCCCAGGTAGCTGTTCAGGACCTTGTCGCGCATGGCGGCGAACAGCTCGGGGGCGTTGAACAGGTCGGCCCCGGCGATCCGCCCGCCGGTGACGACGACGACGCCGACGCACCCGCGCGGCAGGTGGGGGACGATCCGGCGCCGCAGCTCGGCGAACCGGCGGACGTTCTCCGGCTTGGCCATGGCGGCGTAGAGGTCCTGCGAGGCGGTGCCGGAGCGGAGGCGCTTGTTGGCGCGGGCGACCTCGCCCCAGATGGCGTCCTGGCCGGCCCGCTGGGCGGCCTTCTCGCGGACGGCCTGCGGCGCGACCGCGGAGATGCCCTTGAAGCCGCGCCCGCCGGTCCAGCGGCCTTTCTGCACGCAGTACAGCGGCAGGACCGTCGACGAGCCCGGCGCGAGCAGGGCGTCCGTCTGGAGGGTGCGGTTCTGCTTGCCGCCGGTGATCATCTCCCCGGCCATCAGGAAGATCATCTCCCGGCGGGACTTGTTGATGAACCGCGCCTTGGAGATCACCGCGGAGCCCAGCTCCTCGATGCTCAGCAGCCCGCGCCCGAGGGCCTGCTGCATCGTCAGCACGCCGCGGACGGTCTCCACGCCGCGCGAGAGCGTGATCGGGAAGACCGTCAGCCGCCCGACCTGCGTGGGCCGATGGATGTCCGCCCAGTCGAGCCAGCGCGTCAGCAGGTTGCTGACGTCGGGCACCCGCGAGACCTGCCCGGCCGCGCCGGACGCAACGCCCAGGCACAGCACGCCGATCCACATCGTCTTGCCGCGCATCGCCGCACCTCCCTGGCTGGGGTGATCGCCCGGGGATCCGGGCGACCGCGAGCCGCCGAGGAACTACCTGTATTGGACGCCCCGGCCGGGCGCGGGTTCCTCCCGATCACAGCGGCGCTTGACCCGGGCGAGGCCCGCGGGTGGAATACGGGGCAGAAGATGTCCGCCCCGGGCGGCGCGGCGGCCGATATGACGCTACGCAGAGAGACCGATCCTTGCTCAAGACGCTTCACGGGTACCTGACGCGGGACCTGATCAAGGTGACGCTGCTGTCGCTGGTGGCCTTCACGCTGGGGCTGACGGTGCTGGCGATCGTCCAGCCGCTGCGGAAGCAGGGCCTGGCCGGGCGTCAGGTGCTCCAGTTGTTCGTCTACACGCTCCCGGCGATGCTGTCGTTCACGCTGCCGGTGGCGACGCTGTTCGCGGCGACGCTGGTCTACGGGCGCTTCAGCCAGGACAACGAGCTGCTGGCGTGCCGCGCCAGCGGGGTGTCCACCCTCGCGCTGCTCCGCCCGGCGCTGGGGCTCGGCGCGATCGTGACGGTGCTGTCGCTGCTGCTGAGCAACTTCCTGGCGCCCAGCGCGACGGAGCTGGCGGGCCTGGCGAAGGCCAACGTCCGGGGCGTGCTGTACCACAAGCTCCGCTCGCGGGGCTACCTGGACGTGGGCTCGGCCGGACGCAAGCACATCATCCACGCCGACATCGTGGACGATGACAACGACACGCTCTACGGCGTGGTTTACGCCTACGTTCGCAAGCCGAAGCCCGCCAAGAAGCCCGGGGACAAGCCCCGGCCGGGCGGGGCGCTGCTCGCCTCGGCGTCGGCGGCCTACCTGGACTTCGTGACCGACGCCAACGGCAGCGCGTGCGTGGTGATCCGGCCGGTGAACCCGTCCGTCATCCAGACGGGCGCGAAGGTGGCCCCGCCCATCGCGCCGGCGGCGCGAACGGGGCAGTTCGTCTTGACCCTGCCCGACCCCATCCGGGAGAAGCCCTCCTGGTACAGTTGGCACGAGCTGCGCCAGGCCATGGCCGACACCACCCGGCACGGGGAGATCGGGCGCGAGCTGAGCCGAATCAAGCAGTTGATCTGCAACGACCTCCTGGCCCGGCAGATCACCGACACCGTGGCGGACGGCAACAGCTACCGGGGCCTGGCGCAGGGCGACGAGACGTACGAGATCGAGGCCGCCGGAGCGGAGGTGGACGACGACGGCGCGGCGGCGCTGACGTCGGTGAAGGCCGACGGCTCGCCCGGGCGGCGCGTGAGGGTGGTCGTCCGCCGGAAGGGCGGCGTGCGCGAGCAGGTCACGGCGGACTCGGGCAAGGTCGTGGTGACCTGGTCGGCGCTGCGCCGCAAGCCGCAGGTGACCGTCAAGCTGACCGACGACGTGCGGGCCACCTTCACCGACGCGACGGGCCGGCGCGAGCACCGCCCCACCGAGTGGGCGCGCGGCGAGATCCCCGTGCCGGAGGAGATCCGCCGCCACAGCGACGCCATCCAACTGAGCGACCTGCGCGATCCGCGCCGCTACACTCGCAACGACAAGATCCTCCGGAGCATCCGCCGCCTGGTCGTTAAGCGAATTCCCCACATCAAGGCCGGGCTGATGGCGGAGCTGCACGCGCGGGTGGCCTACGGGGCCAGTTGCTTCCTCATGGTGGCGATGGGCGCCGCCCTGGGGCTGATCTTCCGCGGCGGGCAGTCCATCAGCGCGTTCGCCATCTCCGCCGTGCCCGCCGCCGTCGTCATCGCCCTGCTCGTCATGGGCAAGGAGATGGTCCGAAACCCCGACGTCAGCGAGGCGACCGGGCTGGCGTGCATCTGGGGCGGCATCGCGGCGCTGCTGGCCGCCAACGTGTTGATCTACCTGCACCTGGCGGACAAGTAGCCGCGCGGCCGCCACCCCGCGTCGCCCCGGGCGGACCGGCGACAACTTGACGAGACCATGAGAACACTCGACCGATACGTCATCCGCAGCTTTCTCTGGTCGGCCGTGATGCTGTTCGTGGCGATCATGGCGCTGCGGGTCGTCGTCGACCTGTTCTTCAACATCGACGAGTTCGTCGAGCAGGAGCGCACCTTCGGGGAGCTGGTGGCGCACCTCGGCACGTACTACGGCTATCACTCGCTGGTGTACTTCGCCGAGCTCGGGGGGCTCATCATCGTGATTGCGGCGGCGTACACGATCGCGCGGATGAACCACACGAACGAGCTGACGGCGATGCTGGCGTCGGGCGTGAGCCTCCATCGCGTGATCCTGCCCATGATCGTCGCGGCGATGGGCATGGGCGCGTTGGTCGTGCTCGACCGCGAGCTGCTCATCCCGCCCAACGCCGCCAAGCTCGTCTGGGACCGAGGCGAGACCGTCGAGATGACCACGTTCGGCGTGAACCTCCTGCCCGACAGCCGGGGCACGGTCTGGTGGTCGCCGACGTACCACCCCAGCTCGCACACCATGAAGGCGCCGATCCTGACGTACCGCGACGATCAGCGAAGGCGGCTGGCCAGCGTGGTCTCCAGCGGCGAGGCCCGCCCGGCGACGTGCCCGGGCTATCGCGAGCAGCTCGCCCGGCGCCGGCGCGTGCTCGTCGGCTGGGAGATGACACGCGCCGCCCTGTCGTGCTCCAGCGCCGGCGGCGGGCCCTGGACCAACACCCCCAGCGTCGACCGGATTTACACCACCCTCGACCCGAACCGCCTGCTGGACGCGGCCAAACAGCGCGCCCGGCGGCACAACATCCCCGTCTGGCCGGACTCGCGGATCGGGAGCGTCTCGGGCATCCCCCCGCTGACCGACCGCCACTACCGGATGATCCTCACCACGCGCTCGCCCCGGGAGGCCGACGAGCTCGTCCTCGGCAAGTACGTGCCGGGGGAGCCTCGCGGCGGGCGGCTGAACCAGCCGATGTTCATCTTCAAGACGCACCCGGACCGCCCCGGCAAGCCGGGGGAGATCCTCGGCATCTTCCACGCCCGCAGCGCCACGTGGGTCCGCGGGGACTCGCCCGCCGGCAGCCACTGGAAGCTCCAGGACGGACGCTTCTTCTACCCCACCGACCTGACCGACGAGGACCTGGTCCTCCGCCAGTCCAGCCGCTGGCTCGACCTGCTGAGCACCGGGCAGCTCACCCGGCTGATCGACCGCGTCCCGGACCGCAACGCCGCCCTCCTGGCCAAGCACTGCCGCTTCGCCGACCCGATCCACAACCTCATCATGCTGCTGCTGGGCCTGCCCTTCATCCTCTCGCGGGAGCGGAACGTCAAGGCTTCGGCCAGCTTGTGCGTGCTGATGGTCGGCAGCTACTTCGCCTTCGTGTACGTCTGCCGCCTGGTCGGCCTGTCCCCCCTGCTGGCGGCGTTCCTGCCGGTGATCCTCTTCGGCACGGTCGCCGCCTTCATGCTCGACGCGATCAAGACCTGATTCGCCCGCCACCGCCGGCAGCCCGACCCGGCAGCTCAGCCGGTCGATCGACCGATCGCCGGCGACGGGGCGACCCGGGATGAGCCCGCCTGACGATCGGCGCAGCCGGGCACGGTGCGAGCCACACTTGACAAGAGCCGGGATCGGCGTATCATGTGTGATGACTGAAACTTCCATGGAGGGAAGAGCCCCTGGCGACGGGTTTGGCCGCTTGCGAGGCCCGACCCGAGAGAGGCAATCGCTTCTGCTTGTGCGTTCTCATCTGAGCCCCCGGCGATCCCACCGGCAATTGCCGGGCCTGGCTTTCGTGCTCACGTCGCGCGTGTCGCGCCGGCGGCGCGCAGAAGAAGGGAGAGATGGCATGCGCATCCATGACCGCCCGCAATGGTTGGGGCAAACCTCGACCGCCTCAGCTGTTCCGCCCTACCCCCTGCTGGATGCCCTGGAGCCACGCCTGCTCCTGACGGCCGCTCCTGGCGAGTGGACGCAGTGGGCCAAGCTGACGGCCGCCGACGGCACGTCGGGGGATTCCTTCGGCGGTTCTGTTTCGATCAGCGGGGATGTGGCCGTCGTCGGGGCAATGCGCGACGACGACAAGGGCAGCGATTCCGGCTCGGCGTACATCCTCCGCGACACGGGTGCCGGCTGGGAGGAGGTCGCCAAGCTGACCGCCGGCGACGGCGCGGCGGGGGACTGGTTCGGCAATTCCGTTTCGATCAGCGGGGACACGGCGATCGTCGGGGCCACGGCCGACGACGACAAGGGCAAGGACTCCGGCTCGGCGTACATCTTCCGCGACACGGGTGTCGGCTGGCAGCAGGTCGCCAAGCTGACCGCTCCCTACGGCGGGTCGCACCACTGGTTCGGCCAGTGCGTCTCGATCAGCGGGGGTACGGCGCTGGTCAGCGGGGCCGGCTCCGTGTACATCTTCCGCGATACAGGCACCGACTGGGAGTACGTCGGCAGACTGGAGGGCAGCACCGACGACCTGTTCGACAGCTTCGGCTATCGCTGTTCGATCAGCGAGGATGCGGTGATCGTCGGGGCACACGACGACGACGACAAGGGCGAGAATTCCGGCTCGGCGTACGTCTTCCGCGACACGGGCGCCGGCTGGGACCAAGTCGCCAAGCTGACGGCCAGCGACGGCGCGGCGGGGGACTGGTTCGGCATCTCCGCCTCGATCAGCGGAGACATGGCGGTCGTCGGGGCCAACTACGACGATGACGACGGCGAGTCGTCCGGCTCGGCGTATGTCTTCCGCGACACGGGCGCCGGCTGGCAGCAGGTCGCCAAGCTGACGGCGGGCACGGGTGCGGGGGGCGGCGAGTTCGGTCGGGCCGTCTCGATCAGCGGCGGTACGGTGATCGTCGGCGGCTGGTCCGGCCCGGCGTACATCTTCCGCGACACGGGCGCCGAGTGGGAGCGGGTCCGCAAGCTGACGGCCGGAAAGCCTGGCTCCTGGACCTCCTTCGGCGGCTCCGTTTCGATCAGCGGGGACGTGGCGATCGTCGGGGCACGCAACGACGACAATGACGCCGGCGTGAGCGCCGGCTCGGCATACGTGTTCCACGCGCCGGGAGCCGAATGGGCCGAACTGCTCAAGTTGACGGCCGGCGACGCCGCGCGGAAGGACGGCTTCGGCCACTCCGTCTCGATCAGCGGGGACACGGCCGTCGTCGGGGCACACGAGGACGAGGCGGGCGGCCCCGGCTCGGCGTACATCTTCCGCCAGAAGGGCTCTGCCTGGCAGCAGGCCGCCAAGCTGACGGCCGGCGACGGCGCACCGTGGGATGGCTTCGGCTACGCCGCTTCGATCAGCGGCGATACGGCCGTCATCGGGGCATGCCAGGACGACGACAAGGGCGAGGACTCCGGCTCGGCGTACATCTTCCGCCGCAAGGGCTCCGCCTGGCAGCAGGTGGCCAAGCTGACGGCCGGCGACGGCGCGGCGTGGGACAACTTCGGCCTGTCCGTCTCGATCAGCGGCAACCTGGCCATCGTCGGGGCGCACGGCGCCGACAGCAGCGGCGACGATGCCGGCTCGGCGTACGTCTTCCGCGACACGGGCGGGGGCTGGGAGCAGGTGGCCAGGCTGACGGCCGGCGACGGCGCGGCCGACGACCACTTCGGCGGGTCCGTTTCGATCAGCGGCGGCACGGCCATCGTCGGGGCGTCCTGGGACGACGACCAAGGCACCGATTCCGGCTCCGCGTACATCTTCCGCGACGTGGGCGCGGGCTGGGGGCAGGTGGTCAAGCTGACGCCCGACGACGGCGCGGAGGGAGACTGGTTCGGCACCTCCGTTTCGATCAGCGGCGACACGGCGATCGTCGGGGCACACCAGGACGATGACCAGGGCGAGGATTCCGGCTCGGCGTACATCTTCCGCGACGTGGGCGCGGGCTGGCAGCAAGTGGCCAAGCTGACAGCCCACGACGGCACGGAGGGCGACATGCTCGGCGTGTCCGTCTCGATCAGTGGCGACAGGGCGATCGCCGGGGCGCCCATGGGCGGCGACCGAGGCGAGGGATCCGGCTCGGCCTACGTCTACCGCGAGACCGGCGGCGCGTGGCAGGAGGCCGCCAGGCTGACGGCCGGCGACGGCGGAGAGTGGGACTGGTTCGGCGCCTCCGTCTCGATCAGCGGCGACACGGCGATCGCCGGGGCGCCCTGGGACGATGCGTCGGACGATGACAAGACCGACGATTCGGGCTCGGCGTACGTCTTCCACGCACGGGGGCCGCTGGTCATCGGCGAAGGCGAGGCCGGGTCGGTCCGTTTCGTCGACGCCGACGGTACGACCGTGACGGCCTCCCTCCGCGGCGGCGGCACGGCCGAGGTCCTGTTCGACGGGTACGTCACCCGCCGCATCGAGGGCAAGACCATCACGGTGGAAGGCACGGACCTGGCCATCTCGCAGATCTTCCTGAGCGGCACGACGGCCCGCAGCACGCTGAGCTTCTCGACCAAGGGCGGCAGCGCGGCGGGCACGAGCGTCGGGGGGATCCGCGCCGACGGAACGATGGGCAGCATCAGCGGCAAGACGGTCGATCTGACCGGCGATATCACCATCGCGGGGCTGCTCAAGAAGCTCCAGCTCGACGACGTGGCCGGCGGGCGGGCGATCGAGATCAACGCGGACAGGCTGCTCGCCGGCCCGCGGGACAAGGTGACGCTTGCCTTCGACCGCGTCGCCAACACGAGGATCGACACGCACACCTTGCCGATCGGCTCGTTGACCGTGACCGAATGGGTGGACACCGACGGCGCGCGCGACGTGGTCCTCGCGCCGTGCATCGGCAAGCTCACCGCGAAGGGAGCGAAGCGGAACGCCGGGAAGGGGATCACCGCCTCGAACGGCAACTTCCAGCCGGACCTGGCCCTCGGCACGGAGGACGTTCCGGCCGGCAAGACGACGCTCGGCAGCGTGCAGATTCGCGGCAACATCGGGGAGGCGTGGAACCCCCGGCTGGTCGAGTGGTACGTCGTCGGCCCGGTCGGCAGCATCCGCATCGACGGCGAGATTCCCGACTGGACCCTCGCCGTGGACTTTGGCCCGCCCGGCAGCAGCCTGCTCGGCACGGTCAAGAGCCTGACCCTTGGCGACGTCGGCGAGGCACACGTGCATGCGGCGGACGCGATCGGCTCGGTCAAGGCGGTCCGGTGGGCCGCCGGCTACCTCCAGGCCGACAGCATCAAGTCGCTGAACGTCACCGGCCGCAAGGGCAACGTCAAAAAGGGCGTCCCCGACATCCCGGGCGACTTCAACGCCGGACTCTCCGTCCGCGGTCAGAGCGTCACGAAGGGATCCGCGCTGGGCTCGGCCCGGATCGCCGGCAACCTGACCAGCGTGGGCTGGGAGATTAACGGCGACATGGGCAAGCTGACCGTCGGGCGCTGGGTGGCGTCCACCGAGGTGCTCGTCAGCGGCGACATGCTCGGGCTGACCCTCGGCGGATCGGACCACGGCCGGTTCCGCGCCGGGATCGACCTGGACACGTGGGTGTTCGGCCAGGCCGGGCAGATCCGCTCCGTCGCCATCAAGGGCTGGAAGCTCGCCAAGGGCGATCCGCCGCTCGACGACCTGGGCGTCGGCAGCAGCTTCTGGGCGGCCCGCATGGGCAGCGTGAGCCTGATGAACGAGAGCGAGACGGACGCAACCCAGTTGCGCGTCCTCGGCGAGACGGACGCTTGGCAGGTCAAGTCCGTCACCTGCCGCGACACGCGGACGAAGGGAAAGTGGACGTGGCGACCGGGCCAGGCGTGGCCCGGCCCGGCGGGCACCGAGCCGCAGCCGCTGCCGTAGGGCCCGCCAAGCCGCGGGAAGCCGGCGGGCTGGCGGCGTCCCAGTGTGTGAACAAGCGTCGGACGCTTTGCGCTTCCGCGGGCGGTTTGGAGTCGGTATGGTGTCGCGGCTCGCGGCCGGGCGCACCCGTCGGCCCGGGCGATACAGGAGAACCACCATGCGTCGATTCGTTGTCCTGGGCGTCGTTGCGTCCCTGGCCGGCGCCGCGGCGGGCGACTGGCCGCGCTGGCGAGGACCCAGCCGCGATGCCGTCTCCACCGAGACCGGGTTGCTGAAGGAATGGCCCGAAGACGGCCCGCCGCTGGCTTGGCAGCTCGGCGGGCTCGGCAACGGCTACTCCAGCGTCACCATCGTCGGCAAGACGCTCTACACGATGGGCACCGCGCGCGGGCAGGGCGAGGCCGTCTTCGCCATCGACCTCGCCACGCAGAAGGTCCTCTGGCGCGCCAAGGTCGGCTCGGGCCGGCGGCCGCAGTCCACGCCCACCATCGACGACGGGCGGGTCTACGCCCTCGGCACGGACGGCACGCTGGTGTGCGTCGACGCCAAGACCGGCCGGGACGTCTGGCGCAAGCACCTCCAGAAGGACCTGGACGGCGGCAAGACCCCGGGCTGGCGGTTCGCCGAATCGCCCCTCATCGACGGGGAGCGGCTCCTCTGCACGCCCGGGGGGGAGGACTCGCTGCTGGCCGCCCTGGACAAGAAGACCGGCGAGGTGATCTGGAAGTCCGCCCTGCCGGCCGAGCTCCGCGGAAAGGGCGCCCACGCGCAATATGCCACGATCATGCCCGCCGAGGCCGGCGGCGTGCGCCAGTACATCACGCTGATCCACCGGCTGGGGCTGGTCGGCGTGGCGGCGGACGACGGCAAGTTCCTGTGGCACTACCGGCGGATCGTCAACGGCACGGCCAACATCCCCACGTCGGTCGTGCAGGGCGAGCACGTTTTCTGCTCGACGGCGTACAACACGGGCGCGGCGCTGCTGAAGCTCACCGCGAGCGGGCCCGAGGAGGTCTACTTCCTCAAGTCCGGGACGTTCCAGAACCACCACGGCGGCTTCCTGCGGATCGGCGACTACATCTACGGCGGCAGCGGGCACGGCGCGGGCAACCCCACCTGCATCGAGATGAAGTCCGGCAAGGTGATGTGGCAGCAGCGCCAGCCGGGCGGCGGCTCCGGGGCGGTCGTCGCCGCCGACGGGCACCTCTACTTCCTCTACCAGAAGGGCGAGGTCGCCCTGATGGAGGCCAAGCCCGATGGCTACAAGCTCAAGGGCCTCTTCACGCTGTCGAAGCAGGGCGGCCCCGCCTGGGCGCACCCGGTCGTCCACGGCGGCAAGCTCTTCCTCCGCTGGTCCGACAAGCTCTTCTGCTACGACGTGAAGGCCAAGTAGCCCCCACCGCCGACGCGCGGAGGCCGCGAAGCGCCCGATGACCCGCCGCGAGAGACTGCTGGCCACGCTGCGGGGCGAGGCCGTCGACCGCCCGGCCGTGAACTTCTACGAGATCGGCGGCTTCGACGTGGACCCCGCCGACCCGGATGAGCTCAACGTCTACAACGACCCGTCCTGGCAGCCCCTGCTGGACCTGGCCGAGGAACACACCGATCTGATCCGCATGCGTCACCCGGTCCTTCGCCCGGCCGAGGGCAACCGCCGCGACGAGTTCTTCCGCAACGAGACCTGGACGAAAGACGGCTCGCGCTTCCGGCGCACGACGCTGACGGTCGCCGGGCGGGAGATGAGCAGCCTGGCCCGGCGCGACCCCGACATGCACACCGTCTGGCAGGTGGAGCACCTGCTGAAGGACACCGACGATCTGCGGGCGTACCTGGAGTTGCCCGAGGAGGTCTTCGATTACGACGTGGACGTCACCGGCCTTTGGGCGGCGGACGAAGCGGTGGCGGATCGCGGCATCGTCATGGCCGACACGGGCGACCCGATCTGCGAGGCGGCGCCGCTGTTCAGCATGGCGGACTTCACCGTCGTCGCGTTGACGGAGCAGCGGCTGTTCCATCGCCTGCTGGCGAAGCTCGCCCGGCCGCTGTGGCAGCGCACGGAGAGGGTGGCCGCCGCCTTCCCGGGCCACCTCTGGCGGATCTACGGGCCGGAGTACGCCACCGAGCCGTACCTGCCGCCGGCGCTGTTCGAGGAGTACGTCGTCGGGTACACCACGCCCATGGTCGAGGCCATCCACCGCCACGGGGGCACCGTTCGGCTGCACTGCCACGGGCGGATCGGCGCGGCCCTGCCGCACATCGCCGCGATGGGCAGCGACGCCATCGACCCGATCGAGCCGCCGCCGCTGGGCGACGTCGATCTGGCCGACGTGCGGCGCGAGTACGGGCGCCGGCTCGCGCTGTTCGGCAACATCGAGATCCGCGACGTCGAGCAGCTCCCGCCCGCCGCGTTCGAGAGGGTCGCCGCGAAGGCCCTCCGCGACGGCACCGCCGGCGAGGGCCGGGGCTTCGTCCTCATGCCCACCGCCTGCCCCTGCGGGCGGAACGTCTCCCCACGCACCCTGGCCAACTACCGCACCATGGTGCGTCTCGCGGCGGGCCGCGACGCGTGATACGATGCGTCAGGCCGTCTGACTCGCCACGGCGGCGGACCGGGCCACCGACGGCCCCGTCCGGCACGTGACCAAGGGGAAGCCCGAATGCGATCGGTGATGCTTGCTGCGGCAGTAGCGGTTGCCGCGCCGGCTGGTGCGGAGATCGACGTGATCATCCCGTATCCGAAGGCGCTCCGCGAGGTCGGCGAGGCCGTCCCGCTGAGCGGGTTCCGGATCGCCGTCGCCAGCGGCGAGCGGCCGCGCATCGCCGCCGGGGAAATCAACCGGCGCATCGCCTCGCTGGGCGGCGCAAAGCTGCCCGTGGCGGACCTGAAGGCGCCGCCGGCGAAGGGCCGATGGATCGTCATCGCGCCGTGCACGGCGGTCGCGGCAGACCTGAAGGAGCACGGCATCGTCGTCACGCCGCGGGACCCCGGCCGGCAGGGCTACGTGATCCACCCCGTCGGCCGGAGCGAGGAGCTGCGGCTGTACCTCGTCGGCAGCGACGCCCTCGGCACGCTCTACGCCGCCGTCACGTGCCGCAGCCTGATCGTCAAGCGAGGCGGCAGGCTGCTGCTCCAGCCGGCGGCCGTGCGCGACCGGCCGGACTTCACCTACCGCGAGCACGGCATGGCCTTCGCCGAGCACCTCCGCGGCGACTGGTACGCCGTCCTCGGCGCCGAGCGGCAGGGCGACCTGCCCAAGGCCCGCCGGCTCGCCGCCGGGTACGTCGCCCTCCAGAAGCGCCACTGCGACTGGATGCTGCGGGCGAAGATCAACCTCGCCTGGCACCCGGTCAACTACAAGCCGGGCGACATGCCGGCGCACACCACCGTCGCGGCGGCGGCGCTGAAGGAGATCCACGACTACGGCCTCGCGCGGGGCATCGAGGCGATGGCCGGCGACACGACCGCCATCGGCGCCTACCCGCGCGACAGGGACAACCCCGACTTCGCCCGCGTCGTCCGCCACCGCTCGCACAACCGGTACTTCTGCTGGTCGCGGCTGGAGTACCACCGCCGCCGCGCCCGCCGCGCGGCCGAGTGGCTCGAGACGGCCGGGTACAGGGGCTACTACCTCCACGCCACCGACGGCGGGGGCTGGCAGAACCCCGAGCTGTGGAACGACCGCTGCCCGCTCTGCCGCAAGACCTACGGCGACGACCGCGCGAAGGCCGACGCCGCCGTCTACGACGTCTACTACCGCGAGATCAAGCGGCGCATCCCGGACCTGAAGTTCGTGGCCGTCATCTACCCGTACACGGGGCGGTACCTCGACCCGAACTACGTCCAGGAGCAGGCGGCGAGGCAGATGGGCTCCGGCCGGGCCGCCCGCGACCTCGCCGAGCGCACCGCCGCCGGGCTCACGACGTTCATCCGCCGCCTGGACGGGATGCTCCCGAGGGACGTCTTCGTCTGCATCCGCGAGAGCGACCGGGGGCACTTCGACCTCGCCCGCGCCGCCTGGGGCAAGCGGCGCTTCCAGCTCTATTACGAGTACGCGTTCTGGAAGGGCTGGCGGCCGCTGTTCACCACCACGCCGCTGTGGACGCGGACCTTCCACGACCCGTCGCGCGACGACATCCTGCACAGCCCGAGCTACAAGATGTGGTCCGAGCCGACGCTGCTGCTCGGGGCCGAGTGCTCCTGGAACACCCGCCGGGCGGGCTCGCGGATGTTCGACACGAGGCGCTGGCGGGAGATCGGCACGGCGCTGGCGCCCCCGCCGCAGCGGCGGACGTTCGCCCTGCGGGCCTGCCGGTGGCTCTTCGGCAACCGCGCGGGGCCGCTCGTCGCCCCCTTCTTCGCCGAGAACATCAGCTACCTGTACATCGCCAGGCCCGACGAGGTGCTCAAGCAGACGCCGATCCCGGACCCCGCGGCGACGATGTTCGCCCAGGCCGACGCCGCCTCCCGCGCCGCGGCGTCGCTCGAGAAGCTCCGACTGCTCCAGCGTCGCACGCCGGTGCTCACGGGCGAGGAGTACGGCTACTTCCTGAACCTCTACCAGACGGCCCAGGCGGCACCGATCCTCGCGGCGCATCGCGGGCACATGATGGCCGCCCGCGCCGCCATCCGAAAGGGCGACCGGCCCGCGGCGGAGAAGCACCTGACCGCCGCCCGGAGCCACCTTGCCGCCGCCGAGCCGACGTGGCAGGCCGCCCGGAAGCGCGTCCCGCAGGACAAGCTGTTCCGCAGCTACATCCGCAAGACGTCGGAGTTCGGCATGCTGCACCACCTGGACGTCGCGGCGCTGCGGAAGGAGGCCGACGACCTCTGGGACCACCGCGCCGAGCGGATCGCCGCCCACACGATCCCGCACTGGTTCGAGCAGACGTGCCGACGGCGCGAGGTCTTCGCGGCCCCCGCCGGCGGCGAGATCCGCATCGACGGCAGGCTGGACGAGCCGGCCTGGCGATCCGCCCCGCCCGTCGAACACTTCGTGGACCATCGCGTGCTGCGGATCGAGTCGCTCGAGACGCGGGCCCGACTGCTGTACGACGCGAAGAACGTCTACGTCGCCTTCGAATGCCGCGACCCGGCCCCGGCCGCCATCGAGGGGCGCTTCGCCGGCCGCGACGAGCACGCCCTCTGCGACAGCGTCGAGGTGCTCCTCGCCCCGCGGGGCAAGGGCAGCCAGTTCACCCACTGGATCGTGGACTCCGCCGGCTGCATCTTCGACGCCAGGGCCACGCGCCTGCCCGACGGGCAGGTGCAGTACACCCGCAGATGGAACGGCACGGCCCAGGCCGCCGCGGCGCGCGGCGCGGATCGCTGGATCGTCGAGATGGCCATCCCCGCCGCCGACCTGGGCGCCGCGCCGAGGCTGGGCGGCTCCTGCCGGGCGCTGCTGTGCCGCAACATCGTCCACACGCGTCCCAAGGGCCAAGCCGAGCAGAACGCCATCGTCTTCCTCGACGGCAGCGGCTTCCGGACGCCGGAGAAGTTCGCGACGCTCCGGTTCGCCCGGCGCGGCGAGGGCGCGGCCGCACCGCGCCTGGGGCTGGTCCTGCAGCCGATGAGCCTGCGCCACGTCACCACGGGCGACGGCTCGGGCACGCGCATCGAGGGCGACCTGCGCATCGAGACCGACCGCTACCTGCACGACGTCCGCGTGGCCGTACGCTTCACCGACGGCGCCAAGCCCCTCGGCGGGAAGGACCTCGGCCTCGCCCAATGGATGCGGCTGATCTGGCGGCCGGAGCGGCCGTTCTTCCACCTGTTCGGCGAGGAGCTGCCCGGCGTGGTGTGTACGTTCGAGGTCACCGCGCGGGAGGGACAGTGGCGGTTCGTCCGCCGCTTCGGCAGCCCGCGGCGCCCGGCCGTGCCGCCCGAGCAGCTCTACGCCGAGGGCGTCGACGCCCACGCGCGGGGCGCGCTGGCGTGGCCCGCCTTCTTCCCGTCCGGCGAGCCGAGCACCCTCTCGCTGCCCGAAGGCACGATCGAGTTCTGGCTCCGGCCGGACTGGCACGTCGCGCCCCGTCCGCCGGGACCGGGGGGCTCCCTGGCGCACACGTTCTTCCACATGGGGCCGATCCGGCCGGACCACCCCTACCTGAGCAACCACAGCTCCCTGACCATCGCCCACCACCGCGGGGGGCATCTGCTCTGCACGCTGTCGAACCGCCACTACGAGCCGCGAACGGTCCAGGCGGGCATCCGCCATTGGCGCAGGGGGCAGTGGCATCACGTGGCCCTCCAGTGGAAGCTCGACGACGGCGGCCGCACGGCGATGGCGATCTACCTCGACGGCCGGCTCGCCTCCGACGCCTGCCGGGGCAACGCCCGCAGCCCGAACGACCGGCCGCTGAAGATGCAGCCGCGCGGGCTGCCGGTCCAGGTCGGCTCGATGAACACGGGCTACGCGCCGGCGCGGGCGGCCATCGACGAACTGCGGATCAGCGGCGCGCGACGGTACGAGGGCGCCTTCTCGCCGCCGAAGCGCTGCCGGCCGGACGCCCAAACCCTTGCCCTGTTCCACTTCGACGGCACGCTCGAAGCCGCCGTGCCGAAGCACCTGCGCGCCTCGCCCGGTCCCGCGCAGTGAGCGCCGGGGCCGTCACCCCGACTCGCCGAACTCCTTCTCGACGCGCCGCAGCTCCTCGGCGATGGCGATGCCCTGCGGGCACTTGTCCTCGCAAGCGCCGCACTGCTCGCACGCCGCCGCGCGCTCGCCGGCGGGCATCATGCGGTAGAGGTTGCGGCTGAGCGTCTCGCTGCTGCCCCGGAAGACGACGGCGTTGTTGTAGAGCTCGAAGTTCCCCGGGATGTCCACCCCGTTGGGGCACGGCATGCAGTAGCCACACTTCGTGCAGGGGATCGGGGAGAGCTCCCCGTACTTCGCCTGCACGCGGGCGATCAGGTCGAGATCGTCCCTGGCGAGCGCAGCGACGCCGGAGCGGGCGGCGCTGGCGACGTTGCGCCGGACGTGCTCCAACGTCGTCATGCCGCTCAAGACCAGCGAGACCTTCGGCTTGTTCCAGAGCCACTGCAGGGCCGCGTCGACGGGGTCGCGGCCGGCGGCGTCCCAGATCGCCCGGATCTCCGCCGGCGGGTTGGCGAGCGTGCCCCCGAAGAGCGGTTCCATGATGACGACGGCCAGCCCCTTCGCCGCGGCGTACTCGAGCCCCTCGGTGCCGGCCTGGACGTCCTCGTTGACGAGGTTGTACTGGATCTGGCACAGCGGCCAGTCGTAGCCGTCCACGATCTCCCGGAACGCGTCGAAGGTGTCGTGGAAGGAGAAGCCCACCTCGCCGATGCGGCCGTCCGCCTTGGCGCGGGCGGCCCACTCCAGCACGCCCAGGTCGCGCATCTCGGGCCAGCGCTGCTTGTTGAGGCAGTGGAGAAGGTAGAACTCGACCCGGTCGCTCTGGAGGCGCCGGAGCTGCTCGTCGAGCAGGCGGTCGCAGTCCTCGACCTTCTTCACGTCCCAGGTGGGCAGCTTGGTGGCCAGGTGGACCTTCCGCCGGTAGCCGTCCCGCAGGGCCTTCCCGACGACCACCTCGCTGGCCCCGTCGTGGTAGGGATACGCGGTGTCCACGTAGTTCACGCCGTGGTCGATCGCGCAGCGGATCATCTCGACGGCCGCGGGCTCGTCCACGGCCCCCGACTCCGCGACGACCGGAAGGCGCATCGCGCCGAAGCCCAGGGCCGAAACCTCCACGTTCGTCCTGCCGAGTCTGCGATACTTCATTCGTCCAGCTTCCGTGGATAGCCCCTGGCCCGGGGATGGCCGCCCGGGTCGCGCTTCCGGAGGCGGCCCAGGCCGGCGATCCGCAGGGGTCTCAGGATGCGCATTGCGGCCGCCGGGTCAAGGCCGCCCTGCCCGCCGCTCTGGAGGCGCGTCGGGCCGCCGAGGAACGCAGCCTTGCACCGCGGCCCGCCGGCGGACATGATGACGCATTGGTCGTCGTCGAAGACAAGGGACGGCACGTCTCGACAAGGAGTTCGCACGATGAATGCCAGGTCTCTCCGTGCGTACGTTCCGGCCGTGCTGATTCTGGTCGTTGCAGGGGGCACGCTGTGGGCCGCCGGCCCGGCCGCTTCCGACCACGCCTCCCCCGCCGCACTCGCCAGGCAGCTCGTCCAGCGGGCCGGCATCCGCCGCGGCGTCTGCTGCGTGCTGGGCGTGGACGACGGGCGCCTGCCCCTGGAGATCGTCCGCGCGAGCGGCCTGCGCGTCCACGCGCTGGACCCCCGCGCCGAGGCCGTCGCGGCTGCGCAGCAGACGGTCGACCGGGACGGCCTGTGGTGCCGGCGGGTCGTCGTCGAGACCGGCCCCCCGGGCAAGCTGCCCTACGCAGACAACACGATCGACGTGGTCGTCGCGGCGCGCCTGACGGGGCGGTCGCTGAAGGACGTCTCGATCCGGGAGGTCCTGCGCGTGCTGCGCCCCGGCGGCAGGGCGATCCTCGGCCGACCGAAGGGCGGCATGGGCGGCAAGCTCACCGCCGCGCAGCTTCGCGACGGCCTCAAGCCGCCGGCCGGCGTGGCGTGCCGCATCTCGGACGACCTCCGCGGCACGTGGGCCGAGATCGCCAAGCCCGCCCCGCCCGGCATGGACGACTGGTCGCACTGGAACCACGGGCCGGACAACAACACCGTCTCGACGGACCGGCTCATCAAGGCGCCGTACATGACGCAGTGGTACGGCCTGCCGTACTACGTGGCCATGCCCGTGACGACGGTAGCCGCCGGCGGGCGCGTGTTCACGGCCACGGGGCACATCGCCCACCACCGCCGCGAGTGGGTCACGCTCAACATGCTCCTCGCCCGCAACGGCTTCAACGGCGAGGTCCTCTGGCGGCGCAAGCTTCCCGACGGGTACATGGTGCACCGCTCCGCCTTCATCGCGACGGACGACGCCTTCTACCTGATCGACGGCGCCCGCTGCCTGGTCCTCGACCCGGAGACCGGCCGCGAGACCGGCGAGATCCGCATCCCGAAGCTGAAGGAGCAGTGGGAGTGGATGGCGCTGCGGGACGGGAAGCTCTACGTGCTGAGCGGCAAGGGCTCGGCCGTCGAGATAACGCGGCGGACCCGCCAGCACACGCACTGGTCCTGGCGGGACCTGAGCAAGGGCTACTACACGAAGCGGGTCCCGTGGGGCTTCGGGCGGACCCTTACGGCCTACGACATGAAGGCCAGGCGCGTCGCCTGGACGTGGCGCGAGGAGAAGGACGTGGACTCGCGCGCGATGGCGATCGGCGGCGACGGGCTGTACTTCTACTGCCCCGACTCGCACATCGGCTGCCTGGACGCCGACAACGGCTCGCTGCGCTGGGCCAACCGCGACCCCAACACGCTGAAGCTCATCGAGCAGCCCGGCAAGGGGCTGACTTCCACGCCGGGGTTCAAGTCGTCGTGCTTTGCCTTCTACACGCCCAAGGCGCTGCTCTTCGAGGCGCAGACGCGGATGAACCTCGTTGTCGTCTCGCCCGCCGACGGCAAGCTGATGTGGCACAAGCGGAAGGTGACGAACAACCCCAACCCGATCTACGTGGACGGCAAGGTGGTTCTCGGCATCGGCCCGGGCGGCAGGCACGTTGTGCTCGACCCTCCCACGGGCAAGGTCCTCAAGAACCTCGGCTTCGCCAAGCGCAGCTGCGTCCGCCTGACGGCCACGACCGACTCCTTCTTCGTCCGCGGCGAGGGGCTGCTGCGCTACGACCGCCCCTCGGGGAAGGTGCTCGTCAACGGCGCGGTCCGCGCCGGCTGCAACGACGGGGCCATCCCGGCCAACGGGCTGCTGTACCTCGGGCCGTGGCTGTGCGACTGCAACCTCTCGCTCATGGGCACGCTGGCCTTCTGCTCGGCGGGGGACTTCCGCTTCGACCACGTCGCGAAGGAGCCCGAGCACCTGCGCGTCGCCAAGGGCGTCTCCAGGCGCCGTCCCCTCGAGGTCGGCGAGAAGGACTGGCCCACGTACCGAGCCGACAGCCACCGCGCCGGGGCGTCCTCGGCGGCCGTGCCCGATAAGGCCGTGCAGCGCTGGCGCTTCCGCCCCCCCGCCGCCAACACGCCGACCGCACCAACGGCAGCGGCCGGACTGATCTTCCTGGCCGGGCAGGACGGGAAGGTCCGCGCGATCGACGCGGCCACGGGCAAGCGGCGATGGGCCTTCCGCACCGCCGGGGCCATCCTGATGCCTCCGACGGTCTGGAACGGGCGGGCCTACGTCGGCTCCGGCGACGGGCACGTCTACGCCCTGGAGGCGGCGACCGGGCGGATGCTCTGGCGCTTCCGCGCCGCACCCGTCGAGCGGCGCATCATGCTCTACGGCGCGCTGGGCTCCACCTGGCCGGTCAATACCGGCGTCCTGGTAGACAACGGCGTGGCGTACTTCGCCGCCGGCGTGATCGACACCGACGGCACCTACGTCTACGCCCTCGATGCCGAGACCGGGCGCATCCAATGGCAGAACCACTCCTCCGGGCACCTCAACGCCGAGCTGCGCAAGGGCGTCAGCGCCCAGGGTACGTTGACGATCGCCCGCGAGCGGCTGCTGATGGCCGGGGGCAACCTGATCTGCCCCGGCGCGTACGACCGGCAGACCGGCAAGTGCCTCTCCGCGGCCCCGCAGAACGGCCTGCCGCGGACCAACCGCGGGCAGGACGTGTGCGTCTTCGCCGACCGCTACGTGCTCTTCGGCGGGCGCCTGCTGTACTCGGCCGTCGAGAAGGTCGTCAGCCCCGCCACCTTCGACGTCCAGGGCCCCAAGGCGCGGACGCGGCTCCTGTCCGGGCGGATTCCCCCGGCCTGGAACACCCGGACGTTCGTCTACGTCCACGGCCCGCAGGGGAAGCTGATCTGCTGCGACCGCGACAAGATGGTCGAGGCCCTGGGACGCGGCGATCCGCCGCCGCCCGCCGACCCGCGCCGCCGGCGGCGGGTTCGCCCCTGGGCCATCGCGCGCCTCAAGAAGGACGAGCGGCGCTGGACCGCCGAGGACCTCGGCGCGGGCAACGTGCTCTCGCTGGCCCTGGCGTCCAACGCCGCCGTCGCCGTCTGCCGAACGCAGAGCGTCGCCGAAACGAAGCCCCGCTGGGCGGTGGTCGCCCTCGGCGAGAAGGACGGCAAGGTCATCTGGCGACACCCCCTGCCGTCGCGCCCCCTGCCGGGCGGGCTGGCCGTCGACCGCCGCGGACAGACCATCGTCGCCTGCCAGAACGGCGAGGTCGTCTGCTTCGGCGCGCCGGTGGGCGGCTGACGGCGGCGGCCCGCGCGGGCAGGGCTCGCCGAAGCGTACCGGATCCGTCCGCAGATGCGCACCATCCGCCGGAGCGAGGACCGCGCCCATGACAACTCCAGTCGGGTTTCTGCTGGTTCTGTCCGCATCCCTCGGCGGCGCCGCGCATGACGGGGTCATCGACATCGGCTCGCGCCGCGAGCTGTTCGTCGATCGCGAGCTGATCGACCGCCTCGACAACGCCTCGCTGCGCCTGCACCACCCCCGGCGGGAGGGCATCGCGCTGACGTTCGACCGGCCGTGGGAGGGCCCGTTCTCGGCCTACGTCACCGTGCTGAAGGACGGGCCGACGTGGCGGATGTACTACCGCGGCCGCCCGCGCTCCGGGCGGGACGGCTCGCCCGCCGAGGTGACGTGCGCCGCCGAGAGCGCCGACGGCATCACGTGGACCCGACCCGAGCTGGGGCTCTTCGAGGTCGCCGGCACGCGAAAGAGCAACGTGATCCTCGCCGGCGAGCCCCCCTTCGGGCACAACTTCTCGCCGCTGATCGACACGCGGCCGGGCGTGCCGAAGGCCCGGCGATACAAGGCCATCGCCGGCATTCACAAGAGCGGCCTGTTCGCCTTCGCCTCGGCCGACGGCCTGCGCTGGCGGAAGATGCAGGACGGGCCCGTGCTGACCAGCAAGGCCTTCGCCTTCGACTCGCAGAACGTGGCGTTCTGGTCGCCGGCCGAGAAGCGCTACGTCTGCTACTTCCGCACGTGGAAGCGCGTCGGCCGGACCAACTGGCGATGGATCTCCCGCGCGACGAGCGAGGACTTCCTGCGCTGGTCCGAACCGGCCGAGATGACGTTCGTCGACTCCCCGCCGGAGCATCTCTACACCAACGGCACGCAGCCGTACTTCCGCGCGCCGCACCTCTACGTCGCCCTGGCCAAGCGGTTCTTCCCGGGCAAGGTGGCCCTGCCGCCCGACCAGGCCGCCCGCCTCGTGCCGGACCGGGCGTATCGCATCTCCTCCAGCGACGCGATCCTGATGACCTCGCGCGGCGGCGCGCGGTTCGACCGGACGTTCCTGTCCGCCTTCCTCCGCCCGGGCCCGAGCCCGCGGGACTGGATCTGCCGCGACAACACGCCCGCCCTGGGGCTCGTCCAGGCAACGGACCGGCGGATGTTCCTCTACCGCCTGTCGCACTACGCCCAGCCGACCTCCCACGTGGCGCGCTACTCGCTGCGCCTGGACGGGTTCGTGTCGGTCCACGCCGGCATCCGGGGGCGCCGCCCCGGCAGCTTCTCCGGCGGGCAGATGGTCACGCGACCGCTGAAGTTCACCGGCCGGGAACTCGAGATCAACTTCGCCACGGGCGTCTCGGGTGGCGTCCGGGTGGAGATTCAGGACGCGGCGGGCAAGCCGATCGACGGCTTCGCCCTGGCGGACTGCCCGCGCTTCGTCGGCGACCGCATCGAGCACGTCGTGCGGTGGAAGTCGGGCAGCGACGTGTCGAAGCTCGCGGGTGAGCCCGTGCGGCTGCGATTCGAGCTGCTCGACGCGGACCTGTACGCCCTGCGCTTCCGCTGACGGCCGCGCCCGGCGCTACGTGGCCTTGCGGCGTCCCTTCCCCCGGCCGGCTCGGCCCGGGTAGTTCGGGCCGTAGAGCATGCGCTTCTTGCGAAGGACGAGCTGCCCGTCCTTGACCCACTGCTCGCCGCGCTCGGCCAGATGCGCCACCAGGCGCTTCCGCCACCGCTCCAGGGCCACCGCGTGCCCCCGGTCCCGCGACAGGTCGCGGAGCTCGCGCGGGTCGCGGTCCAGGTCGAAGAGCTGCTCGGAGCCGTCCACGGCCCCGAGAATGTACTTCACGTGCCCGTCGGTCAGGGCGCACCACTGGTTCTCCGGCCAGTAGCACGTGCAGTGCTCCAGGTCGATCTGCTCGCGCCAGCCCTCGGTCTTGCCGCGGATGAGGTCGAGCATGCTTCGCCCGTCGAAGTCCGCCGCGTCGAACGTTACGCCCGCGGTGTCCAGGAACGTCGGCAGCACGTCGCGCAGCTCGACGACCTGCGAGAGGACCTGCCCGCGCTTGGCCCGGAGCATGCCCTCCGGCCAGCGAATCAGCATCGGGATGCGGGCCGAGCCCTCGTACGCATACGTCTTCCGCCATAGGTTATGGTCCCCCTGCATGTCGCCGTGGTCGGCGGTGAACAGGATCAGCGTGTCGTCCCACCAGCCGCGCTTCCGGAGGGCATCGAGGATGCGGCCGATCTGCTCGTCCAGGAACGAGATCGCGCCGTAGTAGCCCTGGCGGCTCTTGCGGACCTGCTCGGCGCCGAGGTCGCCGCGCGGCGTGGAGAAGGAGTGCTTGCGGCCTCGAAGGACGTTGCGCTCGGCCCAGTCGCCGACGGCCGCCTTGGGAATGTCGGCGTCGGCGTACAGGTCGAGGAAGCGGCTCGGCGGGTCGTACGGGCTGTGCGGGCGAGCGAAGGAGACCTTCAGGAAGAACGGCTTGCCGGCGTGCTCGGGCTCCTGGCCGTACTGCTCGAGGAAGTCCACGGCCGTCTGGGCCGTCCAGTGCGTGGGATGGAGCTTCTCGGGCAGGGCGTAGGGCTTGGCGCGGTAGTCGTTCCAGCCGATGCCGGTGGCGTCGGGGTTCCGATCGGGCGCGACCTTCCGGAACCACTGCCGGTAGTCGCTGACGAAGCCCCGGGTCTCCACGCGCCCGGACTCGTCGACGATCGTCTTGTGGAAGCCGTGCAGGATGCGCTGCGGGTACCAGTGCATCTTGCCGATGCCCAGCGTGTAGTAGCCGCCCTGGCGGAGCAGGCGGGGCTTCTCGTTGCGGTACTCGCGTGCGACGCGGCCGTAGCCCAGCATGCCGTGACGCCACGCGCCCCAGCCGGTCAGCAGCGTCGCCCGGGCGGGGGTGCACGATGGCAGCGACGAGTACGCGCGGCGGAAGCGCGCCCCCTCGGCCGCCAGGCGGTCGAGATTCGGCGTGCGGATCGCTTCGTTGCCGTCGGCGCCGAGGCAGTCGC
The DNA here is from genome assembly GCA_964642165.1 of uncultured Planctomycetaceae bacterium. Classification (GTDB taxonomy): domain Bacteria; phylum Planctomycetota; class Phycisphaerae; order SM23-33; family SM23-33; genus CAYRVX01. The sequence continues at coordinate 5,265 of CAZXOC010000053.1, read as the reverse complement.
CGCGGAGCTGGTCGCACATGATCAGCAGGATGTTGGGCTTGCGTTTCGCCCCGCCGGCGTGCGCGGCCGCCGCACTGCCGGGCGAGGCAACCGGCCCGCGCGCCAGTGCCGCCGCGGCCGCCACCGTCGTCTTCAGCGCGTCTCGGCGGCTCAGCCGCGATGTCGTCTCCCGTGGTTCGTCCATGGCCCTGCCCTTCCTCGGAAAGCCGCTTGACGAAAGTCGCGCGGAACGGTATTCGATCCCACGTAGAGCGCCCGCGCGCTTTGCGTGGGTCGTTCCCAAGCGAAACCACCATTCGGGAGAGAACCATGCCAGCACTTGTCAAGAAGATCAAGCTCGGGTTCCTGCCGGCCAACCGCGGCTTCTTCAGCGACAAGCTCGCCGCCGAGATGCGCGGCCAGACGCTCAAGGTCCTTCGGGCCGCCGGCGCCACCGTCGTCGTGCCCTCCGGCAAGGACACGAAGGTCGGCTGCGTCGAGACGCGCGAGGAGGCCGTCAAGGTCGGCCGCATGTTCGCCGACCGCCGCGTCGACGGGATCGTCGTCTCCGCCGTCAACTTCGGCGACGAGCAGGGCGTGGGACTGTGCCTCAAGGAGACCGCCCTCAACGTCCCGATCCTGATCGTCGGCTGCCAGGAGCAGGAGGTCCTCACCCCCACCACCGACCGCCGGGACAGCTTCTGCGGGCTGCTCAGCATCGCCGAGGCGCTGCGGCAGCTCGGCTTGGCGTACTCCGTTCCGGAGGTGCCCATCTGTTTCCCCACCGACGAGAGCTTCGCGGGCACGGTGGAGCGATTCGTGGCCGTCTGCCGCGTCGTCGGAGGCATCCGGGCGGCGCGCTACGGGCAGGTCGGCGCTCGCCCCGACGCCTTCTGGACCTGCCGCTACAGCGAGAAGGCCCTCCAGAAACTCGGGCCCACCGTCGTCTCGCTGGACCTGTCGGAGGTCTTCGGCGGCGTGGGGCGGATGAAGACGGATGCCGCCGTGCGGCGCGTCCTCCGCGACATGGAGAAGACGATCGACTGCTCGGCCGTCGGCGACGACATCCTCACCAAGATCGCCAAGTTCGAGGTGTACCTGAGCCGCTTCGTCGCCGAGCAGGGCCTTGACGCCCTGGCCATCCAGTGCTGGACGAGCATCCAGGAGAACCTCGGCATCTGCTCGTGCACGACGATGGGACGCTTCGACGACCGCGGCGTGCCGTGCGCCTGCGAGGCCGACATCATGGGCGCGATGTCGATGCACGCCCTGCAACTGGCCTCGGCCGGGCCGGCATGCCTCGCCGACTGGAACAACGTCCACAACGACGACCCCGAACTGGTCAACTGCTGGCACTGCGGCGTCTTCCCCCACTCCTGGGCCAAGACCCCGCCGAGGATGGCCTGCCAGGAGATCATCGCCACCACCACCGGGCGCGAGAATGCCATGGGCGTCGTCGAGTTCGTCATGAAAGACGGGCCCGTGACGCTCTGCCGGGCGACGCAGGACGCCGACGGCCGCCACCAGGCCGCCCTCATCCAGGGCGCCGTCGAGCCGAACGAGGCCGCCACCTTCGGCGCCTACGGCTGGGTCCGCCTGCCCGGCATCCAGCGGTTCTACAAGAACGTGCTGCTGCGGCACTTCCCCCACCACGTGGCCATGACCCGCAGCCACGTCGGCAACGTCCTGTGGGAGGCCCTCGGCAACTACCTCGGCGTGCGGGTCTTCACGCCGGATCGCCCGCAAGCGCTGGCCTGGGACCCGGAGCTTCCGTTTGTAGCGGCTACGTAAGCCAGGGAACACCTCCCGGCCGCGGGCGAGCGACCGATGGGGCGAAAGCCCGGAGCGCCGCCTCTCCCGGCCTTCTGTATGCGCTTGTCCACAAAACGCTTGTGTGCGCATTGGGCCGGCGAAGTCCAGCCGGTTTGCCGGTTGACCATATGCCGAAAGCGTGATACGATGAGGGTGCTGGGCGGGTCCGAGCGGCCCGCCCGTCGTGCAGACGGAGGAGCCGGGGCGCGTCTCGGAGACGCCGCCCCCGACACAACGGAGCGACAGGCCCACGCCGCCAAGGGAGCGGCCACCGGGCCACAAGCAGACCGGCGGGCGATGAGCGAACGCCATCCCATCCCGCGCGGCCTCGGACGCCGCAGCGACCTCGTGCCGGGGACTCGGTCCCGCCGGCAACTCGCCCGTCCCTTCGCCCCGCCGAAGCCCGACGGCGCGGGGCGACCCAGGCGGGTCCGGGTGGCGCGCCGCCGACACCGACCCACCGAGCCGCACAGCCGCATGGACCGGGTCATCGATACGTACCTCGCGCACGTGAGCCCGCGCGTCATCTGGGCAGGCCGCCTCTCTTCGTTCGCCGTGGACCTGCTTGCCTGAGTGCCCCTCTCGCCGCGCTTTGCCGGGATGCTCCCCCCCGCCCGGACGGCTCGTCCGTCTCCCGGCGGGTCCCCGGCCCTTGCCTCGACGTGCCCTCTCGAAGACACTAAGCATGGTTCGGCCCGCCGGGCGGCTCACGCGTTCCGGGCGGCCTGGCGGACTTGGCGACCCGTTACCCGGCAACGACATAGAAGGGAACGAAGCCATGCCTCAAGGGATCACGCGTCGTCGATTCGGCAAGGTGGCGGCCGTCGGGCTGGCCGCGGCGTCGGCATCGAAGGTGCTCGGCGCCAACAAGCGGATCCGCCTGGGATTCGTTGGCGTGGGAAATCGCGGGCGTCAGCTTCAGCGCGCCTTCGCCAAGCACAAGGACTGCGAGGCCGTCGCCTTCTGCGACGTCTGGCGGCCGTACCTGGACCGGGCCCGCCAAGACAACGGCGGCAAGGGCGCCGCGTACGTCGACTTCCGGAAGATGTACGAGCGGGAGACCCTGGACGCCGTCGTGATCGCCACGCCCGACCACTGGCACGCGATCCAGGCGATCGACGCCTGCGACCGCGGCCTGGACGTCTACGTGGAGAAGCCGATGTCGATCGTCGTGCACGAGGGGCGGCGCATGGTCGCCGCCGCCCGCCGCAACCGGCGGATCGTGCAGGTCGGCCTGCACCGGCGAAGCTCGAAGCTCTACACCCAACTCGCCGGGATGGTCCGGGCGGGGGGGATCGGCAAGGTCACCGTCGCCCGCGCCTACCGCCTGAGCAACATGTTCCCCGCGGGCATGGGCAAGGTGCGGGACGGCAAGCCGCCGGAGGGCCTGGACTGGGACCTCTGGCTGGGTCCGCGGCCGGAGCGGGCGTTCCGCGAGAACATCCATCCCTACAAGTTCCGCTGGTGGGGCCTGTACTCGTCGCAGATGGCCAACTGGGGCGTCCACTACCTCGACGCGATCCGGTGGGTCACCGGCGAGCTCGCCCCCGCGTCGGTCTCCGCGCACGGCGGGCGGTTCGCCGTGGACGACGACCGCACCATCCCCGACACCATGGAGGCGGTCTTCCAGTTCGCCTCCGGGCGCCTCGCGGTCTTCGGGCAGTACGAGGCCAGCGGCGCGGCCGCCCTTCGAAGCGGCGAGATCGAGCTCCGCGGCACGCAGGGCGCCGTCTACGTCAGCGGGCGGGGCTACGAGATCGTCCCCGAGCGCGGCGGGCAGTTCCAGGACCGCGCGCCGCGGATGGATCCCAAGACCGTCAAGAGCAACGACGGCGACCTGACCGCGCAGCACGCGCGCAACTTCCTGGACTGCATGCGGTCCCGCAAACGCCCCAACGCCGACGTGGAAGTCGGCCATCGCTCCACCACAATGTCGCTGCTGGCGAACATCGCCCTGGCGACGGGGCAGCGCCTGGCATGGGACCCCAAGGCCGAGAAGACCGACCACGAAGCCGCCAACAAGCTGCTCAGCTACGACTACCGCAAGCCCTGGACACTGCGGTAGCCCGGCCTGCTTCCGGTTCGTCAGGACGCAGTGGATGTGCGCCTTGCCCCGGGCCTCCTCGCCCATCCGCCCGCCAACGCCGGCCATCCGCTGCCCACGGGCCGGACGGCCACGGTGCAGCCGATCGCCCTACGGGCGCGCCGCGTCACTTCCCCCATCTCGAGGCCCATCGCCGCGCTCCGCTCGTCCGGCTGACCACTCCGCCCCCGCCTCCTTCCCGTAACCACCTGCCAGGTACATCTCGCAGTACCTGCGGGTCCGCTTGCGAGTTCGGTCCCGATAGCTCTTCGCGCTGCTCACCACGGCGGCCACGCTGCTACTGCTGCCTGCACCGGCATAGGCCCGGACAAGCAGGGCCCGATGCCCTTCATCGAAGTACTCTTCCGGCATACTCCAGTACAGCTTGGCGAACTCCAGTATCCTCTTGCGACGACTCGGCCGGCTTCGCGTCATTCGGTGAAGGTCGATGATGCTCAGCTTGCCGCCCTCGTCAGGACCGTCGCCGTGGAGGAACAGGTGCCACAGATACAGGTCCGGGAATGACACGCCCAACAGGTGTATCCTCTGAGCAAGCTCGCCGGCGGCGGTGACGATCTCTTCCTGACGGCGCCGATGGAGGGAATCCCAGTGGTCCATCACGTATTCAAGAAGGCACTGCGCCTCAAGCGCTCTTGTCACAAGGAACGACCTTCTCTCGATCCCCATGACCGTGCGCCAGCCAACACATACCGGAATATACGTACCTATGCCTTCGTTCAAGAGGTAGAGTGCATTCTCCCACTCGATGCGCGCCTGCGGAATGAGCCGCCCGAAACGCCGAACGGGAGAGAGGATATCCTTGGCCTGCGGCCTCCAGAACCGCTTGATGAAGAACGCATCCGGATCGCCCTCTTCCCTCAGCAGGAACTTCTGGACATCCCGCCGAGCGTTCCGGCCTACAATCCCCCTTCTCGGAAGCTGGAAGAAGTCGTCGAGTGTGCGCAGTCCCTGACGGTGGAAGTAGTCCCCCCATCGCCCTGAGAACTGGACATGCTCCATTCTGGCACACCTCAGCCGGGAACGACACCTTCGCCAAGGGGCAGCCCTCTGCCGTCTCACTGGGCGAACGACCCGCCCTTCGGCAGGCGCAGGACCCAGCGGCCAAGCGGATCCCGGACACCCGTGTCCGTCCGTTCGGCAGCGATGTCGACCGGCGCGCGGATCCCGGCCGAGCGAACGCTCTCCGCGATGCCGTTGGTCATCGGCAGCATCAACGTCATGCTACCCGCCGGCGCCCCGGGCAGCAACAGGCGGGCAGTCCGGATCACGTCAAGCCACGCGCGCGGCGGGCACTCCTGTGATCGCATGCGGATGCGATTGTCAACCGTCCCGCCGCGGCCGCCGACGGCGCCAACGGGCGCGCACGGGGG
>CAZXOC010000052.1:30471-31913 GCA_964642165.1 uncultured Planctomycetaceae bacterium | reverse complement strand
ATGCGGCCGCACCGTTCCCCGTGGCGTGCCAGGGCCCGTACCGCGCCGTGCGCGACGCGGCGGCGTGGATCGACTCGCTGCGGGCGGAGGAGCCGTTCTTCCTGTGGCTGAGCTTCGCCGAGCCGCACAACCCCTACCAGGTGCCCGAGCCGTACTTCTCGATGTTCCCGCCGGAGTCGCTGCCGCCGACGCGCTCCGGTGCGGGCGACTGGGAGCGCCGCGGCTTCAAGTGGCGCTTCACGAAGGAGCTGGGGCGGCGCGGCTTCGCGGACTACGACCGCCAGGTCCCCCGCGCGCGGGCGAACTACTTCGGGATGCTGCGCCTGATCGACGACCAGGTGCGGCGGTTCGTGGAGCACCTCGAGGCCCGCGGGCTCGCCGACAGGACGATCCTCCTGTTCGTCGCCGACCACGGGGACTTCGTGGGGGAGTACGGGCTGGTCCGCAAGGGCCCGGAGATGCCCGAGGTGCTCATGCGCATCCCGATGCTGTGGGCGGGGCCGGGGATCGTCGCCGGCGAGCGGCCGCACGAGGCGTTCGTGTCCCTCGTGGACGTCATGCCGACGCTCTGTGAGGCGATCGGCGTCGCGACGCCGCGCGGCGTGCAGGGGCGGAGCCTCTGGCCCCTGCTGACGGGCGGCGACTGGCCGGCGGGGGAGTTCGCCAGCGTCTACGCCGAGCAGGGCATGGGTGGCCTGCATTACGTCGAGGGCGACACCCTGGTCGACCCCGCCGCCGACGGCCTGCACCCGGCGATCAGCTTCGACTGCCTCAACAGCCGCAGCCAGAGCGGCACGATGCGGATGCTCCGCAAGGGCGACTGGAAGCTGGCGTTCGACATGCAGGGGCGCGGGCAGCTCTACAACCTGCGCGCCGACCCCGTCGAGCTGAACGACCTGTACGGGCGGGCGGACGTGGCGGCCGTGCAGGCCGAGCTGGTCGCCGAGCTGCTGGCGTGGACGCTGCGCATGGCCGACCCGCTGCCTTATCCGGTGCGGCGCTACGTGATGAAGACGGACGCGCGGAACTACTGGTCGCCGTACCGGGAGGGCGGGGCGGCAGACGGGGCCTTGTAGCGCCCTTACAGGGCTTGGGGATGTGGGGCCGGGCGCGGTTCCCGGGGCGTTGCCCTGGGCTGTCGGCTGGCCGCCTTTCAGGCGGAAGAGGCGCGCCGGGCGGGCCGTTGGGCGTCGTGGGTGGCGGCCGGCGCCATGGCCGCCGCGAGCGTCGTGTCGGCGAGGCCGAGGGCCTCGAACTCATCAGCCCAGGGCAACGCCCTGGGTTTGCGGGCGCCGTTCCCCACCAAGCTCTGTAAGAGCGGCACAAGCGGCGGCGGAGGCCTGGAAGGCCGGCAGGATTTGGCCGGCGGCGTGAGCCGCCGGAAACGGGCGCCGGCAGCGGCCGAGCCCCGGCGGGGCGACAGGATCTCTCGCAGCGCGCGT
>CAZXOC010000052.1:0-30371 GCA_964642165.1 uncultured Planctomycetaceae bacterium | reverse complement strand
GGTGCTGGGATGTGTCGTGTGCGTCGTCCTCGCGGGGACGAGCGGGACCGCCTTGGCGGCGGGCGAGGTGCGGTTCGAGAAGATCGTCGTCGACAAGACGTTCCGCGCCGAGGGCGTCGCGGTGGGGGACGTGAACCACGACGGCAAGACGGACGTCCTCGCCGGCGACGTGTGGTACGAGGCGCCGGCGTGGAAGGTCCACGAGATCCGCAAGCCGCAGACCTACGTGGCCGCCAAGGGCTACAGCCGCTGCTTCGCGAACTTCGCCTGGGACGTCAACGGCGACGGGTGGGTCGACTCGATCGTGATCGGCATGCCCGGCGGGCCGTGCTACTGGTACGAGAACCCCAAGGGCAAGGCGGGGCACTGGAAGCAGCGTGTGGCCGCCAAGAGCGCGTGCAACGAGACGCCGGTGTTCCTGGACCTGCTGGGGACGGGCAAGCCGGTGCTGATCTTCGGCTCGGGCGGGCGGATGACGTGGTACGGCGTGCCGAAGGACCTCGAGAGCCCGTGGGACGCCCACGCCATCAGCGGGCCCAAGGCGCCGGGGACGGAGCGGTTCAGCCACGGGCTGGGCGTCGGCGACGTCAACGGCGACGGGCGCAGCGACGTGCTGGTCACCGCCGGCTGGTGGGAGGCACCCGCCGACCGCACGAAGGGCCCGTGGACGTTCCACAAGGCGAAGCTGGGCCCCAAGTGCGCGGACATGCACGCCTACGACGTGGACGGCGACGGCGACAACGACGTGATCACCACGTCGGCCCACAACTACGGCATCTGGTGGTTCGAGCAGGTCCGCGGCGAGAAGGGCATGTCCTTCAAGCAGCATGAGATCTGCAAGGACTTCTCGCAGACCCACGCGGTGCGGCTGGTGGACATGAACGGCGACGGGCTCAAGGACCTCGTCACCGGCAAGCGGTGGTACGCCCACCAGGGGCACGACCCCGGCGGGAAGGAGCCGGCCGTGCTGTACTGGTTCGAGCTGCGGCGGCCGGCGAAGGGCAGGGTGCAGTACGTCGCCCACAAGATCGACGACGACTCGGGCGTCGGGACGCAGTACGAGGTGCAGGACATCAACGGCGACCGCCGGCCGGACATCATCACGGCCAACAAGAAGGGCGTGCACGTGTTCCTTCAGAAGGCGGCGAGGTAGGCGCGGCGGCGGGCGTCGCGCGGGCGCGGCGAAGCGGGCAGGCGCGGCATGGCGAGCGGGCGCGAGCGGGAGGCGGCGATGAGGACATCATCAGCGCGGTGGGTCGCGGCGTGGGTCGGGCTGCTGGCGGCGGCGTGCGGGGCGGCGGCCGGCGGCGAGGTGCGGTTCGAGAAGGTCACGCTGGACAAGGCGTTCCGGTCGGAGGGCGTGGCCGTCGCCGACGTGAACCGCGACGGCAAGCCGGACGTACTCGCCGGGGACGTGTGGTACGAGGCCCCGAGCTGGCGGATGCACGAGGTGCTCGACGCCCGGGCGTACGACCCGGCGAAGGACCGCAGCCGCTGCTACCTGAACTTCGCCTGCGACGTGAACGGCGACGGGTGGGTGGACTCGGTGGTGATCGGGCGGCCGGGCGGGCCGTGCACGTGGCTCGAGAACCCCAAGGGCAAGGCGGGCCGGTGGAAGCAGCGGGGCATCTGCGACAGCGCGTGCAACGAGACGCCGCTGTTCACGGACCTGCTGGGGACGGGCCGGGCGGTGCTGGTGTTCGCGACGGGCGGGCGGATGGTGTGGTTCGCCCCGCCGGGCAAGGCGGGCGCGGCGTGGGCCACGGGCGCGATCAGCGGGCCAAAGGCCCCCGGCACCGATCGGTACAGTCACGGGCTGGGCGTGGGCGACCTGAACGGCGACGGGCGCCGCGACGTGATGACCACGGCGGGGTGGTGGGAGGCGCCCGCAGACCGCGCGAAGGGCCCGTGGACGTTCCGCAAGGCGAAGCTGGGCGCGGCGTGCGCGGACATGCACGCCTACGACGTGGACGGCGACGGCGACGCGGACGTGATCAGCTCGTCGGCGCACCGCTACGGCATCTGGTGGTTCGAGCGCGTCGGGGAGGGCAAGGGCATGTCCTTTCGACAGCATGAGATCTGCAAGGACTTCTCGCAGACGCACGCCCTGCGTCTGGCGGACCTCAACGGCGACGGGCTGAAGGACCTGGTGACGGGCAAGCGGTACTTCGCGCACCGCGGCAAGGACCCCGGCGCCGGCGAGCCGGCGGTGCTGTACTGGTTTGAGCTGCGGCGAAAAGCGCCGCGCAACGTGACGTTCGTCCCGCACCGGATCGACGACAACTCCGGCGTGGGGCTGCAGTTCGAGGTGACGGACCTCGACGGCGACGGGCGCCTCGACGTGGTGACGTCCAACAAGAAGGGCGTGCACGCGTTCCTCCAGCGGGCGCCGGGGGGCCGGCCCGCGGGCCGGGGCGCGGCGGCGGGCGGCGCATGACGGGGCTGCTGGCCCAGAGCCTGCCCGCCAGCGCACCGGCGGCGACGTTCGAGTCGTTCGGGCCGTCGCATCTCGCGGCGGTGGGGGCAATTGCCGCCGCGGCGGTCGTCCTGCCGATCTGGAGCCGCCGGGCGGGCTCGGAGGGGCTGACCCGCGCGATCGCCTGGACGATCGCCATCGTGCTGGTGGGCAACGAGCTGGTCTACTACGCCCACGGCCTGGCGACCCTGCCGCTGGCCGAGCTCGCCCGCGAGCGCCTGCCCGTGCACGTCTGCGGTGCCGCCGTGTACCTGACCGCCTGGGCGCTGTGCCGACGCGGGCGGATCGCCTACGAGGTGGCGTACTTCTGGGGCCTGGGCGGCACGACGCAGGCGATCCTCACGCCGAACGTCGTCGAGGGCTTCCCCAGCTACGAGTACTTCCGCTTCTTCGCCAACCACGGGGCGATCCTGATCGGCGTGCTGTTCGCGACGTTCGCCCTGAACCTGCGCCCGGGGAGGGGCTCGCTGCTGCGGGTGTTCGTGGCGTCGAACCTGTTCCTGGCGTTCGCGGCGGGCGTCAACGGGCTGCTGGGTGCGAACTACATGTTTCTCTGCGAGCCGCCGGTGGGGGCCTCGCCGATGTTCTTCCTGCCCTGGCCGTGGTACGTCCTGTTCCTGTACGGCGTTGGCATCGCCCTGATCCTGCTGCTGTACCTGCCGTTCTACCTGGCCGACCGGCGGCGCGACGCGCGAATCGCGGCGTGACCTGAGCGCGCGGGACGGCGGCGGAGCAAGGCGGCCTGGACGTCGGCCCGGGTGACGGTACACTCGGGCAGAGCGGCTGCGAGGGCGAAGCATGCAGACAGCGCGGATCATCGAGGGCTGGCGGAAGACGTGCCAGGACCGGGCGGAGGCCTTCGAGCGCGGCTCGGCCGCCGTGCTGGTGGTGGCCGACGGCGCGGGGGGCACGGGTGGCGGTGGCGAGGCGGCTGAGCTGGTCGTCGATCGCGTCCGCCGCGTGGTCGAGGCGGGGCAGAGGCTCGTCGATCCCAAGCACTGGTGCGAGGTGCTGCGGGAGATCGACGCGGCGCTGGAGGCGAATCCGATGGTCGGCGAGAGCACGGCCGTCGTGGCGGTCTGCACGCGCGTAGTGGTGGTGGGGGCGAGCGTGGGGGACTCGGGCTGCTGGCTGCTGACGGAGGAGGCGTCGCGGGACCTGACGCGGCACCAGAAGCGGCGGCCGCTGCTCGGCTCGGGCTGGGCCCAGCCGGCGGCGTTCTGGGCGCCGTTCGTCGAGGGCGTGGTGCTGGCGGGGTCGGACGGGCTGCTGAAGTACGCCCCGATGGAGAAGATCCGGCCGGTGGCGATGGGGGGCGACCTGGCGGCGGCGGCGAAGGGGCTGGTGGACCTCGTCCGCCTGCCGACGGGGGCGCTCCAGGACGACGTGGGCATTGCCCTCTGCCGCCAGGCGGCGGAGTAGGCGCCGGGCGGCCCTACGCCGGCGGGGAGTCGCTCGTCTGCGGCGGCACTTCACTCGGCGCGTCGCTCGGCGCGTCGTCTCCGGTCTGGATGGCGCGGCGAACGAACTGAAGCACGTCGCCGGCGCCGAGGTCCTGTGCCGCCAGCGTGCCCCAGTCGACCTGGAGCCCTGCCTGTCGAGCGGCCAGCATCGCAGCGACCATCTCGAGCACGTCCCCGCCGGCGAGGTGGTGCGTTTCCATCTGCTGCAGGGGTACGTTCAGGCCGCCCCGATGCGCCCGGATGTGGGCCAGCACGACTGTGCGCACGTTGACCTTTCGCAAGCTCATACCCATCAGGTCGCTCATGGGGATCGGGCAACCCGCGTACCACGCCTGGAGCCATGGGTCGAAGAAGCGGACGGCGAGTGCGACGGCAACCGCCAGGGCAAGAACGAGGGCGACGGCCACGACGATCAGCGGGGCGTACTGGACTGCCATCATCGTGATTCCCCTTGGTGTGCTTGTGTTGGGTCGGGTTGTGGTGATGCCGGCGCGACGATCTCGTACGCCCGGGCGCTCCGCGGCTGGAAGGTGAGCTCGCCGTCGAGCTGCTTGCCCAGCGGCTCGGTCTCGCCGGGGCCGTCCGCCGTTACGGCGGCTACGCGCAGCTTCGCCCGCCCCAGGCCGTAGGCGGCGGCGTCGAAGGCGAGCCGGGCCGTGATGGGCTCGTCCGAGACGTTCGCGAAGATCATCGCGAGCTTCCGCTCGCGCGGCAGCTCCCAGGCGCCGGTGAGGACGGCGTCGGTCGTCACCGGCCAGACGCCGCTCCACTGCCAGTCGGCGGTGACGGCCGGGATGTCGCCGATGAGCCGCGGCGGGCGGGCCATCTGCCCGGCGTAGAAGTGCCGCCGCAGGTGGTGCCGCACGCGGGCGACCTGCCGCAGGAACGCGGCGTTGGCCGGCTCCTTCGCCACGTTCACGCCGATCCACCCGATCTGCTCGCCGAAGCAGAGCTGCTGGCCGGCCTTCATGCGAAGCGCCAGGTCCTTCGTCGGTCCGCCGCGATACGCCCGGCCGAACATCTGGATCGCCCCGCCGTAGACGGCCGGAAAGGCCGGCACCTGCCCGTCGTACTGCCAGTGCCACGTCAGGTACCCGTCGAACCAGCGGACGTACGGCTCGGCGTTGCACTCGGTGGTGAGCATGCAGCCGGGCGGCATGTCCTTTCGCAGGCGCGTCAGCATCTCGCCGTAGGCGTCGACCCACCAGCCCCCGCCGCCAAGCGGGTGGCCGTGCGCCGCGTCGAAGCACAGCCGCGGGCGGGCCGCCGCGACCTGGTCGATGTACACCGCCTTGCAGCCTTCCTGTTTCAGCAGCCGAAGCACGATGCCGTGGACGCGGTCCTGCCAGAGCCTGGTCGCGGGGCACATGGCCGCCAGCCTGACGGGCGAGCCGTCGGCCTCCTTGCTGCGGTAGGTCTCCGTGTAGGGCTCGCCCTTGGCGTTCTTCGTGGCCGCGGCCTTCGCGAGCTTCGTGAACTCGAAGTCCGCCGCGCCCTTGTCGCGCGTGTCCCAGAGGCGCCCGTTGATGTACGGCATGACGTACGCGGGGCGGCTGGACTTCGTCTGGATCTCGGCGACGGCCTTCGCGAAGCCCTCCTTCGGCGGGAAGTAGTGGGGGTAGTCGTTGTCGAAGGGGATGCGGTGCCAGTTGTACCAGTGGAAGCCGCAGGGCATGTCCATCGCGTCGACGAACGCCTTGCCACCTTGGACGGCGCCCTGGCTGCCGCCGCCGAGCAGCCCCCAGACGCACAGCTCGCGCATCCATCGCGGCGTGTCCTCGCGCCCGTCGGGCCCGAGCTTCGGCCACCACTTCGCCTCGCGGCGCACCCAGTCGCGGTAGATCATCGACGCGTCGAACCAGTCGCCTCGGAAGAGCTGCCAGACGCCCCGGCCGCTCAGCGTGAAGCCCGTTCGCGGCCGGCCCATGTTCGGCGCGGGGTGGTCGAACGCGATGCCCACCTGGCGCCTCTCGCCGTCGCCGTCGACGCGGACGTCCTTCGTCGAGGCGTTCGGATCGTGCACGGCGACGTAGATCCCCGTCTTGCCGGCCGTGTCGTACGCGGCGACGAACGGCATGGCCGTCCACCCGCTGGGGTACGTGCCGCCGGAGCGGAACGACTTCCGCCAGGCGTCGTTCTTCACCACGCCCGCCGCCTGGGGGACGAGCACGCGGCCCCGTCGGGCGAAGGGCCCGATCGACAACTGGGGGAACCGAACGCGCCAGGTTCCCCAGTTCGGGCTGGCGCTGTGGACCCGGAGTGTCCAGTCCAGGCGGCTCGGGCGGGCGCTGCCTCGGGCCGTGGCCGAGACGCGGACCCCCGCGTACGTCGGATCGTCCGCCTTCGCCCACGTCAGGCGCAGGCCGGCGCCCGTTCGGCGGCACGTCACCTCCTTCCAGCCCCTGTCGGCCCGCAGTTGGGCGAGCCGGCCGTCGGCCGCGTGACGCATCGTCAGGACGAACAGGGGAGCGGGCTGTTTGGCGGCGAGACCGCGGCGCGCGCCGAGGTCCACGAGGCTGACGTTCCGCACGCCGTCCTTGTGCAGCTCGAGCTCGAGCGACAGGTCTCCGGCCGGCAGGCTCCGGAGATGGCGTGGCGGTCGGCGGCCGGCGAGGATGTCCTCGGCCACCGACCAGGCGCCCTGCCGGACGTGGTTCTCCGCCACCAGCAGGCCGTGGAGGCGCATCCGCTGGGATGGCGAGAGGCTCTTCCCCGCCGGCTCCCGGCGCAGCGCGGCGAGGCGTTCCACGAGCCGGGCGGGCACGGCTTCGACGCTCGCGGCGGCCGGCAGGTGCCTGGCGGCCCGGCGGACGGCGGCGACGGGGTCCTCGGCCGAGCCGACCCACAGCCAGGCGGAGAAGCTCGCCTCGGTGTCCTTCCAGCCCTGCCAGGCGCGGCTGCTGTGGGCGTGGAGGTACGTTCCATAGGCCCCGCGCCCGTCGTGGAAGAGCATCCGCCCGGCGCGGAGCATGGCGACGGCGCTGCGTCCGTCGCGGAGCATCGCCCAGTCACTGAAGCTGAAGCCCTTCTTCGTGCCGGCGAATCGGCCGGTCTGGGTCGGTTCGCCGCCGGCGTAGGCGCCGAAGCTCTCGTCGGGGTAGCTCAGCTCCAGGAAGTGCAGCTCGTGCCACTCTTGCGGCTCGGCCTGCGTGATCCGCGCGCGGACGAACAGCAGCGGCAGGTCGTGGAAGAGGACCCAGTCGTAGGTGGCCTGCGGCTTGGACTCCGGCCTCTCGCTGTCGGCCTTGGCGTACGTGCCGGACGTGCGGACGACCGTGCAGATCGGCCCCGTAGCGAGGACCTCCATCCGCCCGGGCCCGTAGCGAAGCAGGAAGCCGCCCAGCTTGCGGTGGTGGAGGCGGTCGTTCCAGGCGAAGGTGTCGAAGGCCTTCTTCGTCTGCGCGAAGCGGAGGCTGCCCGGCAGGCCGTGCATCTTGCCGGCGTCGAAGCGGACGGCGACCCAGCGGTTGGTGGCGACGAAGCTCTTCGCCTGCTCGGCCGGGCGCTGCTGCGGCTTGACCTCCAGGCGCAGCTCGTGGTCCCCGCCGCGGGGGAGCTTCAGCGCCGCCAGCCACTCGCGCCCGCCGCCGAAGGGCGGGAGCAACTGGGCCGGGATCGGCTCGCCGCCGGCGGTCGCGCGGAGGACGTGCCGCTGCTCCCGCGGCCAGGACACCGGCAGGCGCAGGCGCCCCAGGACGATCCCGTGCGCCGGAGCGTCGCGCACGAGCAGCACGAGGCCCCGCTGCTCGGCGGACGCGCCGGCGACCCCCGCGGCCAGGCAGGCGGCGATGCAGAGCGTTCTTCTCATCGGTTGTCTCCCGGAGGGCGGTCGGCTCAGGGTGCCGCGGCGCCTTCGGCGATCATCTCCGCCAGGCGGTCGCGGACGGCCTCGAACGTGCCGCGCTTCGGCCGGTAGCTGTCGTAGTAGACGAAGGCGGTGTCCGTCTCGTAGCCGCCCTCGTCGTAGGCCTCGGCCGTCGGCAGGTAGCCGAACAGGCCGTTGGCACAGCCGACGACGTAGACGCTGCCGCCGGTCGCCGCGCGCAGCTCGTCGGCGAGGCGGCTGAACACCTCGGCACTGACGCAGGCCAGGTGCACGTCGCCGATTCGCACAACGGCGAGCCGCGCGCGGCCGTGCGTGGCGGCCTGCCCGGCCCGGGCGCGGTCGACCATGTGCTGCCGCCAGGTCTCGAACGCCCGGCGGCTCCGCTGCTGGGCGGGCGTCGTTTCGCCGGACGCGGCCGGCGGAAGGTGCTCGGCGGCCCAGCTTCGGATCCCGGCCTCGTCGAACGCGTCCAGCTCGAAGCGCATCGCCTCCGAGGAGGCGCGGAGCGTGTCGTCCAGCGCCCGGGCGCTGTCCAGCGCCCGGATGGCCTCGTCGGCAAGGGCCCGGCCCCAGGCGGCGACCTGCTCGGCCGCGACGCCGACGGCCGGCGGGTTGACGTTGCCCGCGCCGCCCACGGTGAACAGGACGGTCGGCCGGCCGGGCAGCTCGCGCTCCAGGCGGGCGGCGGCGTGGCCGGTGACGTCCGCGCTGACGAGCCGGTTGACGGCTCCGAAGGCGACGTTGTGGATGGCGTAGTTGCCCACGGCGGCCGCGAGGCTGCCGTCCTTCCGCCGCCAGGCCAGCACGCCCATGCGCGGGTCGGTGTGGGCCGAAGGCCCTCCGCGGCGGTCGACGGCCAGTTCGCAGCGTCCCTCGGCGGCGACGGGCTCGGCCCGCTCCAGCTCCGCGGCGGCCTGCTCGGCGGCGGCCTCCATCCGGCGGCGAAGGAAGTCCACGTACTCGCCGCGGACCTCGCCGCACTGGAGCAGCGGCACGGTGGCCGGGGCGGCGTGCGTGTGCGTGGCGGACAGCAGCACCTGCCGCGCCTCGAGGGCGAAGCGGTCGGCCGCCCAGGCGCGAAAGCCGTCGGCGAAGGCGTCGGCAAGGCCCAGCAGGTCGGCGTGCAGCCAGAGCAGGCGGTCGCCGCGGCCCTCGATGCACAGCCCGCGAACGTGGAGCCGGTCGTGCACGCCGAGGGCCGGCTGCCGGCGGGCGACGAAGCCGCTCAGCTCCAGCGGCAGCATCTCCTCGGGCGGCGTGATGTCCACCTTCGATGTGCCGACGTTCATGAGCCTTGCCCCTCGGCGGCCCGGGCGCGGGCGAGCAGCGCGTCGCGGCATCGGTAGACCTTCGCGACGGCCTCGGCGATGTCCTCCATGTCCCGCTTGGGCCCGAGCAGCGCCTGCTGCGGCAGCCACGTGCCCTCGCGGGCCGTCACGTGCTCGGCGACGGGGCAGCGCTCGGCGAAGGCGGCGAAGTCCAGGTCGTCCCGGCCCAGCCGGCAGCCGGTGTACGGCCCGAAGCGCTGCTCGACGAACATCGGCTGGCGGTAGACCGGGCGCGTGTAGCCCGCGCTCAGCGGGATGCCCTCGGCGCGGACGGCCTCGACGAAGGCCGCTCGCGGCGCGCCCCAAGCCGACTCGTCGTACCGGATGAGGAACAGGTGGTACGCGTGGCGCGTGGCGAAGTCCGGCAGGGCCTGGGCCTGCACGCCGGGGATCGCCGCCAGCAGGCCGGCAAGGTGCCGCCCGTTGGCGTCCCGCCGCGCGGTCTGCTCCGCCAGGCGGTCGAGCTGCGCGTTGAGCACGGCCGCCTGGAACTCCGTCATCCGGTAGTTCGCGCCGAGCGAGTGGTGCAGGTACCACCGCCCGCCCTTCGGCGAGCGCCCGCAGTTGTGGACCTGGTGGCACGCGAGGTAGAGCTCCTCGTCGTCGGTCAGGATAGCGCCGCCCTCGCCGCAGGTGAGGTTCTTGGAGGACTGGAAGGAGAACGATCCCACGTGCCCCAGCGTCCCCGCGCCGCGCTGCTTGTACGTCGCGCCGTGGGCGTGGGCGGCGTCCTCGATGACGACGAGCCCGTGCCGCCGGGCGACGGCCATGATCGCGTCCATGTCCGCGCACAGCCCGCCCAGGTGCACCGGGATGACCGCCCGCGTGCGGTCGGTGACCGCCGCCTCGACGGCGTCGGGATCGATGTTGTACGTATCCGGCTGGATGTCGACGAAGACGGGCATGGCGTTGGCCTCGATGACGGCCCCGGCCGTGGCGAGGAACGTGTACGGCGGGACGATCACCTCGTCGCCGGCCTGGATGCCCGCCGCGAGCAGGGCGATGCGGAGCGTCGTCGTGCCGTTGACCGACGCCAGGGCGTACTTCGCCCCCTGGAAGGCCGCGAAGCGCCGCTCGAAGCGGGCGACCTCCTCGCCGGCGAGCCGGCCCCACTTGCCGCTTCGCAGCACCGCGAGCAGGGCGGCCTGCTCCGCCTCGCCGAAGATCGGCCAGTCCCCAAACGCCTCCGTCCGCACCGCCCTTCCGCCGTCGATCGCGAGCTTGTCCATCGTTCGGTCCCCAGGATGGTCCGTCCTGCCCTTTTGCCCGGGCACGTCACGGCGGCATTATACCGGGCCGATCGGCGCGTGGGGGCGGGAAGCACCCTGTTTGTGCGCGGCGCCGACGCAGCAGGCCGCCGGGCATGCCATCGAGCTTGATTGTCGCGGCGCGCTCTGCGATGATGGAATGGAGAGAGTTGCCGTGGACACTCGACGAGGCGGGAGGGAGGCGAAGCCCGCCGTTGCGGCCGGACCGCGAGGCCAGTCCGGCCCGCCCTCGACCGTCGGGTGCGGGGCACGGAGATCTTCGCGGATCGTGGCAGGCCCCAGCCGTGCGAAACCCGAGGCGGCCGTCGGCGCCGCCGAGAGCCCCGAGCCGCAGCCCCCGCGCGCCCGGTGGGGGCGCCGCGACGCCCTGGCGGGCTGGGGCGTCTCGCTTGTCCTGCACGTGCTGACGCTCATCGGCGCGCTGGTGCTGACCTGGCCCGCCCAGCGGCACGGCGACACGGGGCGGCCGACGGAGCGGGCGGTGGGGCTTCTCGCGCTGCAGGACGCGCCCACGATCGGCGGCGGCCCCGACCGCGCCCGGATCGAGTCCTTCGTGGGCGAGCTGGCCGTGCCGCGGCTGGAGGACTCCACGGATGCGGAGGCCGCCTGGGACCTGGCGGCGTCGAGCCGGTCGCCGTCGAGAATGGAGCGGGTCATCCGCATCGAGGTCGGCAGCGGGGGGGACGTGCCGGCGGCGGCGCGGGACGACTGGACGGCCTTCGCCGCGGGCGCCGGCGGCACCGGGGGCGGTGCCGCGACCTTCTTCGGCCTCGAGGCCCGCGGGCGGCGGTTCGTATTCGTCGTCGATCGGTCCGGCAGCATGAGGGGCGAGAAGATCGACGCCGCCAAGGCTGAGCTGCTCCGTGCCATCCGCGGGCTCGACCGCGGGGCGAAGTTCTTCACCATCTTCTTCAGCGACGCCGACATGCCCATGCCGGCGCGCGACCTCGTCCGCGCCACCGAGGCCAGCAAGCGAAGGCACTTCACGTGGGTCAGCGGGATCTCCGCCGCGGGCGGCACCGATCCCACCGCCGCGATGATCCGGGCGCTGAGCCTGAAGCCCGACGCCGTCTGGCTGCTCTCCGACGGCATCTTCGAGGCGTCCGCCGCCGACGCCATCGCCCGCGCCAACCCGGGGCGAACCGTCCAGATCCACACCATCGCCTTTTACAGCCGGGAGGGCGAGGCCGTCCTCAAACGCATCGCCAAGGGCAACCGCGGGTGGTACCGCTTCGTTTCCCCGGCGTCCATCGGGCTGGGGGCGGGCCGGTGAGGGGCCCCCGGCCGGGACCGAATTCCCGAAGCGCGCGGGCCGCCGACATTGTCTTCCCCTGCGGACGTGCCGCCGCGCCCGGCGCGCGCGCCGCCATAGGACAAGGAGCCGTGACGTGTATCACGCCAAGTGGATGTGCCTAGCCGCCCTGCTCGCCGTGGTGCTCGCGAGCCAGGCGCCGGCGATGCTGGCCCAGACGACGCAGGCGACCCGCCCGGCGGCCGGAGATGGCGCCGACGGCGAGGATATCTCCCTCTGGAGCACGGTCCGGGCCGGCGGCGTCATCGGGCTGCTCGTGTTCCTCATGTCGCTCGCGTCGGTGGCGCTGATCGTGGAGCACTTCCTGTCGATCCGCCGGGAGCGCATCCTGCCCGTCGCCCTGGAGGAGTCCCTGGCCGGTGAGCTCGCGGGGAAGGACTACGACGGGGCGGTCGGCCTGTGCCGGAACGACGAGTCGTTCCTGGCCCGGGTGATCGAGGCGGGGCTGGAGCAGCGGGGCGGCATGTTCGGCTTCTTCGACATGCAGAGCGCCATGCAGGAGGTCTCCGAGCGGGAGGTCTCGAAGCTGTACCGCAAGCTGGAGTACCTCTCGTTCATCGCGGCGGCGGCGCCGATGCTCGGCCTGCTGGGCACGGTGACGGGCATGATCCGCTCGTTCAACATCATCGCCGCGACGGAGGGGGCGGCCACGCCGCGCCAACTGGCCGGCGGCATCTCCGAGGCGCTGGTCACCACCTGCATGGGGCTGATCGTGGCGATCCCGACGATGTTCTTCGTGTCCCAGTTCCGCAACCGCATCGACAGCTACGTCGCCGAGGCGGAGACGGTCGTCGAGCGGCTGATGGGGCGGTTCCGCCAGGCCGGTGCCTGAGCGGTGGGGCGGGCGAGACCATGCGGCTGATCCGGACAAGACGAAGGCCCACCTGCGAGATCAACATCACCCCGCTGATCGACATCGTCTTCCTGTTGATCATCTTCTCGATGGTGCTCTCGCAGTTCTCGAAGCTTCGCGCCGAGAAGCTGGCCCTGCCGGAAGCCCGCAAGGGCGCCGAGCCGAAGCCCGTCGAGGGCGCCCGCATCGTCGTCAACGTCCTGCCGGACGGGCGAATGGTGGTGTTCCGCCGGCAGCAGTCGCTCGAGTCGCTCACCGCGCTGCTGGCGGCGAAGGCCGCGCAGGCCGGGCCCGCCGGCGTCTCCGTGGTCATCCGCGGGGACCGCCGGTCGCCGTGGCGCGTCGCGGGGCGGGTGCTCCAGGCGTGCGCGGCCCGGGGGATCGCCCGGGTGAAGGTCGCCGTCGTCGAGCCCGGCGAGGGCGGGGGGACCCGGGGCACCGGGAGGGCGAAGTGATGCTGCTGACGCGCCGAAGGCACGGGTTGAAGCGCCCGCAATTGCACATGGCGGCGATGATCGACGTCGTGTTCCTGCTGCTGATCTTCTTCATGTGCGCGTCGACGTTTCTCCGGCCGGAGAGGGACCTGCCGTCGCGATTGCCGGCGGCCGGCCCCGCGGGCGCGGCGAAGGCGGAAGAGCTGGACCCGGTGCGGATTCGGCTGTTGCCGGCTCGCGACGGGGCGCGGATCACCTGCGACGACCAGCCGTGCGCCGGCATCGAGGACCTGGTGGGCATGCTGCGGGCGCGGCGGGCCCTCGGCGACCCCGTCGTGATCATCCAGGGGCACGGGGACGTGGCGTTCGGCGACATGATCGCCGCCCTGGACGCCTGCCACCAGGCGAGCCTGTACCGGACGGCCTTCTCGCCGAAGGGGGTCGAGCCGTGAGACGCCCTCGCCGTCGCATCCCCGGAGCCGTGGCGATCTGGCTGGCCCTGGGCCTCGGGGCCGCCCGCGCCGACGAGCCGCTGGACGTGCGGGTCGCGACGCTGCTCGCCGAAGCGCAGCGGGCCGCTTCCACGGACCAGGCCGAGGCGAAGCTCCGCCAGGCCGAAAAGCTGTTCGGGCAAGAGGGCCGACGGCTCGAGCGGGTCGCCCGCGGCTTCCTGCACGCCGACATCCTGCGCGTCCGCGGGCGCGTCGCCGTGTTGGCCTGGAAGCGCAAGGCGACCGACGCCGCCGCGCGCGAGCAGGCCCGCAAGCTCCTGCTCGAGGCCATCGGCGAGTACGCCGGCCTCGTCAAGCTCTGCGAGGACCGCCTGGACGCCATCGAGCGGCGCTACACCAACCGCGACCCCAGCGAGGATAAGAACTGGCGCCGGTTCAGCGGCTACATCTCGCGAGCCAACTACGCCGAGGCCTGGTCGCACTACAACCTCGGCCTCGTCGCCCGAGAGCCCGCCGAGCGGAAACGCCGCCTTCGCCAGGCCATCGAACGGTTCAGCAGCTTCACGGCCGGGGGCTACCGCGCCCATGCCGTCGTGGCCGACTGCTTCCTCGGGCAGGCCCTCTGCCACTACGAGCTGAAGCAGCACTTCCAGGTGCTGGAGCTGCTCAAACCCGCGCGGCCGGACAACACGCCCCCGGCGAGCTTCAAGCGGATGACCTACGTTCGCATCAAGGCGGCCCAGGCGTACGGCTCGCACCTGGCGGCGGAGAACGCGGCGAAGCAGTACTTCGATTCGTCCAAGCCGGACCGCCGGCTCGACGCGATCGAGCTGGAGATGGCCCTGGAGCGGATCCGGTGCCTGTCGGTCCTGGCCGACCCGCGGCAGAACCCCGAGTACCACCGGCTCTTTCGGGGTCGGCTCGACGCGGTGGCCCGGCGGGTCTACTCGCACGGCGAGCCGTGGCGCGGCGAGCTGGCGAAGCTGCTCGGGCGCGGCAACGGCGCCTCCGTCGTGCAGCACCTCAGCAAGGCCCGGACGCTGCTCGAGGCGAAGCGGTTCGCCGCCGCCGCCGCCGAGGCCGACCAGGGGCTGCGAGCCGCTCAGCCCCGCACGGACGCGGCCTTGCTGGCCGACCTGCGCTACGTGCGGGCCGCCGCCACCGCGAGTGAGGGCAAGCACCTTCAGGCCCATCGCTACGCCGTCGAGTTCCTCCGCCGCCACCCGACCGACGACCGGGCAGCCGGGCTCTGTGCCGCCGTCGTGCAGACGGGGCGGGCGGCGCTCAAGGCCGACCCACCCCTGCCGCCGGCCGAGCTCGCCGAATCGCTCGCGCTGTTGGAAGAGAGCTTTCCCGGTCAGCCCGTGACCGAAAAGCTGCCCTGGTACCGCGCCGAACTGCTCCTGGAGACGGGCCGGTTCGCGGACGCCGAGCGGGCGCTGGGGCGGGTCCGTCCGGCGGACGCGGTTTACGTGCTGGCGCAGTACGGGCTGGCGCTGGCGGCGGCGAAGCAGGCGGAGGCCCTCGCGCGGGAGGCGCCGGGCGACCCGAACGCGCTGCTCGGCGCGTTGGACCGATCGGCGGGGGCGGTGGGGCGGTTCGCCGGTGCGGCTGCCGGGAAGCGGCTCTCGGGCGAGCAACGGCAGGCCGCCGCCGGCGTCGTGGACGTCGGCGTGGCCGTCGCGCGGAGGTACTTGGCGCTGCCCACGCCTCGCCCGGCGGCGGCGCTGTCCCTGCTGGATCACCTGGACAAGCTGCCCTCGCAGCGCGCCCGTGCCGCGACGCGGCGCCTGGCCGCACGCGTCCGGGCGGAGGTCCAGGCCGGTGGCATCGACTCCGCCGGGCGGCACATCGACGAGCTGCTCGACTCGGCCGGACCCACGGGCCAGGATCTCGCCGCCACGCTGGCCGACGTTGCCCCCGCCCTGTCGGCGGAGTTCGATGCCCTCTCCGAGGCCGGCAAGGCCGAGGCGGCCGCCGCCGTCGGCCGGCAGGTCCTTCGCATCCAACGCCTCCTGTTGCGACACGTCCGCGGAAGCGCGGACAAGCAGGTTCGCGCGCAGGAGGCCGCCGCGCGCCGCGGGCTGGCTGACATCCTGCGGAAGCTGGGCCGGCACAAGGACGCCATCGAGCACTACCGATGGCTCGTGGCCCACACGCCTCGGCGCCGCGCCGGTGGGGCCCTGCGCGGGCTCGCGCTCTGCCACGAGCGAACAGGGCAGTTCGGCCCGGCGGCCGAGAAGTGGCGCACCCTCGCCAAGGGACTCGAGAAACGCACGGAAGGCTACTACGAGGCGCGGTATCATTGGATTCGGTGCGTCTCCAAGGCCGGCCGGCGGGAGCAGGCTCGCAAGGTGCTGGCGTACTTCCGTCTCCAGCACCCGAGGATCGCGATCCGCCCGTGGCAGGATCGGTTCGACGCGTTGGCTCGCGAGCTCGGCCTCGACGGCCGAACCCCGGCGGGACAGGAGACCAAGTGAGCAGGCCATGATTCACGGGCCCGCCTTCTACAAGCTGCTGGACATCCCCGAATCGGTGACCGAGCCGACGGCCTACCACCTGCTCCGTATCGACCCGCGCCTGGTCAGCCCCGCCCTGGTGGACAGCGCGCTGAAGGAGCGAAAGCTCCGCTTGCGGCGTAACATCCCCGGGCCGCAGTTCATCCCGATCGTCTCGATGATCGAGCGGGAGCTGGAGCGTGCCGCCGAGGTCCTCCGCGATCCCCGCAAGCGCCGGGCGTACGACGCCCGTCTGGTGGGCGCCGGCGGCCCGAAGCGCCGCGAGCGGCCCGCCCGCCACCGCCGCAAGCTCGTCGAGGCCTGCCGACGCGCCGTTCGCGAGACGGTCGACGGCGACGGCTGCCTCGCCGATGCGGACCGCGGGCGGCTGGCCCAGCGGCTCTCGGCGCTCGGCCTGCCCGAGTCGGACGTGCGGTACGTCCTGGAGCGCATCCCTCGCCAGGGGGGCGCCGCGGCGCAGGCGCCGCCCGAGCGGCAGCAGGAGGCCCGGGCCGAGGCGATGGCGTTCTTCCTGGCCGCCATCGACCTGGAGGTGGACCGGGGGGTGCTCACGCCGAGCGGCGAGCGCAAGCTGATGGCCGTGGCCGCGAGGTTCGGCATCGACGACGAGGCGGCCCGGGAGCGGATCGACGGGCGCCTGAAGGCCCTCGGCGCCGGGCGCGGCACGCCGGATGCCTCCTCCGCCGTCGCGCAGTTCAAGGGGCACGTGCTGGCGATGTTCCCCGAGGGGCACGGGAGCGACGACGACCGGCGCCGGCTGCTGTCGCTTGCGGCCGCCGAGGGGCTCTCCCAGCACGAGTCGGCCGACGTGCTGGAGCAGTACCTCGGGCCGTCGGGCGTCCCGGCGGGCGCGGAGGCCGATGCCGTCCTGGCGGCCGACCCGCTGCCCATCCTGGAGGCGTTGGCGGCGGACGCCGCGAGCGCCCCGGCCGTGCCGAGGCCGGCTGCTCCGCGTCGGCCCGACCATCTGAAGCACGCCCTGGTGGTGCTCGTGTCCGTTCTCGTGTTGGCGGTGGGTGGTGTGGGGTACCTGGTGATCGACCGCTGGCCGTCTCGTCGTTCGGGCGGGCCGGACGCCGGCGCGCCGGCGGTCGACGGTCCGGGCGGCGAGATCGCCCTGGCGGAGCCGGCGGTGGACCGCAGTCCGCTGCTGGCCGGCGCCTTCGAAGCCCTTCAGAGGCCGGACGAGGTCCGCAAGCTCCTCGACGAGGCCGACCCGGCCGCGCGGGCCGAGGCACTGGAGGAGGCGGCCGGCCTGCTCGTCGCCGGCGGCACGCCGCGGGAACGCGTGCTCGTCGAAGCGCTGTTCGAGGCGCTGCTGCACTGCCCCTCGGCGCGCCCGCCGGCGCAGACGACGGCGTTCGGCGCGCTCGTCGAGCGCCTGCGCGAGGCAGCCGGGGAAGGTGACCTCGGCCGCGCCAAGGTGTACCGCGCGGCCGGGCTGCTGGCCTCGCTGCTGTTCCTGCGCCCGACCCCGGGCGTGGTCGTGACGGACTCCGGCGAGCTGCACCGCTTCCTCGACCAGTGCGAGCGGGCCTTCGCGCAGAGCCGGAGGGACCATCCGAGCGACCCGGCGAACGATCCGAAGCGACTGGCCTACGCCGTCATGGAAGGGGGGGACCTGATGACCTACGGGCGCCGGGCCGACGCGGCGAGCTTCACCGCCGTCCTGGACGACTTGATCGAGGCGGCGGCCGATCCGAACCAACCCGGCTCGCGTGCGGCGTTGTCGTCTCTCCTGGCTTCCGGCGGCTGCGCCAGCTACGGCAAGGGCGTCCGGCGGGTCGCGCGCCTGGCCCTGTGCCGCGTGCTCGCCCGAACGCCGGACGTGCAGGCCGCCGCGCGGACGCACGCGACGCTCGCGTCCTGCCTCTCGCTGGACTACCGCGACCCCCTGCGCAGCGCCTCGCTGGACACGCCCGGGGAGCGTGCGGAGGCGGCCGCGAAGCTGCGCCGCGTGATCGAGACCGGTCGGCGCGAGATCGCGTCGACGCGGCCGACTGCGACCCGGCCGACCACCGGGCCGGCGACGCGCCCGCGGAAGCGTCCGCGGCGGCCGGCGACGCTCGTCGCGCAAAAGGTCCGGGCCTCCTGGGGCACGAAGCGCGACAGCCGCACGCTGCTGACCGACCTGGCGGCGACGATGCTGGCCTGCGCGGACCGTGTGGCGAGCTTCACGCCCGGCTCGGACGTGCTGACGCGCGAGGTGCTGGCCGTCGCGGGCGAGCGTGACGCCTTGCGGCGTGCGGAGCGGCTGACGCGGCACGTTCGCCTGCCCGACCCGCGGGAGGAGAAGGCGTTCGCCGGCGGGGCGGCGCTGGGCGCGGAGATGGCGCGCCGGCTCGAAGCGGAGCTCCGCTCTTTGACCATGGGCGTGCGGTACCGGGCGATCGAGGAGCTTCAGCGGCTGGACAGCCGCCAGGCCGCCGACATCCTCCTGAAGCGGCTCGAAGCGCTCCTGACGGGCGCCGTGAACGATCTGCCCACGACGAACCGCATCCTGCGGGCGCTGACGGAGATGAACGATCCGCAAATCCCGCCGCGCCTGGCGGCGATGATCCAGCCTGCCCGATCCAACTACGCCGCGCACCGCGTGGCCATGACGCTGCTCGAGGGCACCGGCTACCTCGGCAGCCAGCATCGCTGGCGCTACCGCCTGGCGATCAACCACAACGCGGACCAGCGCAAGGCCTGCGCCGGGCGGTGGAAGACGCTGGCCGTCTCCTGCGCCTGGGGGCGCAGCGGGCGGATGGCGAGGGCCATCGCCGGGCCGACCGGCGCGCCCCCCGCCTGGCGGCCGGATCCCGTCGTGGAGAAGCTGGTGGCGGCCTTCGTTCACCACGCGAGGCTGACCGGCGAACTCCTGAAGGCCCACCGCGCGGGCGCCAGGGCGGGCGCAGCGGCGCGCCCGGAAATCCGTCCCGCCAGGATGGGCATCCACGGGCCGACCCGCGACAAGGAGATGCTGGAGGGGCTGGCCCTGGTGGTGGCGGAACTGACCCGCCTGGCGCGAGAGCACCCCGACGGCAGGAAGCACGCCGTGAAGATCGACATGATCCGCCTGGGGGCCGAGGCGCGCGAGCTGGCGTGTGAGACCGCGCTCCAGCGGGCGGCGGTGCGGCTGGGGGCCGCCGGCAAGCTGCTGGAGGTGCTCGTGCTGGAGACGAACGGACCGCCCGCCGAGCCCGAGGTCGCGCGGATCCGCGGCGACCGCGAGCGGGGCGTGGCCGCGTCGGACAACGTCCTCGTCGAGGCGCGCGAGAGCTGCTACCAGGTCCTCGCGCTGCTGGAAATGCTGCCGGCGGAGGGACCGTAGAGAGATGAAGGCACGCCGGATCATGACGGCCCGGACCGCTGCCCGGGCGCAGGGAGCGATGGCCGCGTGGGCGGTGTTGGCGGGGCTGGCGGCCTTCCTGTGGGCGCAGGTGGCCACCCGGCCGGCGAGCCGCCCCGCGCCGGCGGGCGGCGACGCGCGGATCGCGGCGCTCGTCCGGCAGGTCCTGGCCGATCCGCTGGACGCGGCGGCGCGCGGGCGGCTCCGCGAGCTGCGCCAGCGCCGGGATCGGGAGCGGCGGACCGCCTACGCGGCGCTCGCCGACGGGTTGGGGGCGTACCTCGATGCCGGGCCGGCGATGGCGGCGGACGCGCTGGAGCGGGCGGCGCGCTGCCCGCAGGCGGTGTCGCTGGCAGGCTCGCTGCCGCGGCCGCTGGCGGTCCTGCTGGCCGAGTCGCGTGTGGCCGCCCGTCGGGTCCTGGCCGGCAGGAAGAAGGTCTGCACCCGCTGCGGCGGGACCGGTCGGGCCGACTGCCGCGCCCACCGCTGTCACGCGTCGGGGAAGGTGCCGTGCCCGCGATGCAAGGGCACCGGCGCCGTCCGCAAGACGCTGCCCGGGTTCCGGGGCTACGCCTACGTGCCGTGTCCTGACTGTGGCGGGATGGGGGTGACCCGCTGCGAGGAGTGCGAGGGGACCGGCACGGTGCCGTGCCCGGCGTGCCGCAAGCACGCCGGCGCGGCGGCGCCCGCCCCGATCGTGCCCGCCGCCGAGGCGCGGGCCATCCGGCAGGTGATCTGCAAGGCGCGGCGGCTCAGCCGCGGCGAGATCGACCTGTACACCGCCGGGGCGCTGACGCCGTCGCCGAAATAGGAATCTCGGGCCGTCGGGATTCCGATGTACGCTATGGGCGAGGACCGCCCGGCGGGCTCCGCGCGGGAACGGGCCGAAGCGATGGCTTGGCTCTTCGCGCCGGGGCCGTAGGTGAGTATGATTCCGCGCTCCGCGCCGGGCGGCGCGATGCCGTACGAGGAGTCGACATGGCCATCGACAAGCAGGACAGGGACAACATCCACCGGGCCGATGCCCACCTGGACGACGACCTCCAGCGCGAGCTGGACGAGGCGCTGGGGGACGCCAGCATCGACGAACTGCTGGAGGAGGGAACGAGCCGCATCTCACGGCCGCAGCGCCCCGACGGCATCCGCACCGGGACCGTCATCGATATCCAGCGCGACGACATCTTCGTGGACTTCGGCGGCAAGAGCCAGGGCATCCTGCCGGCCGTGCAGTTCGAGGACGAGCCGCTGCCGGAGATCGGCTCGTCCGTCGAGGTGACGGTCGCGAGCGAGCACGAGGACGGAACGCTCGTGCTCTCGCGCGAGGGCGCCGTCCTGGCGGCCACGTGGGACACGCTGCACCGTGGGCAGCTGGTGGAGGCCTACGTCACGGGGCAGAACAAGGGCGGGCTGACGCTGAAGTTCAACGGCATCGAGGGCTTCATGCCCGTCAGCCTGATCGACATGAATCGCACGGAGGACATGGCCCCGTTCGTGCACATGAAGCTGACGTGCGAGGTGATCGAGATCGACTACCAGCGGGAGAGCGTCACCCTGTCGCGCCGCGCCGTGCTCCAGCGGGAGGCCGCCGAAGCCCGCGAGCGGACGCTCGGGACGCTGGCCGAGGGGAAGGTCGTCTTGGGCGTGGTGCGGAGCATCATGCCGTACGGCGCGTTCGTGGACATCGGCGGCGTCGACGGGCTGCTGCACATCAGCGACATGAGCCACCGCCGCATCGAGGACCCCCGCGAGGTCGTCTCCGAGGGCCAGCAGCTCGAGGTGATGGTCCTGAAGGTGGACAAGGAAGGGGAGAAGATCTCGCTCGGCCTGAAGCAGGTCCTGCCCGACCCCTGGACGGACGCCGAGGGGAAGTGGCCGGTCGACGGGGTCGTCAGCGGGCGCGTCACCCGCCTGGCCGACTTCGGCGCGTTCGTCGAGCTGGAGGAGGGCGTCGAGGGGCTCCTGCCCGTCAGCGAGCTGTCGTTCGACCGGCGCGTCCGCAAGCCGCGCGAGGTCCTCTCCGAGGGCGACACGGTCAAGCTCCGCGTGCTGAGCGTGGACACCGAGCGCAAGCGAATCAGCCTGTCGCTGAAGCGCGCCGGCGACGACCCGTGGACGGGCGCTTCGGTGCGTTGGGCGAGCGGCGCCACGGTCAAGGGCGTCGTGACGCGCCTGGCCGACTTCGGCGCGTTCGTCGAGCTGACGCCCGGCGTCGAGGGGCTGATCCACGTCAGCGAGCTGGACGTCCATCGCGTGCGGTCCGTCAGCGACGCCGTCCGGGAGGGCGACCTCGTCGAGGCCAAGGTCCTCGAGGTCGACGAGGAGCGCCGGCGCATCTCGCTGAGCATGAAGGCGATCAAGATGGACCCGAACTACACGGGGGAAGGCGGCGCCGACGACGGGGCCCCGTCGCAGCCCGCCAAGGACCGGAAGCGCCCGCGTCGCGGCGGGCTCGACGGCCCGGACTGGACGGAGGTGCTCCGGGGCATGTAGCCGGCGCGGCGCCCGGGCGGGTCCGCCGCCTCAGTCGATGCCGTTCACCTCCATGCTGCTGCCGACGATCAGGAACGGCTTGCCCGGCTTCCAGGTCCCCGCCTCGCCACTGAGCGTGTCCTTGTAGCGGACCTGCTTGACGTTCTCGAGGCCGTTCGACATCGACACGTGCAGCCCGTAGGGATCGCCGCCGGCCGGGTTCAGGACGCTCACCGCGCCGATCTCCCCGGCGGAGAAGTTGGAGTCGGTGACGAACCGCGGGGGCTGCTCGCCCTTGGGGATCTTCCAGCCCTTGATCTGGATGGACTTGATCGCCGCGTCGGGGTCCTGGAAGTCGCCCGGCGCGTCGGCGTGTCGCTTGCCGTTGTCGGCGATGCCGGCGAGGAAGTCGCTGCCGTCGCTGGCGCCGAGCGTCAGGCCCAGCATGCTGCCGTCGCTGCGGACGGTGCAGCCCAGCGCCGTGCCCAGGACGGTCAGCTTGCCCATGTTGCCCTCGACGAGCCAATGGCCATCGAGCAGGTCGCCGGCGATCTTGGCCGAACCGAGGGCGGTCTTGCCCGCCGCGACGTTCAGGCCCCGCAGCGCCAGGTCCGCGCCGAAGTGCCCGGGCAGCGCCGAGATCCCCTTCTTCGTGTTGGCGCGGCGGGCCGTGATGTTGAGCGACTTGACGGAGTCGGCCTCGAGCTTGCCGCCGTCCCACTGGCAGGCCTTCACCGCGCCGATCGCGTCGGTGACGGTCACGTGGGCGGTGCCGATGTGCCCGGCCGTCAGGGACTTCACGCTGGTCGCCTCGGCGGTCCAGCCGTCCACGTCCCCGACGACGCGGACGGCCCCGGCGCCGCCGTGGAGCGTCCAGGTCGCCCCGCCGAGGTCGCCGGCAATCCAGGCGCTGCCGAGGGCCGTGTCGGGACGCTGGGGATCCAGGCAGGCCAGGTCTAGTCCGGCCTGGAAGTGCCCCGCCAGGGCGTCGATGCCCTTGCTCGGGTTGGCCCGCCGGCCCTTGGTGGTCAGCTTGCCGATCCAGTCGGCCTCGATCTTGTCCGCGTCGCCGCCGGTGTCCAGCCACTCGACGACGGTGATGGAGCCGATGCCGCCGGGGACGTTGAGGGACACGTCGCGGACCGAGCCCGCCGTCAGCGAGCCGATGGACGTCCGCTTGGGCCCGTCGACGCCGATGGCGCCGATGCCGGCGGCTAGATCGCCCTTGGTCGAGATCTTGCCGAAGTACTTGGCCGCGATGCTGCCTTCCAGGTCGCCCTTGGTGTCGATGACCTTGACGGGGCCTTCGGCATCGAGCGTCCAGGTCTCGCGGGTGGAGCCCGCCTTGATCGCACCGACGCCCGAGGCGCCGTCGATGTCCCACAGGCAGGCGATCTCCCCCGCGATCGACGCGCTGCCAAGGACCGGCTTGCCGGGGGCGACGCCGGCGCCGTCGAGCGCCAGCCCCGCGGCGAAGTCGCCGGCCAGCGGGTCGATGCCCTTCTTCGGGTTGCCTTTGAGGCCCTTGGCCGTGAGCTTGGCGATCCACGGGGCGGCGACGGTGTCGGCCTGGCCGCCGGTGTCGAGCCATTCCGTGACGGTCAGGGAGTTGATCGGCACGCCGTGCGTCTGGATGCTCGTGTCGGCCACGCGATCGAACGTGATCGTGACCTTGTCGCGCGGGCCGACCGGCGAGCCGCCCGTGTTGAACGCGATCAGGTGGGCGTCCGCCACGTCGTCGAGCTGGAGCGCCGCGACGATCCCCTCGGCGGTGAAGTCGCCCAGCAGGTCCGTGGTCCTGCCGACGAACTTGCCCAGCGGGCCGTAGATGTCCACGTCCCCGATCGCCAGGTCGCCGCCGCTCGTGGTGATGGTGACGGCCGTGCGCGACGTCGAGTCGAGGACCTCGAAGTGCTCGAAGGACAAGCCGTCGGCGGCGGGGCGGGCCCGCGCGGTGCCGCCGCCGGAGATCTTCACGGTCGCCGTCCGCCCGTCGGGGAGGCGGAACACGCGCTTCTTCTGGACGTACTGGGTGTTCATGGGCAGCTCGGCGTCCAGAAGCGACACGCCGATACCGGCGATGGGCAGGGCGATCTGCGTGCCGGAGAAGGACGGCGTGCCGCCCTGGCCCGGGCCGATGAACTCGTAGCTCGGCATGATCTGCGTCGGGTCCGAGACGTCCAGGAAGAGGATGCCCTCCGGCGTGGTCACCGCCGCCAGGTTGCCCGAAACGGCCAGGTTCGGCCAGGAGTCGACCCCCACGGGGTAGTAGCCCAGCAGCGCCGGCTGCGTCGGGTCCTGCACGTCGGCGATCAGCAGCCCGGTCGACAGGCCCACCACGTACGCGCGCCCGTTGGCGATCTCGACGTCCCGGGCGTAGGCGCCGGTGCCCAGGCCGGTGACGAATTCCGGGCTGGTCGGGTCGATGACGTCGTGGATGAAGAGGTAGCCGTTGGAGTCCACGAGGTAGGAGTAGCCGTCGTGCACCGTGCACGCGACGCAGGCCTGGACGTAGTACTGCTCGGTGATCTGGCGGACGACGGCCTCCTGGAAGATGGAATCGGCCTCGGCGATGTCGTAGATCGTCATGCCGCCGCTGTAATGGGCGACGTAGAGGAAGTCGCCGTCCACGTGCACGTCGACCGCGGGCAGAGACTGGAGTGACTGGTCCGTGCGGGTGAGCGTGTCGATGAGCTCGATCTGGGCCGGGTCCGTCACGTCCAGCACGAGGACGCCGCCGTACAGGTCGGCCAGGTACGCCACCGTGGCCGGGCTGTCGTCCACGAGGGCGTTCGGATCCACCTGGACCGCCCAGGAGGCGTAGCTGCTGGGGTAGCTGCCGAGCAGCTCGGGGTCGACGGCATTGCCGACGTCCCAGATCTCCAGCCCCCCGGACCCATTGGCGACGTACAGCAGGTCGCCCAGGCGGAACGTCCCGCTGGCGATCCCGGACGGGTCCGTGCCCAAGTGGCCCTGCCCGAGCGGATCGTGCGGCTGCTGGTTGAACACGTACACGATATCGCTGACGGGGGCGCGGTCGTCGTAGCCGCTCTCCACCGCCGAGACGCTCAGCCAGAAGACGCCGATGAGGTCGTCCGGCGTGATCAGCGTGACCTCGTAGGTGACGGGGTCGATGGTGACCTGCACGTCCGGCAGGCCCACCTGCACGGACACCTCCAACTCCCGCGGGCCGTCGGCGTCGGTGATGCTCGGCGTGAACCGCAGCTCCTCGCCCGGCGTGGCGATCACGGAGTTGGGCGCGTCGACGACCGGTGCCTCGCCGGCCGTGTCCACCCAGAACGTCGCCACGCCCGGTCCCCACGGCAGGTAGCCGGCTTCCTGGGCCTTGATCGACACCATGAACTCCGACCGGCGAATGTCCGAGGGCACGTCGACGGTCACCTCCAAGGTGTCCGGGTCGACGGAGACGGCCCCGGCCAGGGCCGGGTCGTCCGTCTCGGCCCAGACCTGGAAGTCGCTGTCGTGGTCGTCCGTGACGGTCACCGTGAAGCTGGACTGCTGCCCGGCCAGCACCGTGACCTCCGACGACGGCAGGCTCACGAGCGGCTCCTCGTCGACGACCGACACCTTGAAGACCCACGAGGGCGGCAGCTTGTTGTCGTACTCCACGCCGGGGTACCGGGCGATGACGCGGACGTCGAACTTGGCCGGCTCGAAGTCCGACGGGATCGAGATGTCCACGTCGTGCGTATCGGGACTGATGGTCACGTCCGCGCCGTAGGCGTCGTCGTACACGAGGACGCTGACGTCCTCCACCTCGTTGTCGGGGCCGTCCCCGATCGTCGGGCGGAACGTGAACTGCTCGCCGGGCATCACGGTGTGCTCGATGCCCTGCGTGTACGGGACGGTGGGTTGCTGGGCGGCGTCCTGGTAGTCGGTGATGGTGATGACCTGCGTGGCCGTCTTGCCGCTTCGGTCCCGCAGCTTGACGGTGACGTGAGCCTGGCCCTCGAAGCCCGCCGTGGCCGTGAAGGTGAACGTGGCGTCCTGGCTGCTCTCGAAGATCTCGACGGACTCCAGCACGGGGGGAGCGAAGACGGCGCCGTTGCCGCCCGCGGGGACTCGGCTGAGCGCCTCCAGCACGTCCCAGCCGGAGATCACCTGCCCGAAGATGATGTGCTGCTGGTTGAGCCAGGTCGTCGGTCCGTCGGTGATGAAGAACTGGCTGTTGTTGCTGTCGAGCGTCTGGCCGTGGGCCAGCGCCAACGCGCCCCGCCCGGCGTAGCTGAGCAGGGGGTCCATGTCCTTTCCGTCGGGGTCGCCGAAGTCCGGCAGGGGGCTGTCGCCGGTGCCGTCGCCGTTGGCGGCGTCGCCGGTCTGGATCATGAACTCGTCGATGACGCGGTGGACGGGCACGTCCGTGTAGAACGGGTCGCCGGCGTCGCTGATCGTGCCGTCGGCCTCGATGTGCTTCGTGGCCAGCGTGATGAACCGCTGCGTGGCCTCGGGAGAACGGCCCTCGAAGAGCTGCACGACGATGTCGCCGTCGCCGAAGAACGCGCTCGCCCCGTCACTGGCCAGGAAGTGCAGCCGCGCGTAGCAGTTTCCCTTCGGCTGGCGGATCTTCAGCTTGCCGTTGTCGCTCTTGGCGGTGATGGTCAGGGCATCGCCGTCGGCGTCGAAGCCGTCCACGCCGACCGTCAGCCCGCCGCCGCCGGGCGTGATGACGTAGTTCGCCGCCAGCGGCGTGGCGAAGATCGGGGCCGAGTCCAGCAGCAGCCGCCCTTCCAGGCGCTCGAAGGCCGCCTTCCCGGCGTCGTGGGTCAGTGGATGCGTCCTGGCAGGATCGAAGCCATGGGCCATGTGTATCCCTCGCGTGATGAGCATCAATTGGGACTCCCGAAAGCCAAAGGAACCCCGACAAGGACTTCTGAGCAGTTCTTGCCTCCGGTGTCGGCCCCCATGCGCCTGGCTCGGGCGCTCCTCCTGGCCGACGTGCCCAGTATACCACAAAACGCCGACTTCGGGGACGGGAAAAAGGCGCCCTGCCGGCGGCCGCGGCCGGGGCCCGCGGGGGCGGGAAGGGGCGCCCACCCCGACGGCAAGCCTTGATTCTCGGCGGTGATGCGGCCTATGATCTGAATGGCATCGAGAGTTGCGCGAGGGAACTGGCCCGTGGACCGCACGGCAACCTGTTCCGGTTGCTCTCCGGCCGGAGTAAGGTGCCGCAGCCAGCCCGAAAGGGAACGATGTGGCGCGAGCCGGGCCAGTGCGACACGGCCGGCTCGGGCAATCCGCCTCCCCGTGTGAGATGCCGTCTGCGTCGGGCGTTTGGCTGTCGTCGCCGGCCGATCCGTTGGGTGCGGCGCTTCCCTTGCCGGCTGCGGTCGGTCCTCGCCCAAGGCAGATCGCTGCGCGCGCCGGACGCCCGCGGCGAACCGGAAGCAAAGGAGTTGCAGCATGGCAGAAGGCAGCGCGAGCTACGGCCTCGGAACCCTGGCACTGCACGCCGGGCACGTGCCCGACCGGGAGACGCTCTCCCGCGCGGTGCCGATCTACCCGACCACCAGCTACCTGTTCCGGGACACGGACCATGCGGCCGACCTCTTCGCCCTGAAGCAGTTCGGGAACATCTACAGCCGCCTGATGAACCCCACGTGCGACGTGCTGGAGAAGCGTCTGGCCGCCCTGGACGGCGGGGCGGCGGCGGTGGCCTTCGCCAGCGGCATGGCGGCCATTTCCGCGGCGGTCCTGACCCTCTGCCGGGGCGGGCAGAACGTGCTGTCCTCCACGAGCCTTTACGGCGGCACGTGGACGCTGTTCACGCAGACGTTCCGGAAGCTCGGCGTCGAGGCCCGCTTCTTCGGGCCGGACACGCCCGAGCAGATCGACGAGCTGGCCGACGACGACACCCGCTGCGTGTACCTGGAGACGATCGGCAACCCGAAGAACGACGTGGCGGACTTCGAGCGGATCGCCGAGCGCGCCCACGCCCGCGGCGTGCCGCTGATCGTCGACAACACCGTCGCCACGCCGGTGCTGTTCCGCCCGCTGGACCACGGCGCGGACATCGTGCTGTACTCGACGACGAAGTTCATCGGCGGGCACGGCCTGCACGTCGGCGGGGTCGTCGTGGACGGCGGGACGTTCCCCTGGGCCGACGCGCCGGACCGCTGGCCGGAGTTCTGCCGGCCCGACCCCGCCTACCACGGCGTCGTGTTCACCGACGCGGTCCGCGCCGTCGGCAACATCGCCTACGCCGCCCACATGCGAACGCACTGGCTGCGGGACACCGGCGGGTGCATGAGCCCGTTCGCCGCCTTCCTGTTCCTGATCGGGCTGGAGACGCTGCACGTCCGCATGCCGAGGCACTGCGAGAACGCCCGGTCGATCGCGGAGTGGCTCTCCGCCCACCCGGCCGTGGCGTGGGTCAACTACCCCGGCCTGCCGGACCACCCGCACCACGCCCACGCGCGGAAGTACCTGCCCGACGGGGCGGGGGCGATCCTCGGCTTCGGCATCCGCGGCGGCAAGGACGCCGGCGTGCGGTTCATCAACGCCGTCCGCCTGTGCAGCCACCTGGCGAACATCGGCGACGCCAAGACGCTGGTGATCCACCCCGCCTCGACGACGCACCAGCAGCTCACGCCGGAGGAGCAGGCCGCCGCCGGCGTGTCGCCCGAGTACATCCGCCTCAGCGTGGGCATCGAGGACGTCGAGGACATCCGGGCGGACCTCGACCAGGCCTTGAAGGCCTCGCAGGCATGATCGCTGCCCGAGCCGAAGGGAAGCCGCGCGGAAGATGACGACACCATTCTTCGACAGCAGTGACAGCCTCCGCAGCAGCCGGCCGCTCAAGCACGCCCAGACGTTCCGCCTGCCGGGGCCCCTGGAGCTGGAGCGGGGCGGGCGGCTCGAGGACGTCTCGGTCACCTACGAGACCTACGGGCGGCTTGGCGAGGCGAGGGACAATGCCGTGCTCGTCTGCCACGCCCTCAGCGGCGATTCGCACGTGGCCATGCACGACGCGGCGGACGATCCCGGCTGGTGGGACGTCGCCGTCGGGGCCGGCAAGGCCATCGACACCGACGAGTACTTCGTGATCTGCTCGAACGTGCTGGGCGGCTGCCGGGGCACCACCGGGCCGAACTGCGTGGACCCGGCGACCGGTCGGCCGTACGGCCCGGACTTCCCGACCGTCACCATCGGCGACATGGTCGAGGTGCAGCGGCGGCTGATCGACCACCTCGGGATCGAGCGGCTGCTGGCCGTCGTCGGGGGGTCGATGGGCGGCCAGCAGGCGCTGCTCTGGCCCATCCGCCACCCGCAGCGGGTGGGGGGGGCGATTCTGGTGGCGGCCTCGGCGCGGGTGAGCAGCCAGGCGCTGGCCTTTGACGTCGTGGCGCGGAACGCCATCCTGCACGACCCGAACTTCCACGGCGGGCGGTACGCGGAGATCGGGCTGTCGCCCAACGTCGGGCTCGCCATCGCGCGGATGATCGGGCACATCACCTACCTGTCCCGGCAGGCGATGAGGGAGAAGTTCGGCGACAACCGCGACGAGGTCCGCGACGTGCCGGTGGTCTTCGAGAAGGAGTTCGCCGTCGGCTCGTACCTGGGCTACCAGGGCACGAAGTTCGTCGAGCGGTTCGATGCCAACAGCTACATCACGCTCTCGATGGCCATGGACCTGTTCGACCTGGGGGCCTCGGCGTGGGAGTTGATGCCCCGGGTGCAGGCAACCGCCTGCCGCTGGCTGGTCCTGAGCTTCACCAGCGACTGGCTGTTTCCGCCCGAGGAGTCGCGCCAGGTCATCCACGCGCTGCTGGCGACGGGCCAGCCGGTCAGCTACGGCAACGTGCTCAGCAAGACCGGGCACGACGCCTTCCTGCTGCCGGCGGATCGGGACAGCTACGGCCCGCTGATGCAGGCGTTCCTGGCCAACCTCCGGGGCGCCGCGCCGGACCGGGAAGCGCCGCCCGGGGAGGACCACCACAGCCCCACGAGCATCTTTCACCCCGACCTGCCGCGGCGACTGGACCACCGCCGCATCCTGGAGCTGATCCCGGCGGGGGCCTCGGTGCTGGACCTTGGCTGCGGCACGGGCGGCTTGCTGGAGGCCCTCGCGCGGCGGGGGCACCGGCGGCTGGTCGGCATCGAGCTGGACGAGCGGGCCATTCTGGCTTGTGTGCGGCGCGGGCTGGACGTCGTCCAGGCCGACCTGAACGACGGGCTGGCGCCCTTCGCGGACAACCAGTTCGACGTGGTCGTCCTGAGCCAGACGCTCCAGAGCATCCGTGACGTCGAGCGCGTCGTCGACGAGATGCTCCGCGTCGGACGCCGGTGCATCCTGAGCTTCCCGAACTTCGCCTACCACAAGCTGCGGCGAATGCTCCAGGAGACCGGCCGGGCCCCCGAAACGACCGGGCTGCTCCACCACAAGTGGTACAACTCGCCGAACATCCGTTTCTTCTCCATCGCCGACTTCGAGGACTTCTGCCGCGCCAAGCAGATCCGGATCTGCCGGTGCGCGTGTCTGGACACCGAGGAGGGCCGCAACATCGGGGAGGACGAGGACTGCAACCTCGCGGCCGACCTGGCCATCTTCGTGCTGAGTCGATAGGGCCGGGGTGGGCGCGGAGCCTCGAGCAGGCAACGGCAGTTGCTTTCCCGCCG
>CAZXOC010000051.1:0-32660 GCA_964642165.1 uncultured Planctomycetaceae bacterium | reverse complement strand
TTCCACAGCGGCGGGGCGTCTTTTCCCTTGACCGGATCGGGGCACATTCCGAAAATGCTTGGTTCTCTGAGGGCTGTGGATCCCTGCGCGGAGTCAGCCCGCAGTGCGACGCGCACGACGTGAAGACGATGTCCGGAAGGACAGGGACCCGATCGTAGGAACGATATGAACGCCAAGAACCTGCCGCTGAAGCTCACCTGCGTTGCCCTGGCGGCGACGCTGTGCGTGTGGCTGCTGATCGTCCGCGAGCCCAAGGAAGGCATCGACGTGCGCGGCGGCCACAGCCTCATCTTCAAGATCCGCAGCCCCCAGGAGGACATCCCCGAGCTGCGGAACCGCCTGAAGAACCTGGAGGGCGAGCTGGCGGCGGCCAAGGCGAGCAGCAACAAGGAGAAGATCGAGGACCTCAAGCACCGGATCGAGGAGACCAAGAAGGACATCGAGCGCCGGGAGGACTCGCGGGGCGACACGAAGCTCTCGGAGCGGATGATCGAGATCCTGAAGGAGCGGATCGATCCGCACGGCCTGGCGGACCTGTACTGGCGGCCGGTCGGCAGCGACCGCATCGAGGTCCGCATGCCCGCCGGGCGCGAGAAGACCCGCCAGCGGAGAGAGGCCTACGAGGCGGCCCTGAACGACCTGCGGGGCGCGAACATCACCTCCGGCGAGAAGCGCCTGTACCGCAACAGCTCGTCCGAGCAGCGGGCCGAGGTGGGCAAGGGGTACACCGGCCGCCAGGTCGAGCGGCTCCGGGACTACGGCGAGGCCTATGACGCCCATGTCCGGACGCAGAAGTCGCTGGATGCGGCCCGGCAAGGGGGGGACGGGGCGGCGATCAAGAAGGCCCAGGAGGCCCGCGACATTGCCTGGGCGACGTTCCGCGAGAAGGAAGAGCGCCTGGCGGAGACCGACGTCAGCGTGCCGCGCCTGATGTCGGCCCTCCAGAACTTCCGCACGCCGGAGGAAGAGGAGGACCTGAAGGACGAGGAAAGCAAGGAACTCCGCGAGCAGTTGGCGCGCGACCTGGCGCGGCTGGGCAAGGAGCACACCGACCGCAAGGCCCAGGTCGACCGGGTGGCCGAGGCCTACAAGGCCTGGGCGCGGGTCCGGCACCGGCTCAGCGACCCGGCGGACCTTCAGCGTCGCATCGCCCGCGCGGGCGTCCTGGAGTTCCGCATCGTCACCGGCTATCGGGGCATGCACCTGGACCAGAAGGACCAGGAGTTCTACACCGACCTGCTGGAGAAGGAAGGCCCGGAGGAGGTCCGGCGCCGCGGCGCGCCCTACGCCTGGTTTCCCCTGCGCGACAACGACAACGAGACCTTCTCGGGCACGATCCTCGCCGAGTACGCCGGCCGGTGGTACATGCTGCTGTGCAACACGGACGGTTTCCGCATGGTCCGCCAACGCATCAAGGGCGGCTGGCAGCTGACCGACGTCTTCCAAGACAACGACCGCATGGGGCGGCTGGCCATCGGCTTCAAGTTCGACGAGGCCGGCGCGAGGCTCTTCCACAACCTCACCAGCGCCCACGTCGAGAAGGACATGGCCATCCTGCTGGACGACGAGGTCTTCTCCGCCCCGCGGATCCAGTCGGCCATCTCCGACCGCGGTCAGATCACCGGGAAGTTCAGCCGGGACGAGATCGACGACTACATCCGCCTCCTGGAGGCCGGCTCCCTGCCGGCGAGGGTCGACCCCAACCCCGTCTCCATGGTGACCTTCGGGCCGAGCATCGGAAAGGAGAACCGGGACAAGGGCATCCAGGCGGCGTACCTGGGGCTGGCCTGCGTGGCGGCGTTCATGCTGGTGTACTACCTGCTGGCGGGGGCCCTGGCCGACGTGGCGCTGCTGCTGAACATCCTGTTCGTGCTGGGCGGGATGTACATGTTCGACGCGACGTTCACGCTGCCCGGCATCGCGGGGGTGGTCCTGACGATCGGCATCGCCGTGGACGCCAACGTGCTGATCTTCGAGCGCCTGCGCGAGGAGCAGGCGACGGGCAAATCCGTGCGCCAAGCCCTCAAGAACGCCTACGAGCGGGCGTTCACGGCCATCTTCGACGCCAACATCACGACGCTGATCACCTGTTTCATCCTCGGGTGGGTGGGCACGATCGAGGTCCGCGGATTCGCCATCACGCTGGGCATCGGCGTGGTCTTCAGCATGTTCACCGCCCTGGTGGTCACGCGGTGGATCTTCCAGGCCCTGCTGGACCGCAAGTGGCTGACCCGCCGCATCCGCATGCTCAGCATCATCGGCGTGCCGAAGATCAACTGGATGGGCAAGCGCAAGGGCTTCTGGGCGCTCTCGATGGTGCTGATCGTGCTGGGCGTGGCCTCGCTGATCTGGCAGGGCGGGAGCATCTGGGGCATCGAGTTCTCCGCCGGCACGCAGGCGATGCTCAAGTTCCGCGACGACGCCCTGATCGGCGGCGGCGCCGAGCTGCCGAGCGACGGGCTGGTCCGCCGGCTCTTCGCCGGGCAGGCGGAGGAGGACCAGAAAAAAGGCGAGGAGGATCAGAGCAAGACAGATGATCCGGCCTCGAAGGAGAAGCTGGGCAAGCTGATAAGAAGCCTGGAGACCCTGCGCCAGCCCCGCGTCGAGATGATCGTCGACCGCGACCGCGCCGGCACCTTCCTGGGCAAGTACGACACGCCCCCCACGGACCAGAAGGTCACGCTGGCCGAGGCCAAGGCGGCCCGGCTCAACGAGGCGTTCTTCCGGAA
This sequence comes from uncultured Planctomycetaceae bacterium, assembly GCA_964642165.1. Taxonomy (GTDB): domain Bacteria; phylum Planctomycetota; class Phycisphaerae; order SM23-33; family SM23-33; genus CAYRVX01. The sequence goes on along the minus strand of CAZXOC010000051.1, from coordinate 29,931 downwards.
GATCGACGCCAACAACGACCAGGTCCTCGACCGGGCGGAGCTGGAGGCCCGACTGCCGGCCAGCGGCTACCAGGTCTCCACGACGGAGACGCAACTGAACCTGATCCAGGACGTGGCGCGCCGGGCGTTCGGCGGGAACCTTGCGCGGCGGACGAAGTGCTCCTTCGCGTTCGCCGCCGGGCAGGAGGCCCCCGAGCTCGGGCTGACGCTGGACAACGAGGGCAAGGCGCGGATCGAGGTGGTCGCCGCGTCGCCCCACCGCAACCTCCTGGAGGACTACGAGGGCGGCGTGGCCGTCGTCGTCCGGGACGTCCGCCCCGCCATTACCGAGGCCGACCTGACGGAGCGCCTGCGCGAAATCCGCCGCCAGGACCGCGCCGGGGAGGCGCAGATGCGTCCGACGCAGGTCCTCGGCCTGGGCCGGCCCAACGAGGACGAGGAGTACTCGTCCTTCGCGATCCTGACCAAGCTGGAGGAGGTGGTGTCGGCCCGGTGGCTCTCGGCGGCCGGCGCGGAGGTCACCAACGTCGGCGAGGCGCTGGAGCGGGAGGAGTTCATCGAGGCCATCAGCTACGACCGCGCGATTGCCGGTCGGGCCATTCAGCAGGCCGTCATCGCCCTCATTCTGAGCTGGCTGGCGATCGTGCTGTACCTGTGGCTTCGGTTCGGCTCGATCCAGTGGGGCTTCGCGGCCGTCATCTGCCTCATCCACGACGTGATCATCGTCGTGGGGCTCGTGGCGGCTTCGGGCTGGCTGTACGACACCTTCCTCGGCAAGGCCCTGGGCATCGGGTCGTTCAAGATCGACCTGCCGATGGTCGCGGCGATCCTGACGACGATCGGCTACTCGGTGAACGACACGATCGTGGTGTTCGACCGGATCCGGGAGAACCGCGGCAAGCTCGCGACGGTGACGGTGCCGGTGATCAACCGGTCGGTCAACCAGATGCTGGCGCGGACGCTGCTGACGTCGGGCACGACGTTCGTCGTGGTGATCATCATGTACATCTGGGGCGGGCAGGGCATCAAGCCGTTCAACTACGCCCTGCTGGCGGGCATCATCTTCGGGACGTACTCGTCGGTGGCCATTGCCAGCCCGCTGCTGATGGGCTTCCGCCAGGCGATTATCGCCCGCGCCGTCGAAGCGCCCGCCCCGGCATAGGGGCCGACCGGCACGCAGGGCGAGCCCGGCAGCGCATCGGCCGGGCCGGCACACTATAATCGCCGGCATGATGAGGACGCCGGCGACTCTCCTGGTGGCGGGCGCGGCCCTGCTGTGGGGCTGCGACGGGCTGGGAAAGCCCGCGCGGAGCGGGCCGGACTCGCGCCAAGGCGGCGGGGCCGCCGGCGAGGGAACCCGCCGCGCCGATCCGCTGCCCGTCCAGCAGGCGCGGGCCTATCCCGAGACGGCCACGGGGCTGTTCGTGTCGCTGGCCGACTTCGAGGACGTCCCCGCCGGCAAGAGGGGACACGAGCAGGTCGCCCACTTCGCCATTCGCCCCGATGCCCCGGGCGCCCGCCGCGAGTTCGTCGTCAACATCACGCGGACCGGCGTGGGCGCGCTGGAGGTGACGCTGCCGGCCGGCTCGCAACTCGTCTTCCGCAGCCCCCACGTCCACGACTTCCGGGGCTCCAAGCTGCTGTCGATGGCCGTCTACGCCCGCAGCCTCCGGGACGACCTGCGGGTGAGGCTCGAGACGGACGGGGCCCCCTGGCGCAGCCAGCGAGCGCTGGTCCGTCCGGGATGGAACAACGTGCTGATCGACATCCAGCGGCTGTCGGAGGTGCCGGGGTTCGACATGACCTCGGTTCGGTCGATCGGAATCGAGTTCGCCGACGCCGCCGGGCCGGTCTGGTTCAACCTCGACGACGTCATGGCGATCGACAACGCGCGGGCCATCCGTCCGTCGCCGCCGGGCGTGGTGCTGCACAAGAGCGGGCTGGACTACAAGCTCACGCTGCCGGGTCGCAGCGGCGCCCTGGGGCTGAGACAGGGGCGCGACGGGCTGTGGCGCCTGGAGGGCCTCCAGGCGCGGCTGCGCCTGGTGGCGCCGGGCGAGGCGCCGGGCTCAGGGGACGAGCCGTTGGCGCTGATGGGTCGCCGGCGCGTGGGGCAGGTGGTGCTGCTGGAGCACAACGCCGTCCGCCTGCGCCTGGCCAACACGTGGTACTTCCCGCGGCGTGCGGGGCAGTGGGCCTCGCTGGCCGTGCCGCGCATCCGGTGGGAGCACACGGGCTACGCCGACGGACGCTGGGTCACCCAGGGGACGCTCAACAACGCAGGGGGGCGCGAGATCGGCGCGGCGGATCTCTCCCTGCCGCAGCAGGCCGCCTGGCGCGGCGGCGGCACGGCCAAGCGGCTCGTCCTGCGGGACTTCCCCGGGGAGGTGGGGCGATGGCAGTACCTGATCCCGCCGCCGGGGGCGCGGGCGGCGACCGTCGCGGCCAACTACCTCCGCCCGGGACGGCTCGAGCCGGCGATCGCCGCCGAGGGGGCCTTCGCCGCCGGCGACGCCGACCGCGACGGGTTCGACGAATCGCAGGGCTGCTACTTCCTCCGCGCCCGCCGCGGGCAGTGCCGCTTCACGGTGCTGCCGCCGCCGGAGGGGCTGTGGCATCCCGTTTTCCTCGTGGCCGGGCAGTGGCGGGGTCCGGTTCACGTGACGAGCGAGGGGCTGGCGATCCGGCGGGTGGCGCGGCGCACGGACGGATCGGTCCTGTTCGTCCTGCCCGGGCACGTTCGCCGATCGACGGCGGTGGAGGTGACGGGCAAGCCGGCCGGACCGGCCCATCCGTGACCGGTGCGGGGGATTTCTGGCTCCGGCGCGACCTTTCGCCCGCGGTGCAGCGTAGGAAAAGGGGGAAATTCCGAGGAACAGCCAGCGACCCGGCCGGGAGGGCGAATATCTCCAAGCCCTTTTATTCAATAAAGATGGAGGAATGGAATACCGATAGCCACTACCAGTTCTCGCCCCGACGCCGGGGCGGTCGAGCCGGTGGCCTATGCTTGACAACCCCGCCCAAGTCTCTACACTAACGTGCGTGTTGCGCAGCAGCTTAGGTCGCTTCCGGCGGGGTCTGACGTGCCAGGGCAACATCCCTGCGCCACACGCGGTGACGCGCAACACCAGGGAGCCGAGCAACGACCCCTTCTGGACGGCCGGCGAGGCAGCGGCCGGACGCATCAGGGCACGCTTAGGGAAGGGACTGCCGTGAACAGAACAATGGCTTGGTTGAAGATCTTGGGCATCCTGGCAACCGCAGCCCTACCCCTTGTGGCTGGCTGCGGAGATCCGGCCAGTTGGTGGAAGACGGACCAGTTCCGGTTCCTGGGTCCGGAGAAGATGGTGCGCCCGCCGGAGGGCACGCCCATCAACCCGATCCTCGGCAGCATCGGGCCGACCGATCGGGTGGAGGACATCGTCCCCAACGCGACGTTCCCGCGCGAGGGCGACTGGTCCTATTCCGACGAGGAGTACGTCATCGGCCCGACGGACATCCTGGACATCTCGATCCTCGACCTGTTCGCCGACGGTCTGGAGACGGTCCTTCGCCGCCAGGTGACGAATGCCGGCCTGATCGACCTGCCCCTGCTGGCCGAGCGGATCCTGGTCGCCGCCTATACGAAGGAGCAGGTCAAGGAGATCATCCGGGACGCCTACAGCCCGGAGATCCTGGTGGACCCGACGGTCTCGGTGACGATTGCCGCGAGGCGGCAGAACACGTTCTCAATCCTCGGGGCCGTCAACCGCCCCGGCACCTACAACATCCTGCGCAAGGACATGCGCCTGCTGGAGGCGATGGCCATGGCGGGCGGGGTCACGCAGAGCAACATCCACTACATCTACGTGATCCGCCCCAAGCGCGCCCCCGTGATCCGCACGGAGAGGAAGGCGCTCTTCCGAGGCAAGCTCGTCGGGCCCGAACAGCTCCCGCCGCTGCCGCCGGAGACTCCGGGCACGGCGCCGGCGACGAGGCCGGCGACGACGCAGCCGACGACCGGACCATCCCTCGAGGCCAGGCTCCGCGAGTTGAGCGAGGCCCTGGGCGGCCCGAAGTCGCGGCCGGCGACGCAGCCGGGATCGACGCCCACGCCGGCGGCGATGCGGTTCACGGAGACGGCCGACGCGGGGGCGCCGGCCACCACCACGCCGCCGGACAAGGACGACGAGCTGACCCGTGCGGCCAAGGCCGGCAAGTGGATCTACTCCGCCGGCAAGTGGGTCCGGGCACCGCAGCGTCCGGAGACGCGTCCGGCCACGACACGCGAGGCGCCCCGGGGGCGCGACCCGTCGGACCCGTTCGGCTGGAAGAAGCTCGACAAGTCGGACATGGCCCGGGTGATCGCGATCAACCTGAAACAGCTTCGCGCCGGCGACCCGCGGATGAACATCGTCGTGCGCGACAACGACATTGTGCAGATCCCGCCGCTGGAGGTGGGCGAGTTCTACGTGATGGGCGAGGTGCTGCGCCCGGGGGTCTACTCGCTCACCGGTCGGCAGATCACGGTGAAGATGGCCGTGGCGGCGGCGGGGAACATGACCGCGCTGGCCTGGCCGGAAAACTCCATCCTCATTCGCCGCATCGGCGGCTACCAGGAGCAGGTGATCCCGCTGGACCTGGAGGCGATCTTCCGCGGCGGCGACCCGGACGTGTACCTCAAGCCCAACGACGTGATCGCCGTGGGCACCGACGTCCGCTCGAGCTTCTTCGCCGTCATGCGGAACGCCTTCCGGATGACGTACGGCTTCGGGTTCATCTACGACCGCAACTTCGAGGAGCCCGTCTACCGGACGCCGACGAGCAACCGCTTCACGCGCCTGTAGCGGGCGGAACGCCGCTTGGGAGCCCATGAGCAACCGTTCGCGTCATGGCGTCGCCAGCAAGGCAGTCTCGGGCAGCTTGGCGGAGATGGTCGTCGATTCCACCGGAACGACCTTCCGCCAGAGCTTCCCCCTGCTGACGTGCGCGAAGGTCGTCGTGCTGGCCGGACTGTTCGCCTGGCTGAACTACCGGCACTTCGGCCTCCTCCTGCGGATGTGGATCGACGACGGCAATTGGTCGCACGGGTTCCTCATCCCGCTGTTCAGCGTCTACTTCCTCTTCAGCCGCCGCGACGAGTTGTTCGCCGCGCGGCGCCGGGCGTGTCTCTGGGGGCTGCCGATCATGATCTTCGGCATCTTCCAGGTGTTCGTCGGCATCTATCCCATCCAGAACCAGTGGTTCAGCCACGTCGGCATGATCCCGATCCTCTTCGGGCTGGTCCTCTACCTCGCCGGGCCGCGGGTCATCCGCGTGACGTGGCTGCCGATCTGTTTTCTGATCTTCGCGCTGCCGGTACCGGGCACGTTATACGGCCGCATCGCTTTGCCGCTTCAGGGCTTGGCCGCCACGGCCTCTCAGGCGATCCTCAAGCTCTGCGGCGTGTCGATCGTCGTGCGGCATAGTACGCTGGCCCTGCTGAGCGTCAGCGGCGTCGAGCGGGAGCTGACCGTCGCCGAGGCGTGCAGCGGCATGCGCATGCTGATGGCCTTCCTGGCCCTGGGCGTGGCGATGGCCTACCTCGACGACCGCCCCATCTGGCAGCGCCTCGTCCTGGTGGTCATGGGCGTTCCCATCGCCGTCGTGTGCAACGTCCTCCGCGTGGTCATCACCAGCACGATGTACGTCTGGGACCGGCCGGAGCTCGGCCAGAACTTCATGCATTCCTTCACCGGGATGTTGATGCTGGTGCCCGCCCTGCTGATGCTCTGGGGGCTGAGCTGGCTGCTGCGCGGCCTGTTCGTGGAGGAGGACGAGGAAGAGGACGAGGGCGAGCCCGAGGGCGGCCCGGCCGTCCCGGAGGGGGCCAAGCCATGAGCGGCGAACGGGACGAACGATCGGCCGAGCGCGCGGCGCGGCCGGCAGCCTCGAGGCAGGGACTGATCCACTTCGCCGTCGCGGCGGCGATTCTGGGCATCGCGGCAGGCGGATGGAGCGTGGCCGTCGAGGTCCTGCGCATCGCCGTCCGGAAGAAGGCGGTCCCCTGGCCGGCGGGCGTGGAGGTGGACGAGGAGTTCCGGATGGTCTCCCTGCCGGGGCGCCTCGGGCCGTACCAGTTCGTCGACAAGGACGGCGAGATTGCCCGGGACGACCGCGGCTTGCCCAAGAAGGACGGCAGGCCCGACGGCGAGATCGAGATCCCCGACGACCTGATGGAGCAGTTGAAGATCGGCACGGGCACGGACGAGACGAACCGCCCCGAGCGCCGCAGCAACTGGTTTGTCGCCCGGTTCTACCGGGATGCGCGTGTGCCCCCGAACCGCCCGCTGCGCTACTGGCGCCTCGAGACGTACTACTACACCGGCGGGGTGGACGTCGTGCCGCACGTGCCGGAGATTTGCCTGGTGGCCGGCGGGGCGCGCCTGGTGAGCCGGCGGGACATGGCCGTCTCCGTCCCGTCGGCGCCGGGAGAGTGGGGTTCCCGGCCGGTCAAGCTCCGCCGCATCCTGTTCGAGCGGAGCGACTACCAGGGGCAAACCCTCCAGTACGCCCAGTATTACGTCTTCAGCCTGAACGGCGAGCCGGAGACCAGCCGCGAGGTAGTGCGGCTAAAGCTGACCTCGCCGTTCGTGCGACACGCGTACTTCGCGAAGATCCAGTTCGGCTCGTTGACGCCGGTGTTCGACCCGGTGCGCGCCGACGAGGCCGCGAGGGACTTCGCAAGGCATTTCCTGCCGCACGTGCTGAAGGTGCTGCCGATGCCCGAAGAGATCGAGAAGCTGGAGTCCGGCGGCTGAAGCGCCGACGGAACGTACGGTGCCGTAGCGAGGGTCGTACATGGCCAGGCGAAGGAAACTCAACAAGCGCGTCGCGGTCCTGCTGGTGGCGCTAGGGGCGGTGGTCCTTGCCCTGGTGCTCACCGTGGTGATCCAGCAGGGCACGTGGGGCCTGCTGGACCGGTTCTTCCCCCGGGACCCCGGGCCCCTGATCGCCCAGGCGATGGCGGCGCTGAAGCAGAAGGACTACCGGGCGGCCGACAAGGCCTTCCAGGAGGCCATCGACGCGGCGCGCGCGAAGGGATCTCCCCAGATCAAGGAGTACTTCTACGAATACGCCCGGATGAACCACCAGTGGTTCCAGGACGGGACCGGGCTGACGCAGACGCAACGGAACGAGTGCCTCAGGAGGTCCATCAGCCTGGTGCACCGCGCGCTGAACCGCGACCCCGCCTACGTCGAGGCCCAGCAGTTCCTCTGCGACATCCGCTGGCAGTTTGCCGTGGGCTTCCGGGCCTGGCCGGACTTCATCAAGGAGGCCGACAAGCTCCTGGAACTCACCCCCGGCGATCACAAGACCCTCTTCCGGCGCGCCCGCGCCAAGGGCGAGTTGGCCTCCAGGCAGACGCCGGGCCAAACCGCCCGCGAGGCCATTGCCGACTTCAACGCGGCCATCCCGAAGCTCGAGGCGGCCATCGCCGAGAAGCTCCAGGCCATCGAATCGGCCAAGGACGACGCGCAGAAAAAGGCCCTCGAGCAGGAGCACGAGGACCTCCGGGACCTGCGGCCCCGCTACTGGCTGGGGATGATCCGGTTCCTCTCGCAGATCGAGGGAAGGGATCAGGACGTCGATCGCGGGTTCGATCGCGCCATCCAGGCGCTGCCGGAGGACGCGAGGATCCTGATCGCCCGCGGCGCGTACCTCCGCGCCAAGGGGCTGCGGAAGCTCGCGGGGGAGTTCCGCGCGGTGCTGCTCCTGGAGCCGCAGGTCCGCCAGCAGTTCCTGGAGGCGGCCAGCCGGAGCGAGGCGGCCACCCGGCAGGTCGTGGCGTCGGCGAAGCTGGATCCCGAGCTGGTCAAGGACATCGAGCCGGCGATCAAGCGGGGCCCGACGGCGGCCAGACAGCTCGCCGTCGCGCTGCCCCTGCTGGAATCGGCCAGGCAGTGCTTCGAGCAGGCCATCCGGCACGATCCCGTCTCCGGGCATGTCGCCATGGCCAATCATCTCCGGGTGCTGAACCGCCCGGACGAGGCCCTGGCCATCCTTAAGAAGGCCAACGAGATCGACAGGCTCGACCCCAGACCGTACATCGATCGGGCCAGGATCTACAGCCGCCGCAACGAGGAGAAGACGGCGGCGGACGTCCTGCGCGAAGGCCTGGCTGCCGTGAAGCAGATGGCGGCGACGCAGTCTTCGAACGAGGCCGCCCGACGGGAGGCGGCCAGCCGCCTGGAGTTGAGCTACCTGTTGGCGGGCACGCTCCTGACGATGGTCGAAACCGGCCGCGCCGAGAAGGACCAGCGGGACGAGATCCTGGACGAGGCTCGCAAGTGCATGCGGGAGATGACGTCGCTGGGGGTTCGCGGCCCGGCGAGGGACAACATCGCCGGGCGCATCGCCTGCGCCGAGGGCAAGGAGGAAGAGGCCCTGCCGATGCTCGAGCGGGCCTACCAGGAATCGCGCAGCTTCAGCATCCCGCTGGCCAACCTGCTGATCAACGTCTACATGAAGCGGCGCCTGCCCGGCAAGGCCGAGGGCATCATCGATCGCTTCCTGAGCATTCCGGGCCAGCAGAGCAACATCCCGGTGCTCATGGCGAAGGCCCGCCTGTTGATGCGCTACCGGGACATCGACAAGGCCAACCGGATCGTCGAGCGTGCGCTGAAGATAGACCCGGAGAACGCCGAGGCGCTGAACATGAAGACGGTGATCCTGGCCGTCTCGGGGGAGGACCCGGCGCTGCCGCCGGGGCTGAAGCCCACGAAGCGAACGCTCGGCATCCTGCTGAATCGGGCCGCGGGCCTGTGGCAGGACGGGCGGCGCGAGGAGGCCCTGCGCTACACCCAGAGACTCCACGAAGCCGAGCTCGACAGCCGCGCCGTCATCTCGCTGCTGTCGCGCATGTACCAGTCCCTCGAGCGGTTCGACGAGGCCCGGACGCTGCTCGAAGGGGCCCTGAAACGCTTCCCCGACGACGAGGCCCTCCTGGCCCAGAAGCAACTCCTCGGCGTGAAGGACAAACAGGCGCGGCGGGAGATCCTGCTGAGGCTGGCCGACAAGAAGCCGCCGCTGGAGCAGGAGTTGGAGAAGGCCAACATCGAGGCGATGTTCGGCCGCCAGGACGCCTACCTGGCGCACCTCCAGGCGGCGGCGAAGATCGACCCGAACGCCTGGGGCGTCGTGGAGAGGCTCTTCCGCCTGGCGCTGGTGAAGGAGGACTGGAAGCTCGCCGACGATTGTGTCGCGCGGGCGCGGGCGGCGAACCTGGACGGGAGCGGGGGCCAGCTCTACCAGACGCGCCTGGCGATGCGCAAGAGGGACTTCGAGGCCACGATCGCCGCGGCGATGGAGGTCCTCCGCGAGCGCCCCGACCGGAAGGACGCCCGCGTCCTGCTGGGCAACGCCTACCTCCAGAAGAAGGACTACGAGCAGGCCTACCAGGCCTTCAAGATCGTCGCCGACAACGATCCCGGCCATGCCCCGGCGCTGATCGGATTGGCCGCCGTGACGGCGGCGCAGGGCAAGCGGACGGAGCACCGGTCGTACGTTCGGGCGGCCTACCGGCTGGCGCCCGACAACGCCTACATTCGCGAGGCGAAGCTCGAGATCGACCGGGAGGACGCCACCCCGGAGGAGCTCATCAAGCAGCGCGAGCAGTACGAGGCCCGCAACGCGGACGACCTGCGGAACATCGCGGCCCTGGCGATGCTCTACGAGCGTGTAGCCGGGCTCAAGACGCCCGACGACCCCGTTCGGGCGGACTACCTCAAGAAGGCCGAGCAGAGATACATCACGCTGTTCCGGAAGAGCCCCAACAAGCTCTTCGGCACGGGGGTCCTGTGCAGATTCTACTTGCGGAGGCGCAGGCTGGCAGACCTCCAGCGGGTCATCGAGCCCCTCCTGGACACCTGGAAGGACCGGGTGGGGATGCGGATCCTCTACGGCGAGCTGGTGACGCGCGTCAACCCCCGGCTGGCCAAGGAGGCATTCGAGAAGGCCATCGCCGCCGACGTGAAGGACCCGCGCGGGCACCGCGCGCTGGCCCGCTACTGGGCGGAGTTCGGCCAGTGGCCCAGCGCCGCGCTGTCCATGACCAACTGCGTTCACCTGCAACGCGAGAAGGCGGGCGCGAACGTCGCCGGGGAGAAGGAGCTCATCCGGTACCAGATCGAGGCCCGCGAGTACGAGCAGGCCGCCAAGCGGATCGACGAGATCCTGCGGCGCAACCCGACCGACGCCGGCGCGCTGACCCTGAAGGGCGACCTGGCGTTCCGGCGGGGCGAACCGAAGATCGCCCTGGAGCTGTTCACCCAGGCGGTCCAGGACAATCCGACCTACGCCTGGCCCCTGATCCTGCGGGCGAGGCTGTACCTGGTCCAGGGCGAGCCCGCCAAGGCCCAGGCGGACCTCCAGGCGGCGCGGCGCCTGACCAACCGCGTCGAGGTCTCCATGCAGCTCGCGGCGGTCTACGAGTCCCTCCGAGACTACGACAACGCCGAGCTGGTCTACCGGGAGATCCTCGGAGAGCACGCCGCCTTCGCGACGGCGATCGACCGCCTCCTCGCGATCTACAGCCGCCGACAGAAATGGGACCGGCTGGAGAGCTTGCTGGGCGACGCCCAGCAGCTCTTTCCCAACGACGTGGGCTACGTGATGGCCGAGGCGGTCATGTGGGACCGGCGGGACAACCAGCCAAGGAAGCTGGCCGCGCTGGCCCGGGCGATTCGGCTGGGGCCCGACCAACTGCGCTCGGTTCAGGTCTACCTGCTGGCCCTCCAGGAGGCGAACCAGCACGAGCAGGTGCTGACGGCCTCCTGGCCTTACCTGGACCGGCCGAAGTTCGTCCAGTGGGTGGCGGCCATCCGCGCCGGCAGCCTCGCCAAGCTGGGGCGCCACCCCGAGGCCGACAAGCTCTTCCTGCGGTCACTCCAGACGATCCCGGCCGAGTATGTCCTCATGGCCGTCGGGCAGCTCCGCAACGCCTACGGCGTCGCCGGAACGGTCGAGCGCTTCAAGAAGTGGGTGGCGGCCGACCCCAAGAACTGGCGCCTGCACTTCGTCCTGGGCGCGCTGTACAGCGACGAGGAGAAACTGGCCAAGGGGGCCGAAAGCCTCCAAGCCGCCCTTGCCCTGGCGCCGGACCGGCTGTCGACGTTCTTCGTCAACCGCCACCTCGGGACGACCTACTACCGCATGAAGAAGTTCCCCGAGGCCGAGAGGGCCTACCTGACCTGCCTCAAGGCGCGGCCGACCGACTACCAGGTGCTCAACAACCTCGCGTACATGTACACCAACGACCTGGACAAACCCAAGGAGGCGCTGCCGTTCGCAGAACGCGCCGCCAGCCGGGTGCCCAACAACGCGCGGGTCCTGGACACCTATGCCTGGACCCTGGCGAAGATCGGGAAGTTCGCCGAGGCCGAGCAGGTCCTCCTCCGCGCCGTGCGACTCGAAAGTCCCCTGACGGCCACCCGCTATCATCTCGGGTGGGTCTACGAGAAAATCGGGCGCCTCCAGGAGGCCCTGAAGCAGTATAAACAAGGCTTCGAGATGGTCCGGACCACGAAAGACGATCCTCTCTACGAGCCGTTGCAGCAGGCCGTGGCGAGGCTCGGCCCCAAGGCCAAGACAGGAGCGTGAGATGAGCGTCATACCAACGCGGGAGACGACACCACAGATCATTCGCGCGGGCACAAGCATGCCCACGACGCGTCGGGTGGCCGGGGCGCCGCCGGGGCAGCCGGAGCTCGGCCTGTCCGGGCGCGACGTGCTTCGCATCCTTCGCAAGCGGAAGTGGCTGCTCATCTTGTCGCTGGTGATCTGCTGCGGGGCGGCGGTGCTGGCCCAGCTTCTGTGGGAGCGCTATGCGCCGTTCTACACGTCGACGGCGCTGCTGGAGGTCCGTCCGGAAGTGCACACGGCCATCCAGGTCCAGCGCGGCGTGCCCACGGCGGCTTGGACCGAGGCCGAGGGCATGAAGTACGCCAGCCTGGGCATGAGCGAAGGCGTGCTGGAGGAGGCCCTCCGCAAAAAGGAGATCCGGGGAACCTTCTGGTTCAAGAAGAGCCCCGACGACGCCCTGACTCGTCTGCTCGACGACCTCAGCGTCTCGCCGCGGGTCGGCAGCGCGCTGATCCACGTGTCGATGACGGGGATGAACCAGCAGGAGCTTCCGGACATCGTCAACGCGGTCGCCAAGGCGACCGTCGAGCGCGCCATCGAGAACGCCAACCAGGGCCGGCGAGACCAGATCCGGCACCTCACCGAGGAGCGAAAGAACCTCGCCGACGAACTGGACCGGATCCAGAACGAGAAGAGCATGCTGCTGCGGGACGCCGAGGTGCCCGACCTGCTGGACCGCACCAACGTGCTGACGATGAAGCTCCACAGCCTCGCGCCCCAGGTGACGCTGCTGGAGCTGGAGTACGCCCAGGCCGGAGGCGCCCTCGAACTGATCAAGAAGCAGATCGACAGCGGCCAGGTCGCCTCCTTGCCGATGGTCCTCCAGGCCCTCGACCTCGACCCCTCGCTGCGCCTGCTGCGGTCCACGCTGCTCCAGCGCCGGACCGAGCAGGAGAACCTCAAGCGCAAGTTCGGGCCCCGGCACCGAACCGTCCTGTCCTTCGAGGCCAGGCAGAAAAGCCTGGATCACGAGATCAAGGACCGAGAGGGCGTCCTCATCGAGACCCAGGTCCGATCGATGATCGCCAACGCCGAGGCGCGGAAGGCCATCATCCTCGAACGCCTCACCAAGCTGCGGGACCAGTACCGCTTCGTGGACGTGAGCGTCCGCGGCCTGCGGACAACCTACAGCCGCTACAACCAGCTCCAGGTCAAGGACGAAGCCCTCAGCAAGAGAATCGACCGCATCGACAATCGCCTGGACGACATGCGGGCCGTGGAACGCGGCAACCCGCCGCTGGGCGTGATGGCCCTGGCCCCGACGCCGAGAGAACCGTCCTGGCCCCGATGGGAGTTCATGGTGCCCCTGGGCGTGCTGCTGGGGCTGATCGTCGGGTTCGGCCTGTCGTTCCTGCTCGAGTTCGTCGACACCTCCATCCGGGGGCCGTCCGACATCGCCCGGCGCGTCGACCTGCCCCTGCTCGGGATGGTGCCGCACGAGGACGACCTCGAGGAGGTCATCAAGGACCTCCGGCTGGCGTTCTCGACCCATCCCAACAGCCTCATCAGCGAGGCCTTTCGCCAGATCCGAACCTGTCTGCTGTTCAGCGGACCGGCCAGCAAGCGCCGAACGCTCCTGGTGACCAGCCCCTCGCCCGAGGACGGGCGGACCACCGTGACGCTGAACCTGGCCGCCTCCATCGCGCGCAGCGGCAGGAAGGTCCTGGTCGTCGACGCGAACTTCCGCCAGCCGGCCGTCCGCAGGCTCTTCACGTCGTGCCCGGAAGGCGGGCTGAGCAGCGCCCTGGTCGGCCAGGCCAACTGGCAGGAGCTCGTCCAGGAAGTCGAGCCGAACCTCAGCGTCATGCCCGCCGGGCCGATGCCCCCCAACCCCGGCGAGCTCCTGGGCTCCGAGCAGATGGGCACGATGATCTCTGAGATGGTCCAGCAGTACGACCAGGTGATCTTCGACAGCGCCCCGTGCCTGCTGGTCACCGATGCGCTGGCGCTGAGCACCCGCGTCGACGGCGTGATCCTCGTCGTCCGCGCCGGGGCGAATACGCACGGCATCGTCCAGCGCGTGCAAGAGATGCTCGGCCGACTCGGGGCGAACATCATCGGCGTGGTCCTCAACGGCGCCCGCGCGATGGCCGGCGGCTACCTCCGCAAGAACTACGAGGCCTTCTACGACTACCAGGAGCAGGCAAAGCTCCCCCAGAAGTGAGCCGCGCCCCGGCCGCGCAAAGAGGATGCCGTCTCCGCGGTGGGTCGGAGGCGGCGCCCGGCTGGTGCATACCCGGAGTGCCGCGGTGTGCACTCTCCTTCGTCCAGGAGTTCTCTCTGGCCGCCCGGAACGCTCCCCCGCCGCCGCGTCAGGCCACCGTTGTGCGGGCGCGAAGATTGCGCTAGGATGGGATTGGGTCCGTTGCCCGTCCGGGAGGCGCGCCGCTGGAACAGGGTGCCATGGCCGGGAAGAAGATCCTGATCGTCGAGGACGAGCGCGACATGGCCGAGCTGGTGGCCATGCGGCTCCAGCGCGAGCACCACGACGTAACGGTCGCGTACGACGGGCGCGAGGGGCTCGACCGGGTCCGGTGCGATCCACCAGACCTTGTCCTGCTCGACATCATGCTGCCCGGGATGTCCGGCACCGACGTCCTTCGGGAACTCCGCAGCGATCCCCGTACCGCGTCCGTGCCGGTGATCATGCTGACGGCGCGGACCGAGGACGTCGACGTCGTGGTGGGGCTCCAGCTCGGCGCCGACGACTACGTCACCAAGCCCTTCAGCATGTCGGTCCTCCTGGCGCGGATCGCCGCCGTCCTGCGGCGGAGCAACGGCGGCCCCGTGGGCAAGGGCGTCCTGACCGCCGGGCCCATCCGCGTCGACCAGGAGCGCCATTACGTGGAAGTGGACGGCCACGCCGTCGCATTGACCCCGACGGAGTTCCGGCTGCTGGTGGCCATCGTCGCCGCCAAGGGACGCGTGCTGAACCGCAACCAGTTGATCGACCAGGCCCTGGGAATGGACGCCGTGGTGACCGATCGGACCATCGACGTGCACATGGCCGGCCTGCGGCGAAAGCTGGGAGACGCCCGGAGATACATCCAGACCGTCCGCGGGGTCGGCTACCGTCTCCTGACCGAGAACCATGAGAACTCGTAGCTTCTTCTTCAAGCTGTTCCTGGGGAACCTCCTGCTCATCGGGATCATTGTCGGCATCGGGGCGGGCGTGTCCTTCCAGCAGCTCAACGAGACGCATCTCGCCGACAGCGAGGCCTACCAGAGCCGGATCGTGGCGTTCGTCCGCCGGTACATGGAGCGGACCTGGGCCGGCGACGCGGGGAACGCCGACGCGATCGACGCGAGCTGCAAGGAGCTGATGGTCGGCTCGCCGATGCGCCTGACCGTCATCGCGCACGACGGGCGGGTGCTGGGCGACAGCAAGGCCGACCCCAGGTCCATGAAGAACCACAAGACGGACGACCGCCCGGAGGTCATGGCGGCGCTGCGGGGCCGGCCCGGGCGAGCCGTCCACTTCAGCAAGACCCTCGGCGTGGAGTTCCGGTACCTCGCCCTGCCGATCCGCCGGGAGGGCCAGAACGTGGGCGCGGTGCGCGTGGCGATGCCGATCCGCGCCATCGCCCGCGGACAGGGCTTCATCCGCCGGGCGCTGCTGTGGGCGTTCCTCGCCGCCGCGGCGGTCGCCGTGCTGCTGGCGCTGCTGCTGAGCTGGATCTGGTATGCCCCGCTGAGACAGATCACGCGGACGGCGCGAACACTCGCCGCCGGCGATCTGTCCGGGCGGGCCGCCATCTCGGGGTCCGACGAGCTGGCCCAGCTCTCCGCCGCCCTCAACGAGATGCGAGACAACATCTCCGCGAGGATCCATCAGAGCGCCGCCCAGCGCGAGAACCTCGTCGCCGTCCTGGGCAACCTCCGCGAAGGGGTCATCGCCCTGGATCGCCACGGCCAGATCGTCCTGATGAATCCCGCGGCCGTCGAGCTGCTCGCGCCGGACGCGGACGAGCCGACGGGCAAGCATCTCCAGGCCGTCGTCCGCGTGCCCGGGATCGTGGACGTCTACAACGCCGTCACGCCGATCGGCGAGCCGGTCTCGCGCCAGGTGGAGGCCGAGATCCGCGGCCGGAGGTACGTCCTTCAAGTGCACGGCGCCCCGCTGTCGGAGGTCGCCGCCGAGCGCCTCTCCGCTCTCCTGGTCGTTCACGACGTTACGGACCTGCTCCGCACGGCCGCCATGAAGGCCGAGTTCGTCGCCAACGCCTCCCACGAGCTCCGCACGCCGCTGGCGACCATCCGGGCCGCCGTCGATTCCCTCGGGACGCTCGAACCGCGAGAGAGCGATGAGCTCGCGCGCCTCGCGGAGATCCTCGATCGACACACGACCCGCCTGGAGGAGATGACCAACGACCTGCTCAGCCTGCACCTGGTCGAGTCCACGCGCCATCGGCTTCGCCTCGAGCAGATCGACCTGGCCTCCCTGGTGGGATGGGTCCGCGACCACTTCGAGCAGCGCGCCGCCGGCAAGGACGTCGCGTTGACGGCCGAGGCCGAGGACCCCCTCGCCGAGCTGCGCAGCGACGCCACGCTGATCCAGTTGATCCTCCAGAACCTGCTGGACAACGCCGTCAAGTTCACGCCGCCCGGCGGGAAGGTCGCCTGCCGCTTCGAGGCCGTCGACGACCACGTGCACATCCACGTCGCCGACACCGGCTGCGGGATCGCGCCGGACATCCAGGACCGCGTCTTCGAGCGATTCTTCCAGGCCGACGCGTCCCGAAGCGGCGAGCCGAAGGTCCGCGGCACGGGGCTCGGGCTGGCCATCGTCAAGCACGCCGCCGAACGCCTGGGCGCCTCCGTGAAGCTCCAGAGCACCCCCGGCGAGGGCACGACCGTCACCGTGGCCGTGCCCCGGCAGCCGACGGCGGGGTGAGGTCTCCCGCCCCGGCGGTGGACTCGCGGGCGGTCCCGCGGTAGAGTTCCTGCGCGGCGGCGCGCCGCGTCCGCAGCCCCCATCCACTCGCGCCACGGGAGACAGGGCCTTGCGCACGATCCTTAGCCTATCGCTCATCCTGTCGGGAGCAGTCATGGCCGCAGAAGCGAAGACCGTCCGGCTCGAAGGCCGCGCCGTGACCGTCGAGGTGGACACCGCCTCCGGACAGTGGGCCTTGACCGACGGACGTTCCGGCGTCCGCTGGCCGTCGCAAGGCCGGGCCGCCCCCGGAACGGCAAGGTGGCTCCAGGGCGGCTTCGCGGAGGCGGACGTGGAAGCCGGGCGCCGCGTGCGCCTGCGCAAGAAGAGCGGCGCGGCGGTCGTCTTCGAGCTCCTCGACGGCGGGCGCACCGTGGAGCTCCGCTACGAAGGCGAGGCGGCCGGGGATGTGCGCGTGCTGGGCGACGCGCTGGGCATCACCGACGCCGAGGGCGGCTGCGTGGTGGTCCCCTGCCGCGAGGGGCTGCTGATTCCGGCCGACGGGGGCAAGTCCTTCCACCGGACGTTTGGCACGAGCGACTACGAAGGCTGCCACATGAACATGCTCGGCTTCGTCAAGTCCGGCTCGGCGCTGGTCGTGAGCTGGGACGACGCGTACGTCTTCCCGGAGGTCCGCAGCACGCGCCCGCGAGGCGAGGCGTACGCGCAGCGCCTGACAGCCGACTTCGCACTTCGCCGCTCGGCGAAGTCGCTTCGCCTGACGCCGCTGGGCAAGGGCAACTGGAACACGCTCGCCGCCGGCTACCGGCGCATCGCCGAGCGGAAGAAGCTGGCTGCGACGCTGCGGGAGAAGGTCCGGCGCAACGCCAAGGCCGAGCGGATGGTCGGGGCCGCCAACGTCAAGCTGTGGACCTGCCTCGCGAGGCGCATGAACGAGGAGAGCACCAAGGAGGAGTCGGTCAAGGTCCGCTGGACGTTCGCCGAGGCCGCGCAGATCGCCGAGCACCTCCACAACGACCTGGGCATCGAGCGCTGCCTGTTCATGATGGGCGGCTGGACCGAGGGCGGCTACGACTGCCGCCATCCGGACAACCTGCCCGCCAACCCCGAGTGCGGGGGCAACCAGGCCCTGGCCGCCGCGATCCGGCGGATCCAGGCGCTCGACTACGTCGCCTGCCTGCACGACAACGTCCAGGACATGTACCGCGACGCGAAGAGCTGGGACCCGTCGTACATCGAGAAGCGCCCCGACGGGTCGCTCGTCCAGGGCGGGCGCTGGCTGGGCGGGCGGGCCTACATGGTCTGCGCGCCCAAGCAGCTCGAGCTGGCCCGACGCCCGCAGAACCTGCCCGGCATCCGCAAGCTGTTCCCCGTCTGGAGCTACTTCATCGACACGACCTACGCCGTCGGCCCGCGCGAGTGCCACGACCCCAACCACCCCATCGGCCGGAACGACGACATCGCCTGGAAGGCCCGCCTGAGCGACTATGCCCGCGACGTGTTCGGCCTGTTCGGCAGCGAGTGCGGGCGCGAGTGGGCCCTGCCCCACAGCGACTTCTTCGAGGGCCTCGTGGGGGTCAGCGGGCGCTACTACCACGGCCTCAAGCCCGACAGCCTCGCCGCGACGGTCATCCCCTTCTGGGAGATGGTCTACCACGACTGCCAGATCTGCTGGGGCAAGTACGGCTACGCCGCCGATCAGGCCGCCGAGTACGTCGCCCATCACGTGCTCTGCGCCCGCCCGCTGCACTACCACTCCATCGGCGACCACCTGTACTGGAAGGCCGAGCCGGCGGCGAAGGGCGGGGTCAAGGTGCGGCCGCGGGTCGTGAGGACCGAGCCCGCCGGCAAGGGCTCGTTCCGTATCCGCTACGCGTGGGACGTCCGGGAGGACGTGGGCGCCGACTGGCGGGTCTTCGTGCACTTCGGGACGCCGCGGGACATCCGCTTCCAGGACGATCACGTGCCGGCCCCGCCGACATCCACGTGGCGCAAGGGACAGACGATCGAGATCGGCCCGCACACGGTCATCGTTCCGCCGGCCGTGCGCGACAAGGCCGTCAATGTCTACGTCGGCCTGTTCAGCACGAAAGACCTCTCGACGCGTGCGTCACTGCCGGGCTGCGACAGCCAGCGGCGCGTCCTGGCCGGTCGGCTTCGCCTTCAGCCGGAGATCCGGTTCGAGAAGGCGCCCGCCGGAACACATGGGCCGGACCGCTCCTGCTACGTCCGCTGCGACGGCGGCTGGGCCGAAGGGCTGCACCCGACCGACGTCTTCCTCAAGAACACGCAGGAGGTGCTCGGCCCGCTGCACGCCGCCACGGCGCACGACGTGTTGACGCGCCTGGAGTTCCTCACGCCGGACCGCGCGCTTCGCCGCGCGACCTACGGACGGGGCAACGCCGCGACGACCGTGGTGGTGAACTTCGGCCTGACCGACGCCGAGGTCACCTCGAAGCTCGGCGGGCGCGCCGTCCTGCCGCCCTGGGGGTTCGTCGTGGAGGCCCCGCGCTTTGCCGCCTTCTGCGCCACGCGCTGGGGCGGGCAGGACTACCCCGGCGGCGCCCTGTTCACGCTCCGCGCCACCGACGGCGGGTCCCTGGCCGAGTCGAAGCGCGTGCGCGTCTTCCACGGCTTCGGCGGCGCCGCCCTTCGATGGGCCGGGCGGAACCACGACGTCCCTCGCGAGAAGGTCATCACCCCCGGCCGGTAGGCGCGCCCGCCGGGCTCACTCCGTCCGCAGCGCCTCGGCCGGGCCGTAGGGGGCCAGGGAGACGGTGATGTAGCCGTTGATCGCCCCGTCTCCCTCCTCGTGGGCGAAGCGCCACATGCGGCGGACCAGCTCGCGCTTGATCGCCTCGCACGCCGGGTCGTCGGCGAGGTTCACCGTCTCGTGGGGGTCCTTGCGAAGGTCGTACAGCTCGTCGACGTCGAAGCCGTTGAAGACGTACTTGTGCGTCTTCGTGCGGACGGACCGCTGCGTGTAGTACAGCTCGACGCCGTTGCACTGGGTGTGGATCTCGTCGCGCCAGTCGCCCGGCGTCTCGCCGCGGAGGAAGCCCGCGAGGCTGCGCCCGGTGAAGCGCTGCTTCGGCTGCGCCCCGGCCAGCTCGACGAACGTCGGGGCGAAGTCAGCCAGCGAGACCAACTCGTCGACGCGCGAGTTGGGATTCGCCACCCCTGCCGGCCAGCGGACGACCCCCGGCACGTGGTACGCGCCGCTGAAGCACGGGATGCCCTTGGCGAACAGCCCGTGCTCGCCGCAGTAGTCGCCGTGGTCGGAGCAGTACAGCACGAGGGTGTTGTCGGCCTGCCCCGTCTCATCCAGCGCCGCCAGCAGACGGCCGAACATCTCGTCCAGGTAGCTGCAATACGCCCAGAAATGCCGCACG
The DNA here is from genome assembly GCA_964642165.1 of uncultured Planctomycetaceae bacterium. Taxonomy (GTDB): domain Bacteria; phylum Planctomycetota; class Phycisphaerae; order SM23-33; family SM23-33; genus CAYRVX01. Next base: position 9,984 of record CAZXOC010000051.1, on the reverse strand, counting down.
CCCTCGCGGACCTCCCGCTCGGAGAGCTGCCCGAAGCGCAGGTCCCGCATTTTCCGGTAGACGCGCGGCTTGTCCCGGAGCGTGTCCTCGTAGGCTGCCGGCAGGGGCACGTCCTCGATGCGGTACAGGTCCAGGAAGCGCTTCGGCACGACGTACGGATCGTGCGGGCCCGTCAGCCCGACGAACAGGCACCACGGCTCGCCGCCGGTGGCCAGCTCCGGCAGGACCTCCACTCCCTCGGCCGTGGAGCGCTCATCGGCGCTGCTGCGCGGCTGGTCGTACGAGCCGTACAGCGTGTACGTGCCGTAGCCCGGGCGGAGGATCTGGCCTTCGCCGCGCTCGGTGGGGTCGCCCTGCCGAGCGACCTCCTCGTAGTGCTCCCAGGCGGTGTGGTGCTCGCGGGGCCTGTGCGCGCCGAAGGTCAGTTCGCGCCAGCCGTGGTCCTTCGGCGTCGTCAACGTGCTGACGTGCCACTTGCCCGTAAACGCGAGGTCGTACCCCGCCTCGGCGAGGTCTTCGCTCCAGCAGCGCACGCCCGGCTTCAGCCCGCGGGAAAGCGCCTGGTCGTTGCAGATGTTGTTCCACACGCCGTGGCGCGACGGGTACAGGCCCGTGTGGAACGTCGCCCTCGCCGGGCAGCAGTGCGGCGAGGGGCAGTACACGTTCGTGAACGTCAGCCCCTGCTGCGCCAGCTTGTCCAGGTTGGGCGTGATCGCCGGGTGCTCCGGCAGCACCGTGTCCGCCCGCTGGTGGTCCGTCATGCAGATCAGGATGTTCGGTCGGGTCATCTCTCCGCCTTCCTCAACGTGCGCTTGTCCCGGCCGCTAGACCGTACACGACGCGGCGAGGTCGCGGTAGGCCGAAACGCCGCGGACAGCGCGAGCGGCCGCGCCGACCCGGCTCGCTCCTGCCGACCGGCCCGAGCCCGTGGCCCGACCGGCCGCAAGATGGTAGGCTGGGGGCCGCCGGATCGCCTCGCCGCGACGGCGCCGGCCGATCCGCAGCCAGGAGCGTGTCATGCCCAAACGTCTCGCGTGTGCGGCGTCTGTCGCTGTGTTGGCCCTGACCTGGTGTATTGCGGCCGGGCAGCAAAGCGACGTCCGGCCCATCGACGACTTCTCCTACTCGAGCGAGAAAGCGGCGAAGCTCTGGGAACCGATGGCCGACAGCCGACCCGTCTCGGTCGTCAAGATCGACGGGCTCCGCGCCCTTCGCCTGCCCTGCCGCTTCCAGCCGGGCCGGGTCGAACGCGCCAGTTGGGACCGCAAGATCCACGTGGACCTCGCCGCGTGCAAGGGCGTGCAGTTCCGTTTCCGCTGCCGCGACGCCTCCCCCGTTCGCAGCTTCACGATGTACCTTCGCAGCGGCGACGGGTGGTACCGCGGGCACTTCTACGGCCCGACGAGCGACAAGTGGACGACCATCCGCATTCACAAGAGCAAGACGGGCATCGAGGGCCGTCCCGCCGGATGGGGGCGCATCGACACCATCCGCCTGTCGGCCTGGCGCAGCCGCAACGTCGATACCGAGTTCCACGTCGCCGAGCTGGGCATGTTCGGCACCGGGGGGCACGTGGCGATCATTCGGGGCGACTCCGGCGCGGCCGCCAACCCAGGCGAGGCGCGGGCCGTCCAGCTCTACGCCGACGTGGTCGTGGAGTTCCTCGATCGCGCGGGCGTCGGGCACGTGGTGCTGAGCGACCGCGACGTGACGGCGGCGCGGCTGAAGGGCAGGAAGGTCGCGATCCTGCCGTACAACCCGTCCATGCCGGACGCCGCAGCCGACGCGCTGGCGGCCTTCGTCATGTCCGGCGGGAAGCTGATCGCCGCCTACACGCTGCCGCGGCGCCTTCAGCCGCTGGTGGGCATCAAGGTCGGGCGCCACGTCCAGCAGAAGTACAAGGGCTACTTCGCGGCGATTCGCGCGTCGGATACGCCGCTGCGGGGTGCGCCGGCGTCGGCCGGACAAGCCTCGTGGAACGTCCACGAGGCCTCCCCCGTCGCCGGCGCCAGCCGCGTGGCCGCCTGGTGGTACAGCGACAAGGGCGAGACCACGCACCTGCCGGCCGTCCTCGTCAGCGAGAACTGCGTGTTCCTGACGCACGTCTTGATGGCCGATGACGCCGCCGCCAAGCAGCAGCTCCTGCTGGCGATGGTCGGCCACCTGATGCCCGAGGCGTGGGCCGAAGCGGCACGCGGGGCCCTCGTGAACATCGGCCGCTTCGAGCCCTACGACGGGTATGAAGGCGCGGCCGCGGGGATCCGCAAGACGGCTGCCGGGCACGAGGCGGCCGTCGGCGCCCTCAACCGGGCCGCGAAGCTTCGCGCCCGGGCCCACCTGCTCGTCGAGCAGGGCCGGCACGTCGAGGCGATCGCCGCCGCCGTCAAGGCCCGCGCGGCGCTGCTCGATGCCCACTGCGTCGCCCAGAAGCCGCGCCCCGGCGAGCACCGAGCGGTCTGGTGCCACAGCGCCTTCGGCGTGGCGGGAATGACCTGGGACCAGGCCGCCAGGACCCTCGCCGACAACGGCTTCACCGCCGTCCTGCCCAACATGCTCTGGGGCGGCGTGGCCTATTACGACAGCGACGTCCTGCCCGTCGCGCCGGACGTGAAGGACAAGGGCGACCAGATCGCCCTCTGCCTCGCCGCGTGCCGGAAGCACGGCATCCAGTGCCACGTCTGGAAGGTCAACTACAACATGGGCTCGCGAACGCCGAAGGCCTTCCTGGCCAGGATGAAGGCCGCGGGACGCACGCAAGTGCAGCCCGACGGCTCGCCCAACGCCCGCTGGCTGTGCCCCTCGCACCCCGACAACCAGAAGCTCGAGATCGACTCGATGGTCGAGGTCGCCCGCAAGTACGACGTGCACGGCGTGCACTTCGACTACATCCGCTATCCCGGCCGCCAGGGCTGCTTCTGCCCCGGCTGCCGCCGGCGGTTCGAGAAGGCCGTCGGCCGAAAGGTGACCGACTGGCCCGCCGACGTCCGCCTCGGCGCCGCGCTGCACGGGAAGTGGCTGGACTTCCGCCGCGAGCAGATCACGGCCGTCGTGAAGGCCGTCGCCGAGCGGGCGCGGAAGGTCCGCCCGGGCGTCCGGATCTCGGCCGCCGTCTTCCGCGACTGGCCCGCCGACCGCGACAACATCGGCCAGGACTGGAAGCTCTGGTGCGACCGAGGCTGGCTCGACTTCGTCTGCCCCATGGACTACACCCCCAACAGCCGGCAGTTCGAGTCGATGGTCGCCCGCCAGAAGCCCTGGGCCGGCCAGGTGCCCTGCTGCCCCGGCATCGGCGTCAGCACGTGGTCCGACCGGACCGACGTCGCCAAGGTCATCGAGCAGATCCGCGTCACCCGCCGCCTGAAGACCGGCGGCTTCACCATCTTCAACTACGACCCGGCCCTCGCCCGCGACGTCCTGCCGCGGCTGGGCAAGGGCATCACCCGGAGGTAGCCCCCCGCGATGGCCGACACGCAGCCAGCAGACGCCCGGCCGCCCGACGCCCCCCTGCCGGAGCCGGGGATCGACGTGACGACCGCGCCGCCGTGGTGGCTGACCAGGCCCGGCGAGATCCGCGAGTTCCTCGAGTCGCTGGACGGCGTGGCCGTCGAGGAGATCGGCCGCACCGCCGGCGACCGGCCGATCCTCGCCGCGAGCTGGGGCGAGCGCGAGGACCTGCCCGGGCGCACGAGCCGATCGCTCGCCTCGGCCATCGCCGGGCGTGACATCAGCGCGTTCTACGGCGCGGGCCGGCGCGAGCACCAGGCCGTCCTCTTCGTCGGGGCCGCCCACGGCACGGAGCTCGAGGGCACCGTCGCGGCGCTGAACTACCTGAACGTCCTCGCCACCGGGCGGGACCTGCTCGGCCGTGAGCTGCCCGAGATCGCCGAGAACGGCCGCAAGCACCGGTTCTGCCTGATCCCGATCCTCAACGTCGACGGCCGCCAACGCTACGCCGACCACGTCCACTGGATCGGCTGCGACAGCGAGTACTTCAGCCTGATCACCCAGGGGCGATGGACCAGCGGCGAGATCCTGCACTGGCCGGCCGGCAAGGTCCACTGGCCGATGCCGCTCGATCGGCTCAGCCACCTCGGCAGCTACTACAACGACGCGGGCGTGAACCTGGTCTACGACGGCCCGCACGCCGGCGACTGCCAGCCGGAGACGGCGGCGCTGATCCGCCTCTGCCGCCGGGAGATGCCCGACCTGGTGATCCTGTCGCACTCCAACCACGGCAGCCTGGTCGAGGCCCCCGCGTCCTACGTGCCGCCGGCTTTCCGCCAGAAGGCCCACCAGATCGCCGCCGTGGTGGGCATGCGCTGCCACCGGGAGGGGCTCGTCAAGTCCCACGTGCCGGGTAGGGCGACGTCGTATGCCGGCGAGATGTTCTACCAGGGCGATGCCGTCTACCACGCCTGCGGCGCCCTGCCCGTGCTGATCGAGTTCCCCCAGGGCTGGCAGAACGTGCCGGACAACCACCGGGACATCCTGGACGTGGGCCTGGCCGTCCTCGACGAGATCGCCGTCTACGGCACCCGCTACCGCTTCCGCCCGCGCCAGACGGAAGGCCCCTGACCCCCGCGCCCTCACTCCGCCGGGATCACCGCACATTCGACCCCCAGGCAGTCGGCGATCCGCCGGATGGCCCCGGCGTGGTGGCCGATGCCCAGGGCGAAGTGGTGCGTCGGTCCCTCCGCGAGCCAGCGCTTCAGGAAGGTCACGGGGTCCGGCTGGAAGACGCCCCGCGTGTTCGTGTTGCCCGTCGGCGGGATCGGCCCGCGGCGGCTCTCGCCCTCGGCGACCACGAACTTGAAGCGCCCGGCGGCGGTCTGGGAGATGCTGAGCATCGTGATGGGGCCGGCCTTGAGCTGGAACTCCACCGACGCCCCGCGCCCGGGCTTGCCGTGGTACTTCGTCAGGCTCCGCAGCCGGGGCTTGCCGTCGGCGACGTTGAGGTGGTGCGGGCCGTCGTGGCCGAGAAGGATGAAGCCCTCGTGGAAGTCGATGGGGTGGAACTCGGCGAAGCTGCCGCCGATCTCGAGGCGGTCCATGATGAGCATGGCGACGCAGGTCTTGAGGTCCAGCTCGCCGCACATGGGGAAGCCCGCGGCCGTCAGGAGCGAGTTGCCGACGATGAAGCTCGTCACCATCTGTCGCATCTCGGAATCGGGCTCGCCTTCGTAGTAGTAGGCCAGGCCGTCGAGCTGCCGCGCGTCGATGAACTTCTCCAGCGCGACGGCCACGCGCGCGGCGACGGCGAGGTCTTCTTCCGTGAGCTTCGTCGCGATGGGGTCGCTCCCGGGATCGGGCGTCTCGAAGAAGGACAGGATCTCGCGCTGCTTCGCGGCGCTCTCGGCGTCCGACACGGTGCGGAGCCGGCGCAGCACCTCGTCCGGCTCGGTCTGCACGACGTGGAGCCCGAACTGGGCCGTGAAGGCCGTCGCGTCGCTGTGCATGTCGAGCATGGCCTCGAGCACGTGGCCCATCTGCCCGATGCGGGCCCCCTTCAGGTCGTGCAGGACGTGGGCGATCCGGCACCACTCGGCCAGCTCCGCCGCCGCGGGCGGGTCGTCCGTGAGCGTGCCGATGATCATCGGCGGAACGCCCTTGCCCATGCGCACGGCCACACCCGCGAACTCCGGCAGCGAGCAGATGTTGTCGTTGGCGAGCTGCATGTAGGTGGACGCCTGCCGGTAGTCCATGGCCTTTCGCGGCTGGAGGGCCACCAGGACGATCGGCACGGCCAGCTCGCGGCAGAGGATGCCCCACGTGGCGCTCGTGGCATAGGTGAGCATGTCGCAGAACACCAGGTCCAGGCCGGCGGCCTTCATGCGCTCCAGCGCGGCGTAGGCGCCGACTGCGTCGTCCACCAAGCCGAAGTCGACCACCTCGCAGTTATTCGCGCGGACCTGCTCCTCGAAGACATCGAGGTAGCCGAGCAGCTCGGCCTTCAGGCCGGCGAACTGGTCCCAGTAGGTGGCGTGGCCGACGCCCAGGACGCCCACGGTTGCCCTCAGCGGTTTGCGTCGCTCGATGATCATGGCCGGGTGGCTCCTCCGCGGACGAGCCGGATCTCCGTGCCCTCAGCCAGGCCGAAGGGCACGAAGAAGTAGTCGTCCGTCCAGGCATCGGTGTCTTCCTCGCGGTGCTCCCACCAGCGGGGGTGGCTCCGTCGCGTTGCGGCGCTCCAGCGGCCGGAGAAGGCGTTCTCGCCCCACACGTCGTCCGGCTCGCCCGACGGGCGATGATGCGGGCCGAGCAGGTTCCGCAGCGTGTTGGTCAGCTCGATCTCGATCTCGTTGTCGCCGGCGCGGAGGTGCGGCGTGAGGTCCGCCTCGTACGGCGGCCAGGCGATCGCCCCCGCGGCGGCGCCGTTCACGGACACCTTCGCCACGCACGCGTGCAGGGCGGGAAGGACCAGGATCGCGCGCTCGCCCTCAGCCGGCGCGTCCATCGCCACCCGCCTACCCAGCGTGACGTTGCCGGCGTAGAACGGGTAGCCGTCGGCGACCAGGTCCCCGCCGGTGGTGTCCGGCTCCGCGGCGAGGACGAACCCCGGCCGCTGGCGGACGCATCGCGGCCGGGCCGGGCGAGCCGACGGCGCGCCCCCCACCGCGAAGTCGCCGAGCAGGTAGATGCTCTCCAGCTCGACGCCGGGCAGGTTCTGGAAGCGCCCGCCGTGGTCGAAGTCGGGCTGGGGCAGCGGCTGGAAGTCGCGCGCGACCTCGACGACGTTGTCTCCCTCGCGGGCGGCCTCGGCGACGTCGATCGGCCCAAGCGCCTCGTCGAGGTACGGCGCCGCCCAGCGGGACCCGGCGGCCCGACCGTTCAACGTGATCCGGCACGCGTCGGCCTGCTCGACGACGACGCCGAGGCGCCCCGGCCGGAAGCGGCACTCGAAGCGGAACTGGAGCGTGACCGGCCCGCGATAGCCTTCCTCCGTCAGGAGCTCCTGCGCGGCGATGACGGGCATCGGCGGCGTGCACTCCCCCCGGCCCCGGCGGAGCCGGCAGCGGTCCAGCGTCAAGGCGTTGGGGCCATGGCGGCGGACGCGCCACGGCCCGTCCAGCGGGATCGTGCGGACGGTCTCGCGCCGCGGCGCGGCGACCTCGACCGGGGCCCCGCCCTCCTTCAGCACCAGCAGGTGCGAGGCCGCCGGCGGGAAGGCAAGCGCCGCCACAACGGCGTCGCCCTCGACGCGCCGGCAGGCCGGCCGTACCTCGCCGGTCACGAGGTCCCACTCCTCCAGCCGCCCGGCGGGCCGGACGTGCAGCTCGACCTCCGCCCGTTCCGTGCGGGACGTGTTGGCCAGAAAGAGGATCCGTCCCCCGTCGATCTGCCGCTCGTGCAGCCAGACGTTCTCGGCCGGGCCCTCGATGCCCAGGACCTCCGCGCGCGGGGTCGCGGGTCCGGCCAGGGCGGCCGCAAGGGCCTCCGGCTCGTTGGCAACGGGCGTGAGCCTCGCGCAGAAGGCCTCGACGGCGGCGTCCTCGGCCCCGTCGACGCGCGACGGCAGCTCCCCGGCCGACAGGACGGTCCCGCCCCCGTCGAGAAACCGCGTCAGCAGGTCGATGGTGCTCCGCCGCAGCGTGATCAGCGGCGGCAGGATGACGGCGCGGTAGGTCATCTCGCCGACACGGAGGCCGTCCGCCGCTGCCCTGCCCAGCCGCGCCAGAGCGCCCTCGTCGGCGTACTCGAAGGACAGGTGGGCCTTCATGAGGTCGTCGCTGAGGGCGGCCAGCGCGTCGTTCATCCGGGCGATGTCGTCGGGCGTGCGGTCGGGGCGGCTGAACTCGTACCGCAGCGGCTCGTAGATGCAGAACGCCGACTCGATCGGGTGGACGATCAGCACGTCGGCGCAGAAGCGCCCCTGCCGCATCGCGTAGCTCAGCCGGGCGAAGTAGTCGGCCGGGAGCCGGTTGTCCGCCCACCAGGGCTGCTGGTGCGACAGGTGCGGCGGGTAGATGCGCTTGCGGCGACCGCGAAGGGAGTAGAACGAGCCGTGCAGGCAGCGGTAGTTGATGCCCAGCAGGGCGAACCAGTCGCCGATGCCCTTGCGGTCCTCGAAGGTCAGGCCCTGGCTGCTGACGCCGTACATCTCGGCGAGCGCCGCAGGCTTGCCGTGCTGGTTGGCGACGCTGGAGCACTGCTTCGGCGTCAGGAGGAACACCGGCGAGCGCTTCAGCGCCTCGGTCGCCCCGTGGCTCCAGCGCAGGCTCCGCGTCAGGTGGTCGATGCCCGGGATGCCCATGTGCTCATAGGCCGGCATCGTCGAGCCCGTCCAGGCGATCTGCGAGCAGAGCGTGTCCTCGCCCATCAGGTGACCGGTGAACTTCAGCCCGTGCGCCTCGCACCAGGCCGCCACCTCCCGGAAGTACCCCGAGGCGAACATCTCCACGACCGTCCGCCAGTAGCGGTGGCGCGCCCGGCGGAAATCGCCGACGCGGCGAAAGAGCGAGGCGATAGCGGGGCCGATCGGCTTGCCCCAACGCTGCGGGTAGAGGGCCTCGAGGCGGTCGCTCCACGGCAGGCGTGGCGGCTGGAAGCTGGGCTCGTCGACCCAGACAGCCTCGATGGTGCGCCCGAGCTCGTCGCCGAATCGCTCGACGTACGTCTGCTCGTAGGCCTGCCGCAGGTAGGACCGGACGGCGTCGGGGCTCAGCAGGTCCAGCACGTGCCGCAGCCGGCGAGCGACGTAGACGTGCTCGTCGTCCTCGGCCAGCGCGCGGTCGCCCTCCTCGCCGGCCTCCGCGCGCGGTCGGGCCACCAGGACCTTCGCCTCGAGCTCCTCGGGCAGCTCGGGGACGCCGTTGGGCATGTACCCGGCCTGGAACCACACCTTCATGCCCAGCTCGCGCGCGACGCGGACGATCCGGTCCAGGACGGCGAACCACTCCTCGCCGAGGTACTCGGTGGCCAGGCCGTCGAACGTCCGGGTGATGACGGCGCCCCACCCCGCGTCGCGGAAGCCGCGAAGCTGGCGCTCGATCTCGTCGCCGTCCAGCCGATCGTTCAGCATGAACAGCGTCACGCCGCGGCAGCTCGTCGGCGGGTCGAGGAAGTCCTTGCGATCCATTGCCGATCTCCCCGGCGCCGGGCGAGCCCGTGGCGCCGGTCGCCGAAGATGATATCCGCCCGCCTCCGCTCGGGCCAGCAAGCCGCCCCGCGCCCGGCCGCCTCGAGCCCAAAGCCCTTGACGGCGGGGGCGGCAGCGGATAGAGTTCACGTTGCGCACTCGCGGAGAGGTGGCAGAGTGGCTGAATGCGCCGGTTTGCTAAACCGGTGTACGTGTCAAAGCGTACCGCGGGTTCGAATCCCGCCCTCTCCGTTACCGCATTCAGGGCCGCCACGAGCTCGTCGTCATCGACGGCTTGTGGCGGTTTCTCGATCTCGATTCTTGACCGCCCCATTGCCCTCAACGTGCCTGTAAGCTCCCCGTCCGGGCTCTCCGCCGGGGCGGGGCGGCTTGCGTGGCGGCAATCCGGGGTCCTCAACGCCTGATTCGCCGGAATCGGAACCGAGGGATGTGTCGTTTTGTGTCAGTTTCCACGCTCGGCGCGCAATGTAGACTAGACGTATGTGACTGATAGGACGAATGTTAAAACACCTACTTACATGGGGTTTTCCCGACATCTGTACAAAACGCCCCGCCCGCCGGAATTCCCATCTCTCCCCCGGATTTCCTCCTGCTGAGACGGCGGCACGTCTTGATTGGTTGTGTCAGAACTGCCCACCACACGGGACTGCCCCAGCCGCCGAGGGTATATAAATCTTTATTAAATCAACTTTTGCGCTCTAGGCCTCTTCGGCAGTCGCCCCGATCCCGGGCAATCAGCCCGCTGGCCCGCGTCGCGGCCGGCGGATTCCGCGGATGACACAGAGAGTCCCCCGTCCGCGCGCCGGCCCGGAGGCCCCCCTACCGGGCCGGCGGTCAGGCGTCGCCGTCGGCGATGGCGGCGTCGCGGCTGCCTTTGGTGTCGGTCT
>CAZXOC010000050.1:25557-32785 GCA_964642165.1 uncultured Planctomycetaceae bacterium | reverse complement strand
ACTTCGGCCTGCTGGTGGGCATCAGCAGCGGCGCGAACGTCTGGGCGGCCCGCCAGCTCGCCCGGAAGATCCCCGGCAACATCGCCACCGTTCTGCCGGACCGCGCGGAGCGCTACTTCTCGACGGCGCTGCTGTGATTCCGCGGGGATCCGTCGTGGCTTCCGACGACGCGAAGGTACGGTCCCCGCCGCCCATCGCCCATTCCCGCCGCGTTGCAGCCGCATGCCGAGGCCTGTACACTCAACGTTGATCGGATGTAGGGATAGCCCATGGCCACGTGAACCGCCCCAGAACGGGATCGCCGATCTGCAGGGAAGCTCCTGGAGAGACCATCATGCTGAGAAGCCTATCGGTCCAACGCTTCAAGTCGCTTGTCGACGTTCAGTTGGACCTGGCTGGCATCAACGTCTTCATCGGCGCCAACGGCAGCGGCAAGAGCAACCTCCTGGAGGCGCTGGGTGTGCTCGGCGCCGCCGCGTCCGGCCGCGTCGACGACGAGACGTTGCTGCGGCGCGGCGTGCGTCCCGGCGTGCCGCGGCTCTACAAGACGGCGTTCCCGGGGCTGGGTAGGGTCTCACACATCGCTCTTGGGGCGGAATCCGCGCACGGCGCCTCGCTCAACGTAACGCTCTGGAACCCGATAGAGAAGCCCAATCCGGCCTGGCGGTTCAAGACGGAGTATCTTCGGCGCAGCCCGGAAGAGACCGTTGTTACGCGTACCACGACCAGCGCAGGCAAGCACAACCAGGAGCAAGGCATGGCCGTCCTTGAGACCGTCAAGCTCCAGCCGGGCGACCCGGCACTGGATCTGATGGATGAGCTTCGGAACTACAGCATTCACTGCCCGAACACGCCGTGCCTGCGCGGCCTGGTCCAGGACCTGCAATCTCGTGAGCCCGTGGGCCTGGCCGGCGGACGCCTGCCCGAGGCCGTCGGGGAGCTGCTGGCCGCCGAGGCCAAGGACCCGGACCTTGCGGACCTGCTTGATGAGGTCCGGGGACTGGTTGATTGGGCGAAGGACTTCTCCGCCAAGTCATCCTCCGGTGTGCCGTTGTCTCCTTCCGCCGCGCGCTCGCGCCTGGTGATCCAATTCGATGACCGTTTCATGGGCAGAGGCAGAAACACGTTGACCGGCTACGATGCGAGCGAGGGGGCGCTCTATGTCCTCTACTGTGCCGTGCTGGCCCTGCACCCCAAAGGGCCCGGTTGCCTGGCTGTGGACAACATGGACCAGGCGTTGAACCCCAGGCTTGCTCAGCGCTTGATGGCATCCCTCTGCTCGTGGACACAGCGAATGCATCGGGAGCAGCAGTGGCTCCTTACGACGCACAATCCGGCCGTGCTGGACGGCCTCCCGCTGGACCAGCCGAACGTGCGCTTGTTCGCGGTCGACCGGGACAGCCGGGGCCACACGGATGTCCGGCGTATTGACCTCGCAGCAGCGAGCGCCAAACGCCCAGGCAAGGACTGGACCCTGTCGCGTATGTGGATGAACGGACTGCTGGGGGGAGTCCCGAATGTCTGATCCCCTGCGGATCGCCCTCGTGGCGGAGGGGCCGACGGACCGGATCGTGATCGACGCCGCATTGCGGTCCGTTCTCGGGGATCGTCCGTTCGTGCTGAAGCAATTGCAGCCCGAGGGATCGCTCGCCTTCGGGCCGCTTGGTGGCGGCTGGACGGGCGTCTACCGGTGGTGCAAGCAGGCAGCAGGGCGCGGTGGCGGGCGCCTGGCGGGTGATGCCCTTCTGTTCGAGAACTACGACCTGCTCCTCCTGCACGTCGACGCGGACGTCGCCGGCAAGAGCTACGCCGACGACTCCATCACACCCGAGTGCGGCGATGAGGCACTCCCCTGCGAACGGCCCTGCCCTCCGGCGGCCGCGACCACCAACGAGCTGCGCGAGGTCCTGCTGAGCTGGTGCGGGGAGGCCGCGACGCCTCCGAGGACCGTCATCTGCATGCCCTCCAAGAGCACCGAGGCCTGGGTGGTGGCGGCGCTGTTCCCGACTGACCGGGCCATGGGGCGCGAGATCGAGTGCTACCCGGACCCGGCATCGCGCCTTGCCCAGCAGCCCGTCCGGCAGCGGATCCGCAAGACCCAACGCGACTACCAGGCTGCTGCGGGCCGACTGGAGCAAGCATGGGCTCATCTTGCCGGTGAGGGAGGGCTCGGCGAGGCCCGTCGGTTCCAGGCGGAGTTGATGGCCGCCTTGTGAAACGCCGCGCCTACAAGGCTTCCGCCGTCCGGGGGCCGGCGCCTCGAATCAGGCGGCGCTGAGGCCACCGGCGTACAATGCACTTGCTTCGCGCGCCGCAGCGTTATCGAATGTGACTGCGCGAGACAGGAGTACCCAACGTGTTCGAGGGCAAGACCGTCGCCGTGGTCGTGCCGGCCTACAACGAGGAGGCGCAGATCGGGGAGGTGCTGGCCACCATGCCCGACTTCGTCGACTGCGTGCTCGTCGTGGACGACGCCAGCACCGACCGCACGGGCGAGGTCGTCGGCGAGCACGTCGCCGCCGAGGGCGACGTGCCGCGGACGGTCCTGCTTCGCCACGAGGCGGACGCCGGGGCGGCCCGCCAACTGGCCCGGAAGATCCCGGGCAACATCGCCACCGTTCTACCGGACCGCGCGGAGCGCTACTTCTCGACGGCGCTGCTGTGATTCCGCAGCCCGCGGCCCGGAACCGGCGGCATCCGCACGCGATCGCCCCGGGGCCGGCCGGCGCGCGGGCAGAGGGCCTGTGGAGGCGCCCCTCCCGGAGAGGCCGCCGGGGCAAGCCCAGGGAGGCACGACAGGAATGAAGACACCCGCGGCGGTCGCAGTGCTCTGGTCGGCCTGCTGGGGCGGCGCCGGCTCCGCGGCGCCCGCCGATTCGTCCCGCCGGGCCGACGCCTTGCGGATCGTCGAGACGGCCGGCGTCCGGGGCGGGCTGGTGGTCCACGTCGGCTGCGGTGACGGGGCCCTCAGCGCCGCCCTGCGCGTCAACGAACGATACCTGGTCCACGGGCTGGATCGGGACGCCGCCGCGGTGGCGCGGGCCCGCGAGCGGATCCGTTCGCGCGGCCTGTACGGGCGCGTGTGCATCCGGCACTGGACGGGCGACCGCCTGCCGTATGCCGACAACCTGGTGAACCTGCTCGTGTGCGAGGACGCCCGCGCGCCGGGCGCCGAGGAGATCCGGCGGGTGCTGGCGCCCCTCGGCGTGGCGTGCGTCCGGCGGGGCGGCGAATGGGCCAGGACCGTCAAGCCCTGGCCCGACGCCATCGACGAATGGACGCACTGGCTGCACGATGCCGGCGGCAACGCGGTGGCGCGCGACACGGTGGCCGGTCCGCCGCGGCGCCTGCAGTGGCTCGCCGGCCCGCTCTGGTCCCGACACCACAACACCGTGCCCAGCGTCAGCGCGATCGTGTCGGCGCGAGGGCGGCTGTTCACCATCGTGGACGAGGCGCCCGCCAGCATGCACGGAGAGGCGCCGGACAAGTGGGCCCTGGTGGCCCGCGACGCCTTCAACGGGCTGGAGCTGTGGCGCAAGGCGATCCCGCACTGGGGCTGGCGGGCCTGGAGCGCCGAGTGGCAATGCCGGTTCACCCAGCCCACCCACATCTCCCGAAGACTGGTCGCCGACGGGCAGAGCGTCTACGTGACGCTCGGGCTCAACGCGCCGCTGACGGAGCTGGACGCGGCCACCGGGCAGGTGCGGCGAACGTTCGAGGACACGCAGTTCACCGACGAGATCCTGCTCGAGAAAGGGCTTCTCGTCCTGTCCCTGAACAAGGCCGCCCAGGGGCCGGGTGCCGCGGCGCGGAAAGGCCCGCCCGACAAGCCGCCCGTGAAGAAATGGGTCGCCGCCGTCGAGGCGGACAGCGGGAAGATGCTGTGGCGGACGGGAGATTACGTCGGGCTGCGCTCCAAGACCGGCTCGATGGAGCGGATCTCCCACTTGTCCATGGCCGCGGGAGACGGCCGGGTCTTCTTCGTCGACGGAAAGGACATCGTCAGCCTGGCGTTGAAGGACGGCCGCGAGGCCTGGCGAGCGCCGCGCCCCCCGGTGGACGAGCACAAGATGCGGTACAACATCCGGATCACCGACATGTGCTCGCTGGTCTACCACGGGGGCGTCGTGTTCTTCGCCCAGCTCGATCCCGACCGGCGGATCGACTGGCGGGAGGTGCGGGGCCGGCTGCACGCGTTCTCGGCCGATACGGGAAAGGAGCTGTGGAGCCGCCCGTGTGCCTCCTGGGGCTGGGGGCATCCCGCCGACGTCTTCGTGCTGCACGGGCTCGTGTGGGTGCACGACTTCAGGAACCCCTTCGTGCTGGGCCTCGACCCGGCCACGGGCCAGGTCCGGAGGAAGGTCTCGAACGAGAAGGCGTTCGACAACGGGCACCACCATCGCTGCTACCGGAACAAGGCGACGGCCCGCTACCTGATGACCAGCTATCGCGGGCTGGAGTTCGTCGAGTGGGGCTCCGGCCGGACGCTCCTGCACCACTGGGTCCGCGGCACGTGCCGGCTCGGCGCGATCCCCTGCAACGGGCTCATCTACGCGACGCCGCACCCTTGCGACTGCTACATCACGTCGAAGCTGAACGGGCTGGTTGCCCTGGCCCCCGCGGCCCCGGCGCCCGGCGCCGAGGGCGCCACGGCCCGCCTGGAGAAGGGACCGGCCTACGGGCACGCCCCCGCGCGCGAGCCGGGCCCGGACGACGCGGACTGGCCCACGTATCGGCACGACGCCGCCCGGACCGGCGCGACGACGTCCGCCGTCGGTCCGGCGCTGCGGGTGGCCTGGCGCGCCCGGGTTCCCGGCAGGCCCAGCGCCTGCGTCGTCGCCGAAGGCAAGGTCCTTCTCGCCTCGGTCACGACGCACCAGGTGCAGGCCCTCGACGCGGCAAGCGGACGGCGCCTCTGGCAGCACACCGCCGGCGGGCCGGTGGACACCCCGCCGACCGTCCACAGGGGACGGGTCGTCTTCGGCTGCACGGACGGATGGGTCTCCTGCCTGCGCGCCCGCGACGGCGTGCTCGCCTGGCGCTTCCGCGGCGCCCCGTCGCAGCGCCTGGTGGGGGCCTTCGGCGGGATCGAGTCCGCCTGGCCGATCCACGGCAGCGTGCTGGCCAGAGACGGGGTGGTGTACTTCACGGCCGGAAGGTCCTCCTTCCTGGACGGCGGCATTCGCGCCTTCGCACTGGACGCCCGAACCGCGAAGGTGATCTCGGAGAAGGTCCTCCGCACGCCGTACGACCTCCCGGTCGGCACGGGACGCGACGCGTCGGTGGACACGGGCCTGCTGTCGGACGTGCTCGTGAGCCACGCCGGCTCGATCTGCATGCGCCAGCGGAGGCTTCTCGGCGGCTCCGGAGAAGCGAAAGGAAGCCCCCAGCTCCGGTCGACCGCCGGGCTGCTGGACGGTTCCTGGTTCAGCCGGACGCGATGGTTCCTGAACGACCGCCCCTACGGGGAGCTGCTCGTCCACGACGCCGGATCGGTCTACGGGGCCCGGGCCCGCGCCGGCATGAGCGCCAACGGGGGGTTCTTCCGCCCCGGCAGGGACGGCTACGAGCTGTTCGCCGCGTCTCGCCTGCCCGGCGCCGGCAGGAAGCCCGCCCGGGCCGGGAAGCGCACCGCGCGGGCGAAGCGCCCGCCCACGGACCGGTGGTCCGTTCGCGTGCCGGTCCGTCTTACGTCGATGGTGCTGGCGGGAGAGACGCTCTTTGCCGCCGGCACGCCGGACGTGCTCGACACAAAGGACGCCTGGGCGGCGTACGAAGGCCGGCGCGGGGGCGTTCTGCTGGCGGTCTCCGCGGCCGAGGGCACGGTCCAAGCCCGGTACAAGCTGGATGCCCCACCGGTGCTGGACGGCTTGGCCGCGGCGCGCGGCCGCCTGTATGCCGCCACCGCCTCGGGCGAGGTCCTCTGCTTCGAGCCGAGGGAGTGACCTTCGCCGGCCGGGCGGGCTGGCGGGCGCCTCGCCGGCGAGCGCGGCGCCCCGCGACGCCCTTGCATCCGCACGCCAAAAGGGCTATCCAGTGCGGTGCGCGACATGGTCGGCTCGCCCGGTCGGGTGGGCGGCGCGCCGCGGCAGGAGTGCGAGCGTGTTCGAGGGCAAGACGGTTGCCGTCGTGGTGCCGGCGTACAACGAGGAGGCGCAGATCGGGCAGGTGCTGGCCACCATGCCCGACTTCGTCGACTGCGTGCTCGTCGTGGACGACGCCAGCGCCGACCGCACGGCCGAGGTCGTCGGCGAGCACATCGCCGCCGAGGGCGACGCGCCGCGGACGGTCCTGCTTCGCCACGAGGCGAACGCCGGTGTGGGCGCGGCCGTCGTCACCGGCTACCGGGAGGCGATCCGCCGGCGGATCGACGTGGCGGCGGTGATGGCCGGCGACGGGCAGATGGACCCGGCGGAGCTGGACTACGTGGTCGCCCCCGTCGCCCGCGGCGAGGCGGACTACACCAAGGGCAACCGCCTGTTCTATCGCCGGGCATGGGAGACCATCCCGCGGCACCGCTACCTGGGCAACGCCTTCCTGAGCATGCTGACCAAGATCGCCAGCGGCTACTGGCACGTGGCGGACTCGCAGACGGGCTACACGGCCATCGCCCTGGCGGCGCTGGAGACCATCGACCTGGCCAACGTCTACCGGCGGTACGGCTACCCGAACGACCTGCTGGTGCGGCTGAACGTGTACGACTTCCGCGTGGCCGACGTGCCGATCCGCCCCGTCTACGACGTGGGCGAGCAGTCGAAGATGCGGCTGTGGAAGGTCATCCCGACGATGAGCTGGCTGATCTTCAAGCGCTTCTGCTGGCGGCTGAAGCAGAAGTACGTCGTCCACGACTTCCACCCCCTGGTGCTGTTCTACGCCTTCGGGTTCCTGATCTTCTGGGCCGGGATGCTCTTCGGGCTGTACCTCTTTGGCCATCGGCTCGTCCGGGGACCGGTCGCGGGGACGAGCGCGCTATTCAGCGCGTTCCTGATCCTGACCGGCCTGCAATTGCAGTTGTTCGCGATGTGGTTCGACATGGAACGCAACCGCGACCTGAGGGTGAAGAGTCCCGGCCGCCGGCCCGGAAGCGGCGAGCCGGAGCCCCGCCGCTCGTAGCCCGCGCCGCAGCCGGCGGGGCGGGAGGCGAGGCCCCTCACGCGATCCGGAGGCGGGCGACCGGCGACGAGGCGATGCGCGTCTGCATGGTGACAACCTCGTACCCCCGCTGGGC
>CAZXOC010000050.1:0-25457 GCA_964642165.1 uncultured Planctomycetaceae bacterium | reverse complement strand
TTCCTGCTGGGCGCGCTGTTCTGGCGGCTCTGCCGACTCCGCCGCGAGGCGGACCTGATCCACGCCCACTGGGGCGTCCTGGGCGCCTTGGCGGTGGCGGCCCGGCCGATCCACCGGCTGCCCGTCGTCCTGACGGTCCACGGCAGCGACATCAACTCCTCGCTCGCGCCGATCCGCGGCGCGACGGTCCGCGCCGTCCGGCGCGCCGACGTGGTGACCGTCAACTGCGACGCCTCGCGCCGCACCTGCGACGCCCTGCGCCCGCCCGATCGCCCGTGCCGGTGCTTCCCGAACGGCATCCCCCTGCCGCCGGAGGAGACCGTCCGCGCCCGCCGCGCCGCCGCCGGGGGCGTTTCGGGCCTCGGCATCGTCAGCGTCGGCCGACTGATCCGCGAACGGCGCCAGGACCTCCTTCTTCGGGCGTTCGCGCGGGTACGCCGGCGATTCCCCGCCGCGACCCTCACGCTGGTCGGCGACGGGCCCCGGGCGGAGCACCTGCGCGGCTTGGCGGGCGAGCTGAACCTGGGCGACTCGCTCCGGATGGTCGGCACGGTCCCCACGCGGGAGGTGGAGGGCTACCTCTACGGCGCGTCGCTGTACGTTTCGGCGACGACGGCGGAGACGTTCGGCATGGCGGTGGCCGAGGCCGCCGCCCGCGCCCTGCCCGTCGTCACCACGTGCGTGGGCTTCCCCGGCGAGCTGGTGGTCGACGGACAGACCGGCTGCGTCGTGCCGCCCGGCGACGAGGAGGCCCTGGCCGAGGCTATGGCGAAGGTCCTGGCGCTGGCCCCCGCTCAGCGGCGCGAGATGGGCCGACGGATGCGGGCGCGCGTCGAGGAGCTCGGCATGACCGAGGCCGCCTGGGCCCGCCGCTTCGCCGACATCTACCGCGCCCTGCCCGCCGAACCCGCGCCGCCGCCCGAACCCGCCGGCCAGGCGCCCGCGAGTCGCCTGCGGGGCGTCCTGGCCTACGCGATCGCCCTGGCGCTGATCGCGGGCGCCGGCGTGTGGGCGGCTCGCAACTGGGACAAGGTCGAGGCGGCGTGCTCCCTGAGCCCCGCCCACCTGAGCGGGCTGATCCCGCTCACGATCCTCACCGTGCTGCTGGGCGGGCTCCAGAACCGGGTGATGGCCGAGCCCCTCGGCGCGGTGCTGCGGCTGCGGGAGTGGGCGCCGCTGGGCTTCGCCAGCGGGCTGGCGGACTACGTCCTGCCCATGCGGGCAGGGATCGCGGTGCGGGCGGCCTACCTGAAGAAGCGCCACGGCCTGTCCCTCACCCGCTACGCCAGCGCGATGACCGTCGTCTACGTCATGACGATCCTGGCCAACTGCCTCATCGGGGCGACGGCCGTGGGATGGATCGCCCTGAGCCGGGGGGTCGTCTCCTGGCCGCTGCTGTCGGCCCAGCTCGCGGTGGCCGCCGGGTGCGCCGCGGCGCTGGCCTTCTCGCCCCGGGCCGCCGCACGCCACGCCGACGCGCGGTTCTGGGGCGTGCTCGTCCGCTTCCACATGGGCTGGGACATGCTGCGGCGACGGCCCGGGCTGCTGGCGAAGGCCGGCGCGATCGCCGTGGGCTCGATGGTGGCCTACTCCTTCCGCCTGCACATCGCCTTCGCCGCCGTGGGGCGCTCGGTCGGCCTGGTCGAGTGCCTGCTCATCGGCTCGCTGGTGGCCATCTCGACGCTGGTCAGCATCACGCCGGCGGGGCTGGGGATCCGGGAGGCCGTCGTGCTGTTCACGAGCCTGGCCCTGGGCGTTACGCCGGAGGTGAGCCTGCTGGCGGGTGCGGCCGACCGCGCCGTGTCCATCGTCGTCATCGCGCTGCTCGGCCCGCCGGCCACGCTGCTGCTGTCGCGCGAGGCGGCCCGGGCGCCGAGGCGGACCCGCGAGCCGCTATAATGCCCCTCGCCGCCGCGAAGTGGGGACTGCGTCGTTGAGCGAACCGTCGCGAGAAGCTCTGGCCGAGGCGTTCGACGCCGACGAGGTCCTGGCGGGCCTCCACCGGCGGCTGCGCCCGTTCGCGCTGCCGGCGGCCTGTCTCCTGGCGATCTACCTCTTCGGCGTCGTCGACGACTGGTGGCCCACGCCCGACAGCGCGCTGTACCAGGGGCTGGCGCGGAACCTCTTCCGCGGCGAGGGCTACCGGTTCAACGGCCGCTTCAGCAACGACGTGACGCCGGGCCTGCCGGTCCTGATCGGTGCCGTCCGCGCGACCTTCGGCGAGGGCTACTGGGCGCTGAACCTCCTGATGACGCTCTGCGGGCTCGGGAGCCTGGTGGTGGCCTACCTGACGCTCGCCCGCTGGACGAACCGGGGCGCCGCCGCCGCGGCCGTGCTGGGCACGTTCTTCTGCTACCTGTACTTCCGCTTCAGTCACCTGATCCTGACCGACGCGCCGTTCGCGCTGCTGTTCTGGCTGACGGCCTACGCGTGCGTCCGCTGCCTTCGCGGCGGCTGGGGATGGCTGGCGGCGATCGTCCCGCTGACGGCGCTGGCCGTGGCGATCCGCGCCCCGGGCGCGCTGATCCTGGGCCCGCTGGCCGGCGCCGTCGTGCTCGACCGCCAGGTGCCCGCGCCGCCGATCCGGCGTCTCGTGGTGGCCGGTGCGGTGCTGCTTTCGGCGGCCGTCACGATCGGGGCGTTCTACGTCGCGGCCCGCCTCCTCGCCGACGGGACGCCGCCGTACCTGGCCGGTCCGGCCACCGGCGGCGGCCTCCTCGGGCGGTTCGTCCACGTCGCCGAGGGCCTCTGGCGCATCCCCGGCGAGACGGCGAAGGTCCTCACGGACCGCCACGAGCCGCGGCTGCTCGGGCTGCTCCTCGCCGTGCTGTGCGCGATTGGCCTGGTGGTCGCCTGGCGTCGCGGCCGGCGGCTTTGCGCCGCCGTCTGCCTGCTGAACATCGTCCCGTCGACGTTCCTCATCGGCGCCGGCTGCGTTCGCGCGAGGTACCTGATGGCGGTCTGGCCCCTGCTGCTGCTGGCGATCCTGCGGGGGCTTCTCTGGGTGACCGAGCGCCTGACCCGCTGGCGGGGGGTGTCGAACCGCCCCGCGTGGCACGGCCGCGCGGTCCTCGGCTTCCTGCTGGGGCTGCTGGCGGTCAACGCCCCGCCGTTCGCCTGGAAGGCCGTCCAGCCCGCCTGGGCGGGGCACTTCGGGCGATACCACGACGCCGTCGAGGAAGGCGTCTACGCGGACCTGTACGAGACGGCGAGCTTCCTCCGCGCCCGCCTCGGCCCGCAGGCGCGGATCGCCGCCCGCTGGGACCGCACGCGAATCCTGCACTACCTCACCGGGCTGTCGACGGAGCCGCTGCGGGAGACCGACCGCTGGAAGCCCGAGCACGCCGAGGCCGTCTACGAAGACCTCCGCCGGCGGGCGGGCGTCGACGCCGTCGTCACCGATACCGGCAAGCTCGACGAGCGGTACACGCGGCGGCTGGCCGAGCTGCTCGAGGCCGCGCCGGACCTGGAGGCGGCCTACCGGGGCAGGCACGTCACGGTGTACGTGCGCCGTTCGGCCGCGGGTCCGGCGGGCAAGATCCCCTTGCATGCCCCCGCCCAAGCGGCTATGCAAGCTCCCGTGGCGGGTGAAGCGCTTCGGGCGGCGCGGCGACTTCGACGGTAGGAGAAGACCGGTGTTCGAAGGCAAGACGGTCGCGGTCGTGGTGCCGTGCTACAACGAGGAGACGCAGATCGGCAGCGTCCTGGAGACGATGCCGGACTTCGTGGACCGCGTCCTGGTGGTCGACGACGCCAGCACGGACCGCACGTGCGAGGTCGTCGACGAGCACATCGCCGCCAACGGCGGGGCGTCCGGGCGCGTCTCGCTGCTCCGCCAGGACACCAACCGGGGCCAGGGCGCCGCCGTCGCCCGGGGCTACCGTGAGATCATCGAGCAGAAGTTCGACATCGGCGCGGTGATGGACGGCGACGGGCAGATGGACGCCACCGAGCTGCACCTGCTGGTCGCCCCGGTCGCCCGAGGCCAGGCCGATTACGCCAAGGGAAACCGCCTGTTCTACCGCGGCGCCTGGCAGAGCATGCCGCACTACCGCTACCTCGGCAACGCCTTCCTGTCCATGCTCACGAAGATCGCCAGCGGCTACTGGCACGTCGCCGACTCGCAGACCGCCTACGTCGCCGTCAGCCGAAGGGCCCTGGAGACCATCGAGCTGAAGGGCCTCTACCCCCGCTTCGGCTACCCCAACGACATGCTGGTGCGGCTGAACGTCTACCGGATGCGCGTGCTGGACGTGCCGATCCGCCCGGTCTACAACGTCGGCGAGCAGTCCAAGATGAAGCTGCGGAAGATCCTGCCGACGATGATGTGGCTGATCCTCAAGCGGTTCTGCTACCGCATGGGCCGCCGGTACGTCATCCACGACTTCCACCCGCTGGTAATGTTCTACGGGATGGGCCTGTTCCTCTTCCTGATCGGGCTGTTCGCGTTTGTTCGGATGATCTGGGTGTGGATCGCGACCAGTCGGATTCCGCAGATGAACGCGCTGCTGTGGGTCTTCTGCAGCGTCAGCGCCGCGCAGTTCGTCCTGTTCGCGATGTGGTTCGACATGGAGATGAACCGCCCGCTGCGGGCCGACGCGCCGTAGACGCCGGACGGGGCTCTCCGGCGACCACGGACAGCCCGCCCCGGGCCCAACGCCCATGACGCACCCGCCGACCGAAACCCTTCACGTGGCCATGCTCGGCTCGATGCCGCCCACCGGGGGCATCAGCGCCTACTGCCTCGAGCTGGCCCGCGCCGTCGCGCGGCGGACGAACGTGGACTTCATGGCCTTCCGCCGGCTCTACCCCGCCTGGCTGCACCCGGCCGGGCGCCTGCGCGACGAGAGCCCCCCGGACGTCGCCGGGCCGCGGCTCCGCGTCCACCGGCAGCTGACCTGGTACAACCCGTTCGGCTGGCTCTGGCACGGGCTGCGAACGCCGGGGCGGCTGCTCCACGCGCAGTGGTGGTCCTGGCCGCTGGGGCCGGCGTACGTCGCCTTCCTGCTGATGGCCAAGCTTCGCGGGCGGCCGGTCGTCCTGACGATGCACAACGTCTCGGCCCACGAGGACGGCCTGCTGCCGCGGCTGATGGATCGCCTGGTGCTTCGGCTGGCCGATCACGTCATCGTGCATTCGCGTCGCAACGCCGAGCAGCTCCGGCGGAAGACGCGCCTGCCGGTGGACCGCATCAGCCGGATCCCCCACGGGGTGCTGGGTTTCTTCGCCGAGGGGGCGCCTACGGCGCGGCAGGCCCGACGGCGGCTCGGCATCGCGCCCGACCGGCGCACGCTGCTGTTCTTCGGCTCCATTCGCCCGTACAAGGGCCTGGACGTGCTGCTGGAGGCCGTCGCGAAGCTCGCCGGGGGCGGGGATGACCTGCTGCTGCTGATCGCGGGCAAGCCCTGGGGCGACCGGCACGCCTGCCGGCGGCAGATCGACGCGCTGGGGCTGGGGGACAACGTCCGGCTGCACCTGGATTTCGTCCCCGCCGACCAGGTCGCGCCGTTCTTCCAGGCCGCCGAGCTGGTGGTCCTGCCTTACCGTCACTTCGAATCGCAGACCGGCGTCGGGTCGCTGGCCCTGGCCTTCGCCAAGCCCATGATCGTCACGAACGTCGGCGCCCTGCCGGACTTGGTGGACGACCCCCGGTGCGTCGTGCCCCCCGACGACCCCGACGCCCTCGCCGAGGCCGTCCGGCGATGCCTGCGGGACCCCGATCGCCTGCGCCGGATGGCCGAGGCGTCCCGGAGGATCGCCCGCACGTGCGGCTGGGACGAGATCGCCGACCGCACCGTCGAGCTCTACAGGCGCCTCCTGGCCCCGTAGCCCCCGGGCCGCGATTGCCCCCACCGCCCGGCGGATGCTAGAATGCCTCCACTGTTCCCAGACGGCACCGGTAGACAGCAGGTTACTTGATATGCGGAGGATCCGGTTTTCTGTGTGGCTGGCGGGGCGATGCCTGAACTACCGCCTGGCGCGGCTGGGCCTGGTCCGCCCCGCGGGGCCGATCAACCTGACGTTCTCCGTGACCAACCTGTGCAACTCCCGCTGCAGGACCTGCCTGATCTGGCGGATCTACCGCGATCATAAGGCCAACTACCGGGACGAATTGTCGCTGGACGAGATCGCCAGGATCCTCCCGACGGTCGGCAGGCTGTGGGTCTTCAACGTCAGCGGGGGCGAGCCCTTCCTGCGGCGCGACCTGCCGCAGATCGTGGAGCTGGCGATTCGCCACTGCCGGCCGAAGGTCGTGCACATCCCCACCAACTGCGTGGACCCCCGGCGCACGCTCGCCGGCACGCGGGAGGTGATCGACGTCATCCGGCGGAGCGGCCGCGACGTGCACCTGACGGTCAAGCCGTCGTACGACGGCATCGGCGCCCAGCACGACGAGATCCGCGGCGTGCCGGGCAACTTCGAGGGCGTTCTGGAGGCGCTGGAGGGCCTCAAGGCCATGAAGGCCGACGCGCCCTTCCTCAGCGTCGAGATCGGCACGATCATCAGCCGGATGAACGTCCACGACATCCGGCGGATCGCCGAGTACGGGGCGAAGCTCGGCGTGGACAGCTACCGAAACGAGATCGCCGAGCGGCGGCTCGAGCTGTGCAACCTGGAGGAGGACATCACGCCCGACCCCGAGGACTACGAGCGGGCGGTGGCCCTGTTCAAGAGCGAGATCGCCAGCGAGATGCGGCACTCGCCGCTCTTTCAGCGGTCCACCAATGCCGCGCGGTGGATCTACTACGACATCGTGGTCCAAACGCTCAAGACCCGCCGGCGAGCGATCCCCTGCTACGCCGGCATCGCCAACGCCCACCTCAGCGCCTACGGCGACGTCTGGCCGTGCTGCATCCTGGCCGACAGCAAGTCGATGGGCAACGTGCGCGATTTCGGCTGCGACTTCCGCGCGCTGTGGCACAGCCGCGGCGCGGAGGCCGTCCGCCGCTTCGTCCGCCGGCGCGAGTGCGTCTGCCCCCTGGCCAACCAGCGATACAGCGACATCCTCCTGCACGCCCCGTCGATGGTCCGGGTGCTCAAGAACACCCTCTGCCCGCCGTAGGTCCCCGCGGGCTTCGGTGACCGGGTTTCCCCGCGCCGGGCCAACTGGTAAGATACCGGCTCGCGTGGCGGCCGGCAGCCCCGCCGAGAGCAGACCTCATGGTAGACGCGCTGGTGACGGGTGCGACGGGATTCATCGGGCGGCACCTGGTGCGGGAGCTTCTCGCCCGCGGGCAGACCGTGCGGTGCCTGGTGCGCAAATCCAGCGACGTGAACGTCTTGCCGCGGGAGTCGGTCCAGCTTCACACCGGCGACGTCGTCGAGCCACACACGCTGGAGGGCGCGGCCGACGGCGTGGCCGTCGTGTACCACCTGGCCGCGCTGGGTCACGTCGGCGCCGTCACGGACGAGGCCTACCGCCGCTTCGTCGAGGTCAACGTCACGGGGACCCGCCACCTCATCGAGGAGTGCCTCCGCGCGTCGATCCGCAAGTTCCTCCACGCCAGCAGCACGGCGGCGATGGGGCTGATCCCCTCCGAGACGGTCGACGAGTCCACCGAGCCCCGCCCCGTCACGCCGTACCAGCGGAGCAAGCTCCAGGGCGAGCGGGAGGTCCTGCGATACTGGCAGCAGCGGCAGTTCCCCGCGGTGATCGCCCGGCCCAGCATGGTCTACGGCCCGGAAGGCGAGGGGTCGGAGTTCCTGCGGGTGGCCCGCCTCGTGCGCCGACGGCGGTTTCCCATCTTCGGCCGTGGTCGGAAGCTCACCCCGGGCGTCTACGTGTCCGACCTGGTCGCCGGGCTGATCCTGGCGGCCGAGAAGGGCCGACCCGGCGAGGTCTACATCCTCACCGGCCGGGAGTCGTTCGAGTTCGACCGGATGCTCGATCTCATCGCCCGCAACCTGGGCGTCCGCAGGCCGGGACCGCACCTGCCGATGTGGTTCGGCTTCGCGGCGGGCTGGTGCTTCGAGATGCTCTCGAAGCTCACACGCGCCACGCCGGCGATGACGCGCCAGAACCTGCGATCCCTGACGGCCGACCGCGTGTTCTCGATCGACAAGGCCCGGCGCGAGCTGGGCTACGAGCCGCTCGTCCCGCTGGCCGAGGGCGTCGAGCGAACCGTGACGTGGGCGCAGGAGCACGGGCTTCTCTGACGGAGCCGTCGATGGCAGCAAGACAACGAACACACTCAACGGAGAAAGCCGCGTGGCCGGGAGCAGCAGACCGAACGTCGTCCTGATCTCGTTGGACTCCGTCCGGGCGGACCGAACGGTCTGCTGGCCGGGCGCGCCGGCGGGCGACCTGACTCCCGCCATGGGGCGGCTGGCCGAGCAGGCCGTGGTCTTCGAGCGGTGCATCGCCCATTCGTCCTGGACCCTGCCGAACCACGCCACGATGTTCACGGGCGCGTATCCCTGCGACCACGGGCTGGTGCAGGCCGGGGCCGAGATGACCGCGGGCGTCGTCCCGCTGGCCGCCCACCTGGGCGACCTGGGCTACGGCACGGCGAGCTTCTCGATGGTGCCGTTCTTCATCCCCAAGGCCGACGTGACGACGGGCTTCCAGCACGTGCGGTACCCGGAGTGGCGGCGGTCCGGCCGGCGGGTCCGGGGCGTCAGCGCCGCGGCGGTCAAGTGGGCCTGCCGCCAGGGCGACACGCCCTTCTTCCTGTTCCTGCACCAGTGGGGCGCGCACTGGCCGTACGTCGGCTCGCCGGGCGAGGCGGACGCCGTCGCCGAGCCGCCCGCCAGCCCCGCCGCGCCGCTCTGGAGCCCCACGCCGCTGCACATCCGGCTGCTGCAGTACTACTGGCACCGGCTGGAGAGGGTCCCCGTGCTGGGCGGGCTGCCGCGGTGGTTCCGGCGCTACCGGCGGGCCCGCAAGGCCCGCAAGGGAATCGAGCGGGCGCCCGTCGGCAAGCTCCGGAACCTGATCGCCGACATCAACCAGGGCCGGCGGGAGCTGACCGACGAGGAGGTGGCCTTCCTCCGAATGCGGTACGACCGACGGGTGGCGTGGGCGGACGGGCTGCTCGGAGAGACGGTGGACCTGCTGCGGTCCGGCGTCGACCTCGACCGCACGCTGCTGATCGTCCTGAGCGACCACGGCGACAGCCTCTACGAGCACGGGGACTTCGGCCACATGGACGGCCTGCGCAACCCCGTGATCCACCCGCTGATGATGATGCGACTGCCCGGGGGCGAGCGCGGCGGGGGGAGGGTCGAAGGCATCGCCGGGCAGATCGACGTCGCGCCGACCGTCCTGGACTGCCTGGGCGTCGCTCCGCGCGGGCTCGTCCGCGGCACCTCGCTGCTGGACGCCGCGGCGGGCGACGCGCTGCCGGAGCGGCCGATGTTCGCCGAGCTGACCATGCCCTGGGTCCGCCAGGAGGCCCTGATCCACGAGGGGCGCAAGCTCTTCTGCGATCGGCTCGACGGCACGGAGAGGCTGTACCGCTACCCCGAGGACTACCTGGAACAGGACGATCTCGCCGCCGCCGAGCCCGAGCGGCTCCAGCGCCTCCGCCGGGCGCTGGCGGACATTCGCAGCGGGCAGGACACGGGCCTGCTGGAGGCCGCCGCCGCGCCCCCCATGGACCCGCAGGTGCGGCGGCGACTCGAGGAGCTGGGCTACCTGTAGCCCCCCGGCTGCGCGCCCGTCGAGGGAACCGCCGATGAACGATCGAGACCACCCGCCCATTGCCGCCAGCGCGCCGCGACCGGGCGAGCCCGGGACGACGCCCGTGGCCCACGTCACGTCCCGCGGGACGGCGCTCCAGGCGGCGGCGAACCTCCTGTCGTTCGTCTCGGGCTACTTCATCCACGTCGTGTCGGCCCGCGTGCTGGGGCCGGTGAGCTACGGGCGGTTCGTGGTGGTCCTGACGATCCTGCTCTGGGTGCAGCGCGTCCAGCTCGGGGGCATCGCCACGACCTACGGCAAGCTGGTCAGCGAGGACCACCGCCACCTCCGCGCCGTGGCGAACATGCTGTGGCGCATCAGTCTTCCGATCGCGTCGGGCCTGGCGCTGCTGCTGGTGCTGCTCTCGCCGCTGGTGGCCCACTACGCCGACGACCGGGCGCTGATCGTCCCGCTGCTGATCGGCGCGAGCCACGTTGTCGCCGGCGGCCTGTTCGGCGCGCTGGCGCGGACCTTTCAGGGCCTGCACCTGTTCGGGCGCAGCGCCCTGCTTCGCTGCTTCAGAGCCATTGGGCGCGCCGGGCTGATCCTGCTGGCCGTCCTGGTCGGACTCGGACCGGCCGGCGCCGTGACGGGGCACGCGTTGGGCACGGCCCTGGCGGCGCTGGCGGGGTGGCTGCTGCTGCGCCGCTTCATCGAACCCGCCATGCCGCGGCGGATCGAGGTGGGGCGCAGGCTGCTGGACGTGGGCCTCCCGGCCTTGCTGGTCACGATCGGCCTGGCCACCCTCTCGGCGGCCGACCTGTGGACCGTCAGCGGGCTCGAGCCGAGCAAGGTAGCGCGGGGCACCTATGCGGCCGGCTACCAGTTGGCCTCGGTGACGCGCGTGGGGACGGTCGCGCTGGCCTACGTCATCTTCGCCCGCCTCAGCGCCCTGATGAGTCAGGGCCGGCTCGCGAAGGCCCGGAGCATCTTCCGCCAGGCCCAGCGGGTCTACCTGCTGGCGATGGTCCCGCTGGTGGTCCTGATGGCCGTCTCCGGGCCGGCACTGGTGAGGCTGGTCCTGTCGCGGCAATTCGCCGGCGCCGGGGGATTCTTCGCCGTGCTGTTCGCCTCGGTCGGCCTGTGGGGCTTCGCCGTCATGCACGCGCAGGTGCCGATCGGGGCGAACCGGGCGTGGCAGGCGGCCGCGGCGATCCTGCCCCTCGTCGCCGCCGGGCCGGTCCTCATGGTCCTCGGCTACCGGGGCTACGGCCTGATCGGCACGGCGTGGGCGGCACTGGCCACGGGCGCGGTGGCCGCCGGCGTGCTGTTTGCCGTGGCCTGGCGGCACCTCCGCGCGTGTCCCCAAGTCGCGACGCTGGTCCGGACCTCGGCGGCCGCCGGGGCGATCGGGCTGGTCTCCGCCGTCGCCCGGACGGAGGGCTGGCTGCTGGTCCTGCAGGTGCTGGCCCTCCTGGCGGGCTACGGGGCCTTGCTGTGGCTCCTGCGGGAGTTCGACGAGGAGGATCGCCGGGCCCTGGCGGCCGTCTTCTCCCCGTTGCGGAGGAAGGCCCGCGCCGCCCGGGGCGAGGACGAGGAGGGCGGCGCCGGACCGTAGACACGGCTTCGGCGGCGCACGGGGCCCGGGTCCCGCGGCCGGCACAAAGGCGTTGTGGCCCGCCGCCGCAGACGCGTAGGATGGTGGCCCACTGCCCATGAGAGAGACGCCGTCCCTCAACCGCAGCGAGGCAAGGCCCGCTACGCCGCCCGCCGAGGCCGCCGGCCGATACCTCGCCGACGCGCCGCCGCGGCGCAGGCATCTGCTGCTGGCCGCGGGGATCGTCGCGGCCGTCTACCTCGCCGGCGTCACGGGCCAGTGGTGGCCGACCCCGGACAGCGCCCTGTACCAGGGCCTCGCCCGCAGCCTCATCCAGGGCGAGGGCTACCGCTTCAACGGCCGGGTCAACACCGACGTCACGCCCGGCATGCCGGCGATCCTCGCCGCGCTGCGGTGGCTGTTCGGGCCGGCCTGCGGTCCGCCGAACCTGTTCGTCGCCCTCACCGGGCTGGGCAGCCTGGCGATGGCGTATCTGGCGCTGTCGCGCCTGGCGAGCCGGCGGATGGCCCTGGCGGCCGTGCTGGCCGCCGCCGCGTCCTACAAGTACTTCCACTACTGCCACCTGATCCTCACGGACTCGACGTTCTCCCTGCTGTTCTGGGGCTTCCTGTACGCGTCCGTCCGGTACCTCCGGGGCGGCGGGCGATGGCTGGCGGCGGCGCTGCTGCTGGCGGGACTTGCGGTCCTGGTTCGGGCGCCCGGGCTGCTGATTCTCGGCCCTGCCGCCGCGGGGCTCGTGCTGCACCGCGGCTTCGGCACGCGGCCAGCGAGGCGGCTGGTGGGCGGCGCGGCCGTGCTGGGGGTACTGACGGCCCTCGCCGGGGGGCTCTACCTGTTGGCCCGCGCGGCCTCGGAGGCCGTGCCGCTGTACGCCAGCGGTCCCCGCGCCGAGGTGGACCCCGCCGCTCGCCTCGTCCACGTCGGCCGCGGGCTGGCTGCCCTGCCGCCCGTGGTCGCGCGCCTGTTCACCGCGCAGTCCTCGGCGGGCGTGGGCGCCGCGATCCTCGTCCTGGCGGCCGTCGGGGCCGTCTGCCTCTGGCGCCGGGGCCGCAGACTCGCCGCGACCACCTGCCTGCTGTGCGTCGTCGGCTCGCCGTTCCTCGGCGGGGCGCGGGCCATCCGCGCCCGCTACCTGATGGCGATCCTCCCGCTGCTGGCTCTGCTGTGCTTGGAAGGGCTCTGCTGGCTCGTCGATCGCGTGGTCCGGTGGCGGTCCCGGCCGCCGGGCCGGGCCGCCTACGTCACGGGCGTGAGCCTCTTCGTCGGCCTGATCGTGGTCGTCAACGCGCCCAAGGTCGCCCGCGACACGTTCCAGTACGGCTACGCCGCCTGGACCGGCCGCTACTGGCAGACGATCGAGGACGGCGCCTTCTCCGATCTGGCGGCCAACGCCGAGGCCCTGCGGGGGCTCTTCGGACCCGACGAGCCCGTCGCGGTGCGGCGCGACCGCAGCTCGATGCTGCACTTGCTCAGCGAGCGCCGGATGGCGCCGTTCCTCAAGCTGCCGCGCGGGCGCGACCCCGCCACCGCCGCCGACGCCGAGCGCATCTACGCAAACGTTCGGGCGCGGCCGGACGTGCGGGGCATCGTGCTCGACCGCGCCGGCATCAAGCCGGCCTTCGCGGGCCGCCTCGAGCGGCTCGTCACCGACGAGCCGGCCTGGAGGCTGCTGCACGAGACACGAACGTGCAGGGTCTTCCGCCGCGCGACCGCGGCGGTGCCCGCGACGCAGCCGGCGGAGGGAACGGGCCCGTGAGGGTCCAGGGGCGCAGAGTCGCTTCTCGCCGGCGGGGCGTTGGGGAACTCAGGCCCGCCCTTTGGGCTTCGCGGCGCGCCGGGACCGGCGCGGCCGCCGGAGGAACTCCGCCAGCAACTCCTCCTGGCGCGACTGCATGTGTGCGGCGTCGGGCGTACGGCCGTCGTCGTGGCCGAGCAGGTGAAGCAGACCGTGGATCACGTACAGCATCAGCTCGTGTTGAGGGCGCAGCCCGCGCCGCGCCGCCTCCGCCACGGCGACGTCCCCGCACACGATGATCTGCGCGCTGAGCCCGGCGTTGCCCGGGCCGGTCAGGTCGAAGCTCAGCACGTCCGTGCACCCCGAGCGGCGCAGGTAGCGGCGGTTGAGCGCGGTCATCTCCCCGGCAGTCACCACCGCGAGGTCCACCTCCGCGATGGCCGCGGCCTCCGCCCGCGCGATGAAGGCGATCAGCTCGGCGATTCGCTTCCGCGGGACGCGAAGGGCCCGCTGCGTCGAGGCGATGGCCACCTTGGGTCTCTTGCCGCCGGGCATGCGACGGAACATACCCGCCCCTGCTCCGCGAGGCAACGTCGCGGGGGCGTCTCAAAGCTGCTTTTCGAACACGAGGACGTCGAAGCCCGCATACGTGGTCCGGCCGACCTCGACGAACCCGTTGGCCCGGTAGAGCTCCTGCGCGGCGACCTGCCCGGCGGTCGTCTCGAGGCGGAGGTGACGGACGCCCAGCTTGGCCGCGCGCCGCTGGAGCCGGTCCAGGATCGCCTGTCCGAAGCCGCGGCGCTGGAGGTCGGGGTGCACGCGCATCCGTTTGACTTCGGCGCGATCGGGCCCGAGCCGCTTCAGCGCGCCCATGGCCACGATGCGGGCGTCCACGACGCCGACCAGGAACTCCCCGCCGCTGTCGAGGTACTCGGCGGGGACGTGGTGGAGGTCGTCGTCCCAGGGACCGTTGCCGGCATGGGCGCCGACCTGGTGCAGGGCGAGGTTGTGCAGCGCCCAGACCGCGTCGTGGTCGGCCTCGCGGTAGCGGCGGACGTGGAGGGGGGGCTCTCGGGTCACGTCAGCGGCCCGGCCTTCGCCGCCTGCGCCCGGCGAGCGCGAAGCCCAGCGCGAGCAGCACCCACGTTCCCGGCTCGGGCGCCAGGCTCACCCCGCCCGTCGGCCCGGCGGGCTCGTAGACGGACTGCCCGAAATGCGCCCTCAGCTCGACGAAGTCGGCGGCGTCGATGTCCCCGTCGAAGTCGAAGTCGCCCTCCATCCAACTGCCCGTCTGACCGACGTGGCTCTTGAGCTGGATGTAGTCGAGGAAGTCCACGTCCCCGTCGTGGTTCGCGTCGCCGGGCAGCGGCATGTCCCAGCCGATGTCCGCCAGGCCCGCGCGGTCCAGCACGGTCAGCCGCTTGCGATGCTCGACCGTCAGGTCCGGGTCCATCGCCGCTTCCTGGACGGCCCCGGCGACCGTGCTCTGCGTGCCGGGGGCCCAGTGCGCGTGGATGACATCCAGCGGGACGTCGCCGCCGAACGTCGCGACGGCGGCTGCACCCTCGAACTCGTGGCTTCCCGTGAGCACGAGCTCGTGCCAGGACTCGGCCGTGCCGAAGCCCAGCAGGTGACACAGCTCGTGCGTGGCCGTGGAGAGGAAGTCGTTCAGCCCCGAGCCCGGCGGGGGGGGATCGTCGATCCCGAAGTGCCAGTCCTCCGTCGAGTTGAACGCGATCGAGCCGCCCCACGGGCCGAAATCGGTCGGCTCCACCGCGGCGGCTCCCTCCTGCCCGCGGAACTGGACCGTGTCGTACCACTCGATGTCCACGTAGGTGACGCTGTGCCCTCCGGGCCCGCCCTGCCCCAGCTTGCCGTTCGCCAGCGGCCGGGCGCCGGCGTAGACGATGACCGTGTCGGCGGGAACGACCAGGTTCGGCTCGATGGCCTCCTCGCCGGTGTCCGGGCTCGTGTAGATCGCCTCCCAGGTGTTCTGGCCGTAGGGCTCGATGCGCGCGAGGTGATCGAGATACATCTCGAGGCTCTTCGCCGCGTGCTCCAGCGCCGCCCGCGCCGCGTCCGCCTGCGGGTTGACCTGCACGTTCGAGAAGAAGCCCCCGTCGTGGGTGTAGTCGAACTGGACGGTCAACGCGCCCGCCGGAGCACACCAGCACAGGCTCGCCCCCACGCACACGAACAGCGCGACCGAGCGAACAAACGGCGATATCATTCCCAGGCCTCTCGCCTCCGACGAAGCATGTCCTTACCAGGATATTCTACCACAGCTTCGACGGTGCGCCATCGTCCGTTCGTCGAGGGTCGGCGGCGTGGAGGGGACGTTCGGGAGAGACCGGCCGTGGGACCCGGTGCCCGGCGGGATGATCCGTCCGTCGGCGAGCGCGGCCGTCCGTGCGCAAAAGGGGCGACGCCCAGGCGGAGGGAGACCTTGACGTCGCCCAAGTAGCCGCAACCCTGGTGTAGGCGGAGGGAGACCTACACCGTCTACGGGTGCAGCGGACAACTCATTCCATACGGCCCCGCATACACTACAGGATACTTCGGAAAACGCCCTTTTCAATCTTTAACCGTTATCGGACTTTTTCCTTTTTTCCTGCCGCGGGGACCACGGTGGATCCGTGCGAGGCGGCGAGGCGCCGTACCCGCCGCCCCACACATCACAAATCCTTTTTCCTCATCACGTTGCGGCTACATCCCGGCCCACGACTCGCATCACGGCGCACCAGCCGCCCGTGACCAGCCACGGAGGCAAGCCAGCAGGAAGCGGCACAAGAGCCCGTCGCCGCTGCCCGCCCGCACTCCGGGCCACACCAACGAGCACCCTTCCGTGGGTGCCCCGAACCAATGGGCGTCAGCCCTTCGTATTCCAGCCGTGGCGATTTTCGCCGACGCCCGATTCGTCCCAAGGATCAACTGCAGCCCAGCGATGTGCCGCAGTTGTAGCACTTGTAGCAGTTGCCGTTCCGCACGGTGATGGACCCGCAGACGTCGCAGGCCGGTGCGTCTTCCTGGTAGTGCGAGAACTGCTGATCGATCCGCTGGACCGCGGGCGCCGCCCGCCGAGCCAGCCTCTCCGGCGGGGCCTCCACGCCCGTCAGGCCCCCAGCGGTCAAGCCCGCCCGCTCCATCGCCGGCGCGGGGGCATAGCGCCCCGGCTCGGCCGCGCCCCCAGACCCCTGACCATCCCTGGCAGAGGTCTGTGCGGCGCTGCCAGTCTCCGAGGGAACATCGTCCTTGACCGCCTCGGTGGAGACTTCCGTCTTCCCAGGCGCGGCGCCGGCCTCCGGCGATTCCGACACGCCGCGATTCAACCTGTTCGCTTCTCTGTACTCTTCGAGGAACGTCATGCCCAGCCAGCGGAAGATGTAGTCCACCACGCTCTTGGCGAAGGGAATGTCCCGGCTGGAGGTTATGCCGCTCGGCTCGAACCGCTGATGCGTGAACTTCTTGACCAGGTCCGCCAGCGGCACGCCGAACTGGAGGCACAGGCTGATCGCCGTGGCGAACGCGTCCATCATGCCCCCTACCGTCGAGCCCTCCTTCGCCATGGTGATGAACAGCTCCCCGGGCTGGCCGTCCTCGTACTGCCCCACCGTCAGGTAGCCCTCGTGCCCGCCCACGGAGAACTTGTGCGTGATCGACGGGCGGGTCGCCGGCAGGCGCTCGCGGTGCGGCATCCGCCGGGCCGCCTCCAGCATCTCCTCGTCGATGTACTTTTCGGCCGTGCGGCTTTCGGCCGCGCCCTGCTCCTTGCTCACGCGGAGTGGCTGGACGCGCTTCGATCCGTCGCGGTAGATCGCCACGGCCTTCAAACCGAGCTTCCAGCCCTCCACGTACACCCGCAGGATCTCCTGGGCCGTCGCCTCCTTCGGCATGTTGACGGTCTTGGAGATCGCGCCGGAGAGGAAGGGCTGGACGGCGGCCATCATCCGGATGTGCCCCATGTAGTGGATGCAGCGCTTCCCGCGGGCCGCCTTGAAGGCGCAGTCGAAGACGGGCAGGTGCTCGTCCCTCAGGTCCGCCGCGCCCTCGATGGTGTCCTGGTCGTCGATGTGCCCGATGATGCGCCCGATCTGCTCGCTCGTGTGGCCCAACTGCTCCAGGGCCAGCGGCACCGTCTGGTTGACGATCTTGAACAGCCCCCCGCCGGCGAGCGTCTTGTACTTCACCAGCGCGATGTCCGGCTCGATGCCGGTCGTGTCGCAGTCCATCATGAAGCCGATCGTCCCGGTCGGCGCCAGGACGGTGACCTGGGCGTTGCGGCACCCGAGCCGCTCGGCGGCGCCGACGGCCTGTTCCCAGCATTCCACCGACGCCTCGCGAAGCTCCGGCGGGCAGGACTCCTCGGGGAGCCTCGCGGCCGCCTCGCGGTGCATCTTGAGGACCGTCAGCATGTGCTTTCGGTTCTTGTGGAACTTCGGGAACGGGCCGAACCGGCTGGCCAGTTCGGCGCTGGTCGCGTACGCCGTGGCCGTCATGATGGCCGTCACCGCGCCGGCGTAGGCGCGCCCCACGTCGCTGTCGTAGGCCAGACCCAACGACATGACCAGGCTGCCGAGGTTGGCGTAGCCCAGCCCCAGGGCGCGGAAGTCATGGCTGTTACGGCAGATCCGCTCGCCCGGGTAGCTGCAGTGGTCCACCAGGATCTCCTGGGCGATCACGAACGTCCGCACCGCGGCGCGGAACCGCTCGACGTCGAAGCTGCCGTCCGGGCGCCGGAACTTCATCAGGTTCAGGCTCGCCAGGTTGCAGGCCGAGTCGTTCAGGAACATGTACTCGCTGCACGGATTCGACGCGCAGATCTCGCCGCTGTCCTTGCACGTGTGCCAGCGGTTGATCGTCGTGTGGTACTGCACGCCCGGGTCGCCGCAGATTCGCGTCCCCTCGGCGATCAGCTCGAGCAGCTCGCGCGCGGGGTACTTGCCCATGGGCTCGCCCGAGGTCACGGCGTAGGTCTGCCACTCGGCGCCGTCCAGCGCGGCCTGCATGAACTCGTCGGTGAGGCGCACGGAGAGGTTGGCGTTCTGGTACATGACCGAGGC
The DNA here is from genome assembly GCA_964642165.1 of uncultured Planctomycetaceae bacterium. Taxonomy (GTDB): domain Bacteria; phylum Planctomycetota; class Phycisphaerae; order SM23-33; family SM23-33; genus CAYRVX01. The sequence goes on along the minus strand of CAZXOC010000050.1, from coordinate 7,422 downwards.
GTAGGCGTCCCCGTCCAGCGTGCCGTCGTAGCCCTGCTCGATCAGCGTCCAGGCCTTCTTCTCCTCCCGCATCTTGCACTCGATGAACTCGCGGATGTCGGGGTGATCGCAGCGGAGGGACTGCATCTTCGCGGCGCGGCGCGTCTTGCCTCCCGAGCGGATGACGCCGGCGATCTGGTCGAAGATCCGCATGAAGCTCAGCGGCCCCGAGGGCGTCCCCCCCCCGGAGAGCTTCTCGCGGCTGGACCGCAGCGTCGAAAGGTCCGTCCCCGTGCCCGAGCCGTACTTGAACAGCATGGCCTCGGACGTGGCGAGGCGCATGATGTCCTCCATCGTGTCGTCCACCGATTGGATGAAGCAGGCCGAGCCTTGCGGGTGCTCGTAGCTCCGCTTCGTGCGGATCGGGCGGTTCTCCTCGGCGTCCCAGTGGTAGTTGCCTTCCGAGCCGTGGATGCCGTTGTGGTGGAACAGCCCCACGTTGAACCAGACCGGCGAGTTGAACGCCCCGTACTGGTTGACGCAGAGGTAGGTCAGCTCCTGGTAGAACCGCTCGCCGTCCTCGGGCGTGGCGAACAGCGCGTCCTGGACGCCCCAGTCGGCGATCGTCCGGCAGACGCGGTGGACGAGCTGCTTGACAGACCGCTCGCGCTCGTCCGTGCCGTTCTCCCCGTAGAAGTACTTGCTGACGACGACGTTCGTGGCCAACTGGCTCCACGCCGCCGGGACCTCGACGTCATCCTGCTGGAAGATGACGTGGCCGTTTCCGTCGGCGATCCGCGCGGTGCGCCGCTCCCAGTCGACCGCATCGAACGGGTGCTCTGCCGGCGTGGAAAAGACCTGTTCAACGACGAGCCCTTCGGGCGCAGAGACCCCCAAGGCAACGGGGTCTCCGCCCTCGAGGGCGCTACGATGCTCCACCGGCTCACGCGAAACCATGGAGGACTCCCAAGCTCACAGACGGAAGACACGAGGCCCTCGGCACAGAACGACCCCGGGGAAACACGTCGCTGCCTCCTCTCGGCTGGTGCCTGTGTCTCCCGGCTCCGGGCCTCGCACGAAGTGCTGCGGAAAACAAACCAGCAGGCAACATACACCCCACATATGGGGGCGTCAAGGCGAAAAAACGCAAAATATCGTTGTTAGACATAAGCCTTTGGCCATTGCCGCTTTGGGGCAGCTCCCAGGAAAGCCCTAACAGCAATCAACACCAAACCTCATCCTAACATACGGACTCCCATCTGTCAAGCACCCAACATGTCGTGTTTCACCGTCTCCTTGCATACAATTTATGGAAAACCAGTGAGAAAGCTGTTGGAAACGCGGCCGACGCGAGGCCGGGCGGGGGATTAATGGCGCGCGCTTGGCCTGCAAGCACGTTGCGGCGGCCGGCGGCCATCCGCTGCTCGCCCCGCCGGAGCGCCCGGTCATCTCCGGGCGGCAGGCCGAAGCGGCGCAGACGACGGCTGGACCTTGCCGCACCCGTCGGGCACCCTATAATGGCTTAGCGTTCGCCAAGCATCTATGCCCGATAACACGGGCAGTTCCCGGAAGGAGTCGTCATGAGCGACGAGGCGGGCAGCAGCAACAGCATGACGGACGAGGTCAAGGAGGCGCTCGGCGTGATCCGGCCGCTTCTGCAGGCCAAGGGGGGGGACCTGCAACTGGTGGCGGTGGACGAGTCGACCGGCGTCGTGTCCGTCCGCCTCGAGGGGGCCTGCAAGGGCTGCCCGCATGCGTCCAGGACCATCAAGCAGGGCGTCGAGCGGATCCTCAAGGAGAAGGTGCCCGAGGTGCAGGAGGTCGTGGCCGTGCCCTGACGAGGGCCGCTACAGATCGATCCTGATGCATGCAGATGTGCATCTGCTGTTCTTTGTCCCGCGCGGCAATCGCACGTCGTACGGTGGATTGCAGGCCGTTCCTGGACCGTCGCGTCCACACACGGCGCGAGGAGAGGGCCCATGAGCATGCCTCGGCTTCGCTGCTGGAGTTCGGCCGTTCTTCCGGCGATCTGTCTCGCCGCGGCGCTGATCGCGCCGGGCTGCCGCGGCTCGCAGCCTCCCCCCGGCCGAGGCGCGCCGCGGACGTACGGCGCCGACTACGTCGCGGCGCTGGACGCCGCCAATCGCTTCTGCGGCGCATGGCGCCGGCAGGACCTCGCCGCGGGCAAGGCGCTGCTCAGCCTCCGCGTCCAGCGGACCTTCCCCGACGCCCGCATCAAGGACGCGATCGTCGGCGCCGCCAACCCCCGGCACGCGGCGTTCGAGATCGCCGAGGGGCAGAGCGCGGGACCGGCAACCTACGCCTTCCGTCTGCGGCTCTTCCTCCGCTTCACCGGCCAGGCCGAGGACCGCATCGAGGCCCCGCTGGAGCAGATCGTCGTGCGTCAGGACGAGTCGGGCAAGTGGCTGGTGGACGGCTTCCCCCTGCTGCAGTAGCTCCCGGGCGGATCGCCGCCGGGGCGTTGCGGAACGCTCCGGACGCGCGTACGATGGTGGCAATGATCTTCGTCCTCGACAACTACGACAGCTTCACCTACAACCTCGTCCAGCGGATCGGCGAGCTGAACCGCGGCGCGGAGGTGCATGTGTTCCGCAACGACGTGATGCCGCCGGAGCAGGCCGAGGCGGAGCACGAGCCCACGCACCTGATCATCTCGCCGGGCCCGTGCACGCCCGACGACGCGGGGCTAAGCTGCGAGTACGTGCGGCACTTCCACGGGAAGGTGCCGATCCTCGGCGTGTGCCTGGGGCACCAGAGCATCGGGCAGGTCTTCGGCGGCAAGGTCGTCCGGGCCGAACGCCTCATGCACGGCAAGACCAGCGAGATCCGGCACGACGGCCGGGGCGTCTACAGGGACCTGCCGAACCCCTTCACCGCCACGCGCTACCACAGCCTCACGGTCGAGCCCGAGGGCCTCGACGACGACATCGAGCTGACCGCCTGGACCCTCGACCGCCACGAGCTGATGGGCATCCGCTCGAAGAGCCATCCCACCGAGGGCGTGCAGTTCCATCCCGAGAGCTTCCTCACCAAGGCCGGCCACCAACTGCTCTCCAACTTCCTGGACCTGTAGCTGCTGGGGGCACGGCGGCTTCGCCGGCCCGCGCCGCAGCCAACTCCGATCAGCCGATCGCCGCGTCCCGCGTGTTCAAGATATGTCATTGCATACCGAGACGTTCGCGCACCGACACGAAGGGAGTGGAGATGGGACGACTTGCCCCGTTGTGTGGCGCCGCGATGGTCCTGTGCGCTTCGCTGGGCGGCGCGGCGGCCCCGGCGGGCGGACCGGAGCACGTCTGGTGGGAAGGCGAGAAACCCGCCGAAACCAACTTCCCGAAGAAGACGTGGTTCTCGCCGTCCTCGTTCCGCAGCCGCGCCCACCTGCTGAGCGAGGGAGACTGGCTGACCCACGAGGGCAACCGCACCGGGCCGGAGGCCTTCGCCAGGTACCCGATCGACGTTCCCTCGGCGGGCACGTGGAACCTGTGGTGCCGGAAGTTCTGGAAGCACGGCCCGTTCCGCTGGCGGTTCGGCTCGCAGGCTTGGCAGACGTGCGGGCGCGACGTCGCCCTGGCCGACAACACCTACCTCCGCACGCACGTCGGGGCCAACTGGGTCTATCTGGGCAAGGTCCGCCTGCCCGCGGGCAAGGGGACGTTCGAGCTGCGGCTGCTGGCCAAGGAGGGCGAGGGCCTCACCGCGTGCTTCGACTGCTTCTGCCTGATCCGGGGGGCGTTCCTGCCGAACGGCAAGCTCAAGCCGGGCGAGCGGTCCGGCCAGGCCGACGAGGGACGCTTCGCCTACGAGCCCGGCATCGACCCGTTCCGGGCCGACGCGCTGCTCGACCTGCGCCACCTGAACGAGAAGACGGCCGGGGCGCACGGGCACGTCCGCCGCAAGGCAGCGCGGTTCGTCCGCGGCGACGGCGAGCCGGTGCGGTTCTTCGCGGTGAACGTCTCGTCGAGCACGGCCGCCCAGGCCCGCGACACGGTCGACTACCTCGCGAGGCGCCTGGCCAAGCTCGGCGTCAACATGGTCCGCTTCCACAGCGCCCTGTTCGACCGCCGGGCCGACGACCCCGCGCGGATCGACCGCAAGAAGCTCGACGACCTGCACTACCTCATCGCGGCGATGAAGCGCCAGGGCATCTACACGAAGGTGAGCTTCTACTTCCCGCTGTGGTTCGACGTGAAGCCCAGCTACGGCATCGCGGGCTTCGAGGCCATGCAGAACAAGCGCCCGTTCGCGCTGCTGTACTTCGAGCCGCGAATGCAGCAGATCCACCGCTCCTGGGCCCGGGCGCTGCTGACCACGCCGAACCCCTACACACGCCTGCCCATCGCCGCCGACCCCGCCGTCGCCATCGTCGAGATCATCAACGAGGACAGCTACTTCTTCTGGACCTTCGGCAAGCGGAACATCCCGCCCGTCCACTGGCAGCGGCTCGAGAAGCTCTACGGGCAGTGGCTGGCGAAGAACCGCGGCCCGGCCGCCGTGGGGCGAGCCCAACTGCTCGACGCCTGGCACATGACCGCCGGCGGGCTCAAGCAGGGCGGCGCGGCGAAGGTCCAGCGGATGCGCGACCAGGTGGCGTTCCTCGCCGAGCACCAGCGGCGCTTCTACGCCGACACCGTCTCGTACTTCAAGAAGGACCTGGGCTACCGCGGGCTGGTCTCGTGCAGCAACTGGCACACGGCCGACCCGGCGCTGCTGGACGCCGTCGAGCGCTACACGTACACGGCCGGCGACGTGATCGACCGCCACGGCTACTTCGGCGGCAAGCACACCGGTGACGGCGCGAGCTACTCCGTCCGCACCGGGCACACCTTCACGGACCGCGCGGCCGTGACGAGTCCCGACGGGCTGCCCATCCAGGTCTTCCAGATCGAGCTCGACGCGGGCTTCCCGCACATCATCTCGGAGCTCGGCTGGACGCACCCCAACCGCTACCGCAGCGACTGCACGCTCCTGGCGGCGGCGTACGGCTGCCTCCAGGGCACGGACGGCATGTTCCTTTTCGCCGTGGGCAACAACTTCCTGGCCGACACGTCGATGAGCAAGTTCCCGGTCGGCGTGCCGAGCACGGCGGGGACGTTCCCGGCGGCGGCGATGCTCTACCGGCGAGGCGACGTCGCCGAGCCCGACCCCGTCGTCCGCCTGGTCCTCGGCAAGGAGGACCTGTACTCGCTGTCGGGCAAGACCGGCTCGACGGCCGAGGCCCTCGACGCCCTTCGCAAGAAGGACATTCCGGCCGCCCGCAAGGCCAGCGCCGTCGCCGCCGTCGACCCGCTGGCGCACTATGTCGGGCCCGTCACGCGCTGCATCGACGCGGACGCCACGCCCGTCGCGACGGACCTGTCGAAGTACATCGACCGCGGGCGCAAGACGGTCACGTCCGTCACGGGCGAGCTGCGCTGGGACTACGGCGCCGGCGTGGTGGGCGTCAACACGCCGCGGACGCAGGCGGCGTGCGGCTTCCTCGCCAAGGCGGGCCCGCTGCGGCTGAAGGACGTCGAGATCGACTGCCGCAACGAGTACGCCGCCGTCATCGTCACGTCGCTGGACGGCCTGCCCTTGAGCCGCTCGAAGAGGATCCTCATCCAGGCCATGACGGACGATCGGCCGTACGGCTTCCGCGCCGCCGGCGGGCGGATCGCCGACATGGGCGCCGCGCCGTTCGGCATCCGTTTCATCGACGCGACGATCACGCTGCGCCCGGCCGCCGGCGGCACGTGCAAGGTCGTCGCCCTCGACGAGAACGGCTATGCTACCGACAAGGCCGTCCCGGTGACGAGCGAGGGCGCCGGCTCGAAGATCCGCCTCGCCCGAGATGCCATCTACCACGTCGTGCAGAGATAGCCGGCCGGCAAACATCGAGGAGAGATTGCGCATGGGCAACCGTATGACGCGCCGTGAGTTCCTGATCGGCTCGGCCGCCGTGGCCGGTTCGGTGGCGCACCTGGCTCGCCGCGCGGGGGCGAAGGCAGCTTCGCCCAACGAGAAGCTCGACGTCGCCGTCGTCGGCGTCGGCGGGCGCGGGCGGGCCAACCTCCGCGGCGTCGAGCGCCAGAACGTCGTCGCCCTGTGCGACGTCGACGCCCGCAGCCTCGCCAAGGCGGCCGCGCGGTTCCCCAGGGCCCGGGCCTTCGCCGACTTCCGGCGAATGCTGGATGCCGTGGGCAGGCACGTCGACGCCGTGGTCGTCAGCACACCCGACCACACGCACGCCCCCGCGGCGGCCATGGCCATGCGAATGGGCAAGCACTGCTACTGCGAGAAGCCCCTGACCCACTCCGTCCACGAGTGCCGCACGCTGATCGAGCTGGCCCGTAAGCACAAGCTGGTCACGCAGATGGGCACGCAGATCCACGCCGGCGGCAACTACCGCCGCGCCGTTGAGATCGTCCAGGGGGGCCTGATCGGCCCCGTCGGCGAGGTGCACGTCTGGCACACCGTCCGCTACGGCGGCGTGCGGCGCCCCAAGGACACCCCGCCCGTGCCGGAGCACCTGAGCTGGGACCTGTGGCTCGGCCCGGCCCCCCAGCGGCCGTACCACCCCTGCTACCTGCCCGGGCGGTGGCGAAGCTGGTGGGACTTCGGCTGCGGCGGGCTGGGCGACTTCGGCTGCCACTACATGGACCTGCCGTTCTGGGCGCTGAAGCTGAGGCACCCGACGAGCATCGAGGCCTCCGGCCCGCCCGTGCACCCCGAGAGCACGCCGCGATGGCTGGAGGTGCGCTACGAGTTCCCCGCGCGGGGCGAGCTGCCCCCGGTGAAGCTCACCTGGTACGACGGCGGCCGGCGGCCGAGGATGCTGCCCGACGTGCTGCGGCCGCTCGGCAAGGACGCCGCGAGGAAGTGGAACGCCGGCATCCTGTTCGTCGGCGCCAAGGGCATGCTGCTGGCGGGCTACAACGCCCGGCAACTGCTGCCGGTGGAGCGGTTCGCCGGCGTCGCGCCGCCGAAGCCGACGATTCCCGACTCGATCGGCCATCACCGCGAGTGGGTCGAGGCCTGCAAGACCGGCGGGGCGACGACGTGCAACTTCGACTACTCCGGCACGCTCGCCGAGGCCGTCCTGCTCGGCAACGTCGCCTACCGCACCGGCGAGAAGCTCACCTGGGACGCCAAGGCCCTGAAGGCCACCAACTGCCCCAAGGCCGACCGCTACCTCCGCCGCCCCTACCGCCACGGCTGGACGCTGTAGCGGCGAGGCCGGGGCGACCCGCCGGGGCGGGCGAAGGAGACACCGTCGCATGATGAAGCACGTCACGCCATGTCGGCTCGGCGGGCCCGCCGCGGCGCTGCTGGCTTGTCTGCCGATGCTCGCCGCGGCGTCTCGCCCGGCCGCGCAGGCCCGCGCGCCCCGGATCGGCGTGGAGGAGGCGGAAAAGGTGAAGAAGCTCGCCGAGGCGCGCTGGC
>CAZXOC010000049.1:22416-32982 GCA_964642165.1 uncultured Planctomycetaceae bacterium | reverse complement strand
ACCTGGAACCGCCGCGTCAGGGCGGGATCCTTCTCGAAGTACTTCTTGTACTCCGCCCAGGTCGTCGCGGCGATGGTCCGCAGCGTCCCCCGCGCCAGGGCGGGCTTGAGCAGGTTGGCGGCGTCGCCCTGCCCGGCCGCCCCGCCGGCGCCGATGAGCGTGTGGGCCTCGTCAATGAACAGAATGATGGGCTTCTCGGAGCCCTGCACCTCCTCGATGACCTGCCGGAGGCGGTTCTCGAACTCGCCCTTCATGCTCGCGCCGGCCTGGAGCAGCCCGAGGTCCAGCGTCAGCAGGCGGACGTCCTGGAGGGACGGGGGCACGTCGCCGACGGAGATCCGCTGGGCGAAGCCCTCCACGACGGCCGTCTTGCCCACCCCCGCCTCGCCCGTCAGGATCGGGTTGTTCTGGCGCCGCCGCATCAGGATGTCCACGATCTGCCGGATCTCCCCGTCGCGCCCGACGATGGGGTCCATGTCTCCCGAGCGCGCCTCCTCGGTCAGGTCCTTGCAGAAGCGCCCGAGCGCTTCCTGCTTGCCCATCTGCGCGGGGGCCATCGCCTCGGAGGCCTCCCCCGGCGCCGCCCCGCCGCCGACCTGCGTGCCGTCCCGGGCCTGGAGGGCGTCCTCGGGCGAGCCGCCGACGATCTTGGCGAACTGGTCGGTCAGCTCCTCGGGCTTGATCTTGTCGAACTCCTGGGAGATCCCCAGCAGGATGTTCTTGAGGTTCTTGGTCTTCAGCAGCGCCACGACGAGGTGCCCGCTGCGGACGCGGAACTCGCCGAACAGCAGCGTGGCGTACGTCCAGGCCTGCTCGACCGTCTCCTCCAGGTGGGCCGACAGGTCCGAAATGCTCGTCGCCCCGCGCTGGAGACGATCCAGCGCCGCGGTGAGGTCCTTCGCCAGGCGCGACGGGTTGATCTCGAAGTGCCGCACGATCCGGTGAATGTCCGAGTCCTGGAGCTCCAGGATCTGCTTCAGCCAGTGCACCAGCTCCACGTACGGGTTGCCGCGGAGCTTGCAGAAGACCGTGGCGCTCTCGATGGCCTTGTAGCAGAGGCTGTTGAGCTTGCCGAACAGTGCGGTGCGACTGATCTCTGCCATGTTGCGCTCCTTGTTGCGCGGGTACTTCCTGTTTCCGCCGGGCGCCGGTCGCGATCCGGACGCGACGCCCCCTCGCGGCTGACTCCCCGCCCTAGAGTCCCTCGGCCTGCTGGGGCTGAAGGACCAGGTCGTCGGCATCGTGGTCGAGGGGCCTGCTCGTCAGCCAGGTCGTCCAGCCCAGGCGCCCGACCGTTCCCATCTTCAGGGGAGGCACTTCGTCTTTTCTCAGGACCAGTTGCACCTCCCACTGCAACTGGTCGACGAGGTAGTTCTTGACCCAGGCGATGAGGCGGCGGAGGCTCTGGCCGCCGGGCAGCAGGCGCTCGTACTCGTCGAAGTGCATCGGCCCGAACCGCAGGCGGAAGCGCTGCTGGCACTCCCAGACGCGTGCCCCGACGATGGCGGTCCAGCCGAGCGAGCCGGTCTGGGGCGATTCGCCCAGCCGGCAGCAGCAGTCCCGGGGCACGTCCAGCCACTGCCCGATGAACTCCGCGATCTCCACGCGGATGCCGTAGTAGTCCTGGAGGAGCTGGCGCAGGCCCTCGGGGTGACGCGTCTGGCAGACCAGGTGCCCGGAGTAGTGCAGCTTGCCCACGTCGGGCACGGCGTCGCGGCGGCGGAGGCTCGCCATGCCGATGCCGAACATGCTGCCGACGTACCGGGCGAAGTGGTCGTCCTCGCCGCGCTCGAACTGCACCGCCTGCTGGTTCGTCGCCCACGCGCGGTAGAAGAAGGAGATCATGCGGTGGTGGAAGACGTCGAGGAACCGCGCCAGGGCGCGGTCGCCGTGATTGCGCTCGCGGTCGCGGACGTACTGCGTCAGGTGCAGCGGCATCGGCCCGTTCGGCCCGAGCAGCCCCAGGAAGCTCACGTACATCCGCGGCGCGCGGGTGCCCACCTCCCGCCGATAGGCCGATATCGTCCGCGGCGCGAACGCCAGCGACACCTCCTCGCAGAAGCGCACGGGGTCCTCGGCGGGGCGTCGGGACTGGCCGGCGCGCGGGCGGTCCGGGTGGAGGTTCTCCAGGCGTCGGACGGCCTGGAAGAAGTCGAACTGGTGCGGCGCCTCCTCCAGCCGCCGCGCGAGCTCTACAGAATGTGCCTCTGTCCGACCCGGGCTTGCCATCGCATGATCTCGCCGCGGTCCACGGTGCGAACGACGGTCTCGGTGAAGGAGTTGATGGAGACGTACTTGGCGAAGAAGCGCTCCAGGACCGCGCCGAGCAGGAAGGCGCTGCCGCCCTCGAAGGCCTCCTCGTCCAGCGTGACGGTGATCTCCAGGCCGCGGGCGAAGGCGATGGGACCCGCCAAGGCCACGCGCCGGGTGACCGGGCGGTACGTCACCGACTTGACGCCGTCGATCTGCTTCCGGACGGCGGGGTCGCTGGCGTCGCCGTAGAGGCGCAGCAGGTCCCGCAGGGCCGCGGCGCCCTCGCGCTGCTCGCCGTCGACCAGCGAGAGGTAGTTCAGGGCGAGGTGGCTGACGGCCCGCCAGGCGATCTCGCCCTCGATGTGGGACGGTCGCGGCGGGGTCGGGCCCGCAATGCAGCGGGTCTCTTCCACCGGGGCGCTGACCTCCATCGTGAAGTCCGTCTTGCCGCGCCCCACGGCCATGTGAAGCGGCAGGTCGCGGTTCGTGCACAACGTCTCCACGCCCAGTTGGCGCAGGTCCGAGCCGTACGGGGCCGCGTGGGCATCCACCAGCGAGAGGAACACCTCGCTGCCGGCATAGCTGGAGCGCCGCCCGAACTGCCGCTCCCGCTGCGAAGCCGTCCGGGGCAGCCGCTGCACCGTGAAGTACGCGCCGCCGCCGCCGCCGTCCGCGGCCAGGTCCGTGGCGGAATAGAACGGCCGGAAGGCCATGGTCTCGTCCGCGCGCGCGCCGAAGCCCTCCACGTCCAACACCTTGTAGATCTCGAAGTCCAGCGGGCGCGTGCGGTCCGGCACCACGTGGAATTCCGAGAACCGATCCGAAAGGTGGATCCGGTCGGCTCGCTTCGGGAACAGATTGATCGCCGGCGAGCAGAACAGCCGGAAGCTCGACGTGTCCACCATCCCCTGGAGCTCCAGGTCCGGCTCGTCCAGCAGGATGATGACGTCCATGACGGTCTCTTCGCGCTGGCGGGCGACCTCGTCGAGCCCGTCGATGCCGACGAAAAGGAAGCGTTCCGGGAAGACGAAGTACTCGTGCAGCAGCCGGTAGCCGTGGAAGCTCCGCGCGTCGTAGGGCAGCAGGGCCTCGTCGTTGCCGTAGCCGACGCGCCGGACGCCCGTCGCCGGCAGCGTCCGCTGCCACTGGACCGGGCGCAGGACCGACTGCGCCACGACGCCGACCGTGTGGGCGAAGAACTGCTCGTAGAGGCGTACGGCCGTCTGCTCGGCGCCGCCCAGGAACAGCACGAGCTTGGCCAGGTTCACCTCCCCCAGCGTCAGTCCCGCCGTGCACTCGATCCGGATCCGCACCCCCGCCTTCGCCTCGATGTACTTGGGCACCTCCAGCGAGGCCAGCTCGCGGGTGTAGTACTCGGCCTCGACGACCTGGATCGGCAGGAGCGTCACGTCGTGGGCCGTCCGGTACTCGCAGGCCGTCTGCTCGCCCCGGCCGAGCTGGCTCCGCAGCGCCGTGCCCCGCGGCAGGACGAGGCCCTCGGCCAGGGCGCCCTCGGTCAGGTCCGGCTGGAACTGCACCACGCCCATCGAGGGGGTGGGGGTGAGGTAGTGCGGGTAGATCGTGTCCAGGATGGACTGCGTGAAGCGCGGGAACTCGGCATCGAGCTTCAGGTGCACCCGGGCGGCCAGGAACGCGAACCCCTCCAGCAGGCGCTCGACGTACGGGTCGGCACAGGCGAGCCCCTCCATGCCCAGCCGCCCGGCGATTTTCGGGAACTCCCGGGCGAACTCCGCCCCCATCTCCTGCACGTGCTGGAGCTCGCGGTTGTAGTACCTCAGGAGGCGCCTATCCATCGGGCCGGTCCTTCACCGCGCACTGGCCCGTTTCCAGATCGACCTCGGTGCGAACGTACAGCGGGTCCGGCGTGGGCTGGGCCCACAGGTCGCCGCGAATCTCGAACGTCAGGGCGTTGTGGTCGGTCCGCCCGTAGCCGGCCTGCACCTCGATCGACAGCGACCCGGGGAGGATCCGCGGCTCGAAGTGGCGGATCGCCTCGAGCAGCTGGCGCTCGAACTCCTCGGGCTTCAGCCCCGACGCCGTCAGGCCGCACAGGTCCGGAATGCCGTAGTTGAGCACCGACTTCGCGACGTAGCCGAACTGCGAGAGGTCCTCCGTCGAGCCGTGTGCCCCGGTGTTGAGCAGCCAGTCGAGGTCGCGGAGCACGGCCATGCGGTAGCGGCGCAGCGAGACGATCCGCTGGTCGCGGCTTTCCCCGACCGATTCGGGGTGCTCGTCGGTGAGCCGGTCGAGGAGACACGGCTGGAGGCGGTCTCTCGTCGTCAGTTCAGCCATCCGGCGACTCCTCCGTCCCGGCGGGCTCTGCCCGTGCCGCGTCGGCCTGGGGCGCCTGGGTCGGTTCGGCGGCCTCGGCGTGCAGCACGATGTCTCGCACCTCCAGCAACGGGTAGTACCGCTCGCCGTCGGTGGCGAGCGTCCGCTGCCCGAGCCCCAGCCAGTGCTGGCCTTCGCGCTCCTGCCAATCGGTCCGCCGGCCGAGACGGATCTGCTCGTCGTCGCTGCTTTCGCTGCCAACGTAGCGGGTGGGGATGAGTCCGGGCGCCTGTCCGCCATTGGCCCAGGTGAACTGTGCTTCGGCCCAGACCATGTGCCGAAGGGCCTGGGGCTCCTCGATGCGGACGGCGCGGATGCGGGTCATCGGCACCCAGAAGTACTTGCCTTCCACGACGGCCTCGAGCACCGGGCCGAGACGCGTGTCGGCATCCATGATCCACTCGAACGCCTCGCCGTTGATCGTGCCGGCGATGGCGGGGGCCTGCGCCAGCGCCCGGTCGCGGAGCTCCCGCGCGGCGGCGTTTTCGCCCTGGGCGAGGAGCTGGTTGGCGCGGAGGAGCCATCCGACCCACTCTTCCGGCTCGCCGAAGACCAGCGGCGACTTGGCGCCCTGGAAGATGGCGGTCCGCAGGGCCTCGGCCTGGAGCGCCGGGCGGCAGATCTCCGCCAGCAGGAGCTTCTCGCCGTCCATCTCCGCCGCCACGTTCAACTGCGTCAGGGCCCGCTTCCACTCGCCGGCGACGGAAAGCAACTGGAAGAGGAACACGCGGAGCTCGGCCCGCGCGGGGTCCTGGCGAACCTGGTCCTGGAGCTTGGCCAGCGACTCGGCCAGGTGCCCTTCGCGCAGGAATTCTTCGGCTTCTTGCATCGCAAGCACTCCGTGCGGGCGCGGCTCTGGGCGCGCGGCCGTATCCAAGGAACCAGGGAACAAAACACGGGACGGACCCGAGGCGGGCCCGTCCCATGTGCTCGGGCCGTCGCCGCTACATGGCCTTGTTCATGAGGGTGCTCCAGCCGGCCTGGACCGCAGCGCCCTTCTTGCCGCCGCCGGTGATGTCCGTCGGCGTGTACTCCCAGTTGATCTGCCCGTACCGCAGCGTGATCTCTTCCATCGGCAGCGGGTCTTCCGTGTCCGCCGAACCCGCCGGAGAGACCGACGCGACGATCACGTCCTTGAACGTGTAGACCATGAACACCGTCTTGTCGCCCATCGCGCGGCACAGCTCGAACCGCACGTTCGGAACGTGCCGCCCCGTGCAGCAGTACAGCGCCAGGATCGGCGAGGCGCTGTCGAGGCGCTTCACCACGCTGAAGTCGGCGTGGTCGGCCCGGCCGCCCGTGTGCACGCCCTGGGCGCTGATCGCCCCGCCGACCGGCTGCGAGACCCGGTGGCTGTACGAGCTGACCTCGATCCACTTCTCGTGGACGTCGTCGGTGCTGTCGCCCTGGATCCCTTCGATTTCGATGAACATGTCGAAGCTCATTCGCGCTCTCCTTTTCCTGTGTGCCGTTCAGCCATCCACGCACGTCCGACCGGACCCTCTCCGCAAAGGCCCTTCGCCTCCCCGCGCCGGGCGGCGCGGGATCGTCCTCATGTCTCTCGCCTGCCTGGCGCGATCATTCTCCCTTCGCGGACGGCAGCTTGCTGACCAGCCGCAGCGACGCGGTCAGGCCCTCGAGCTGGTAATGCGGGCGGAGGAAGAACTTCGCCGCGTAGTACCCCGGGTTGCCCTCGACGCTGCTGACGACGACTTCCGCCGCGGCCAGGGGCCGGCGGGCCTTGGCCTCCTCCGTGGCGTTGCCCGGATCGGGCTCGACGTAGTTCATGATCCAGTTGTTGAGGTACTTCTCCATGTCCTCCCGCTCCTTGAAGGACCCGATCTTGTCGCGGACGATGCACTTGAGGTAGTGCGCGAAGCGGCAGGTGGCAAAGATGTACGGCAGGCGGCTGCCCAGGTTGTCGTTGGCCGTCGCGTCGGGGTCGTCGTACTCGGCGGGTTTATGGAGGGTCTGGCCGCCGATGAAGACGGCGTAGTCGGTGTTCTTCCAGTGCGAGAGCGGCATGAACCCGTTCTTGGCGAGTTCCGCCTCGCGGCGGTCGGTGATGGCGATCTCGGTGGGGCACTTCATGTCCACGCCGCCGTCATCGGTGGGGAAGGTGTGGCAGGGCAGCCCCTCGACCATGCCGCCGCTCTCGACGCCGCGGATCCGCGAGCACCACCCGAAGAGCTTGAACGCCCGGTTGACGTTCACGCCCATGGCGAAGGCGGAGTTCGACCAGACGTACTTGCTGTGGTCGGCGCTCTCGGTGTCCTCCTCGAACTCGAACTCGTCCACCGGGTTGGTCTTGGCGCCGTAGGGCAGGCGGGAGAGGAACCGCGGCATCGCCAGCGTGACGTAGCGGGAGTCCTCGGAGTCCCGCAGGCTGCGCCACGGAGCGTACTCCGGCGTCTGGAAGATCTTGGTCAGGTCGCGCGGGTCCATCAGCTCCTGCCAGCTCTCCATGTTCATGACGGCGGGGCTGGAGCCGGCGATGAACGGCGCGTGGGCGGCCGCGGCGATCTGGCCCATGCCCTGGAGGATCTCCACGTCCGGCGGCGTGTGGTCGAACTCGTAGTCGGCCAGGATGCACCCGTAGGGCTCGCCGCCCGGCGTGCCGTACTCGTCCTCGTAGAGCCTCTTGAACAGCGGGCTCTGGTCCCAGGCCGTGCCCTTGAACTTCCGCAGCGTCCGCGCCACGTCCTTCTTCGTAACGTTCAGGACGCGGATCTTCAGCGTCTCGTCGGTCTCCGTGTTGTTGACCAGGTAGTGCAGCCCGCGCCAGGTGCCCTCCAGCTTCCGGAACTCGTCGCAGTGGAGAATGAGGTTGAGCTGCTCCGAGAGCTTCCGGTCGATCTCGGCGATCATCGACTCGATCGTCCGAACGGCGTCGTCGGAGATCAGCGAGGCCCCCTCGAGCGCCTGCTGGGCGAGCGTCTGGACCGCCTCGCCGATCGCCTCCTTGGCCTTGTCGGTCTTGGGCTTGAACTCCTTGCTCAGCAGGGTCTGGAAATCGCCCATCTCGGTCGTCTCGGCGACCTGCTCCTGTGCCTGAGCTTCCTGTGCTTCGGGATTGGGTTCAGCCATCGCTCTTCTCCTCCTCGCTGTCGCCCTCGGCCGCTGGCTCTTCCTGCTTCGGCGTCGAGCCCAGCGCCTGGAGCAGCGCCGGGTCCTTCAGGAGCTTGCCGATCAGCTCCTCCGCCCCGCTCTTGCCGTCCATGTACCCCATGAGGTTGGACAACTGCGTGCGGGCGGCCAGGAGCTTGTTCAGCGGCTCGACCTTCCGGGCCACCGCCGCCGGCGAGAAGTCGTCCATGCTCTCGAAGGTCAGGTCCACGGAAATGTTGCCTTCGCCGGTGAGGGTGTTGGGCACGTGGAAGGCCGTCCGCGGCTTCATGGACTTCAGCCGGTCGTCGAAGTTGTCCACGTCGATCTCCAGCAACTTCCGATCCCCCACGGCCCCCAGCGATTCCGCCGGCTTGCCCGACAGGTCCGCCATCACGCCCATCACGAATGGCAGGTTGATCATCTTCTCCGCGCCGTACAACTCCAGGTCGTACTCCACCTGGACGCGCGGGGCCCGGTTCCGGGCAATGAACTTCTGGCTGCTCTCCTTCTTCGCCATGGCTGCTCCTTTCTCCGGTCAGTCCGCGTAGGTGCAGAAAGGCCCGGTTCTACATGAAGTTATCGCTTCTCGGCGCCTTGGAACGCCGGCGATCACCGCTGGATGCCGCAGTCGGTCACGGTCTCAAGAACACGTCAGCCGTCTTCCGGCGAAGGAGTGGTGACCCGATAGCGGGGGACCTTGCGGCCCAGCCGAGCCACTCCGATCTGCCCGGACTACTCCATTCTAGTTATCGTGGCTTCTCCCTGTCAACTTGTATGAAATCTCGTGCGCTGCCGGGCGGGCGGCGCGCAAGCAACTTTCGCCGTGCAAGCCACTTCGCATCACCCACGCCCGGTGAGCCCGGCCTCTTCGCCCGCGGCGAAGCGGCCCGGTGCCACCGGCGCGCAGCTGCCTGCGGCTCCCAGGGCACGCGAACCGCGCGGGGCGCGACGGCTAGCCGGGCGGCTCCTCCGTGGGGCCGCCGATCACCTCGATCTGCCGCAGGGAGTCCGGCGTCAGGTCCTGGATGATCTCCACGAAGTTCTTGCGGACCAGTCGCTTGGCGCGCTTCACCAGCAGGGGCACCGGGCTGGAGGGCTCCTGGCGCTGGTAGTACTCGCACACCTTGTCCAGCACACGGATCACGTCCTGCGGCGAGCGGATCTCGCCGGAGATGGCCGGCCCGGCGGCACCGGCGCCCGCCTCCGCCCCGCCGGGGGCGGCCTCCGCGGCCCCGGGCCCGACGGCGGCGCCGCGCCGCGAGAGGAACTCGTTCACGCAGAGAGCAATCTGCTCGGCAATGCCCCGAAGCTCCCCCAGGTTCGGCGCCTTGCCCACCCCGACGCGCTGCGTGATCAGCGAGTCGAGAATGTTCAGGTGTTCGGCGCCCTCCTGGGCGGCCGTCGCTACTTCCTGGAGGTGCTCCACCTCCGTGTCCTGGAACGCGGCCTCGATGACGGACAACTCCGGGGGGCTCTCCCCCGCATCGGCCGGTGCCATCTCGCCGCGGGCCACCAGGAGGTCGCGAAGCGAGAAGCTGCCGAGCTGCTTGGAGCGGCACAGCGCCGCGGCGCGAGCCCGCTGCCGAAACTGCATCGGGTCGGCGTAGACCTCCGCCGGCGGCGACAGCGCCGAGAGGATGTTCATCCGCTCCAGCGGATCGTAGTCGTCTTCCGGATCCAACTGGGGATAGACCTGCTCCCAGTAGCGCTCGACGAGCCCGCGGAGCAGGGCCAGCCCGTCGCGCAGCCCGGGGACGCCCTCGAGCTGGAGCGAGGCCAAGGCCGCCTGCATCCCCACCCGCAGGTCCTTCGTCCGCCCGAACAGGGCGACGGCCTTGTCGCGAACGTCGCGCCAGTCGGGCTCCTCCGCTTCGACAACGGTGCTGCCGACCTGATGCTCCGGCGTGCCCTGGGCGACGCGCTCCAGCTCCAGGTACTCGGGATCGTACGTCAGGTCCTCGCCGCAGGGCGATTCCGGATCGACTTCCGCCAACAGGGCTTCGACGTCCATTGCCATGGCCGCTTCATCCTTCGACTGCTTCGCTCGCCAGCGTCCCCGGGCAGACCGTCTCTAGCCCGCCTCCGGCGTCGGCTGGGCCGCATGCACGGGCTTGGGCTGGCCCTTCGGCGGAGCCTTCGCCTCCGCCTTGGGCTCCGCCTCCGGGGCCAACGGGCGTCGCGGGGCGCCCGGCGACGCCGCCCGGATCGCCGCGATCAACTCCTCCGGCGAAATGTCGCCCGGGCGGATGTACCGCGCCAGCACGCTGTGGGAGATGTTCAGCTCGACCGGGCCGAGCCCCAGCAGCTCCACCTGGCGGAACAGGCCCGACAGGCGCCGAAGGAGCTCCCAGGCGTCCTTCTGGTCGGGCGTTGTGGCCAGGAACTTGACGTAGGCGGCCGGGTCGAACTCCTCGCCGCTGCTCTTGGCCTTGTAGGCGCCGATGCTCTTCCGCAGGACGTTGCGGATCTCGCCGGCGCGGCTTTCCCAGACCTTCTGCCCCTGGGCGTCGACCTTCTGTCGCCAGTAGATCGCGCGGTACGTCATCAGCGCCTGGCGGGCCAGGCCGCCCGGCAGGCGATCGATGGTGACCATGTGCTGACTGGCGGACGTGGGCCCGCCGGGCATGTCGCCGCCGGAGACCGTGTGCGCGACCTGCGGCAGGTCCTGGAAGAACCGGGGCTCGCCGAGCCACTCCAGCAGTTCCTCCTCGGTGGGGTCCTTGATGAAGATGCCCAGGTGCCGAACGAGGTCCTCTCTCTGGGCCTGCCCCACCCCCGTGCCGCCGGTGACCTCGACTTCCTTATCCGGCAGGGCGCTGGCCAGCGCCGTCGCCAGGGGAACCGGCCGCGGCT
>CAZXOC010000049.1:20295-22316 GCA_964642165.1 uncultured Planctomycetaceae bacterium | reverse complement strand
GTCGGGCCCGGGATGTTGATCGTGTTCGCCACGTAATCCAGGCCGTTGTCCGTGATGAACATGCCGGGCTGCCGGTAGACGTCGCCCGGGCCGCGGAGGAGAAACGTGACCAGCCCGCCGGTGACCGACAGGTTGTTGACCGCATTGAGGTCGCCGATGGTCGCGTTGCCTGCCGCCGGATCCACCGTGATCGCCAGGTGGCCGGTGGAGGTCATCTTCTCCCGAACGCCCATCACGAAGTTGCTGCCGCTGATCGTCAGCGTGTTGCCCGAGCCCACGTTGCCGGCCACCGTCGCGACCGACGGGATATCGGTGAGCGCGGCTCCGCGGCCCGCCGGGTTGAGGCTGATCTGCGCGTCCGTGCCGCTGACGCCCGGGGCGTCGCCCGCCCCGCCGTCGGCCAGAACCGACACACCTGCCGTCGCGTCGCCGAACGTGACGATCCCTCTCGGCCATACGTCCACGTCGGGGACCCCGGGGTTGTCAAACACGTTCGGGTTCGCCTGGATGGTGATGGGACCGGCATTGCCGCCGGCGAGGGCGGAGCCGACTCCCGCATTGCCGCCGCCGGCGTTGACGTTGCCCTGAACGGTCACGTCGCCGGTGAGCGTCGGGCCGGCCGTGGCCGTCAGCGAGATGGCCGCGCCGTTGCCTCCCGCCCCGCCGGCCCCGGCGAAGCCCGCACCGCCCACCGCCAGGACGCTGCCCTGGAGGTCGAGCGAGCCGTTGGCCGAGACGATCGTGATGGTCCCGGCGTTCCCGCCGGCCGGGGTGATCGCCGTGCCGGCGGCCCCGCTGGAGTTCAGGGCCCCCGTGGTCACGTCGCCTCCCGCGTCCACGACGATCACCCCGCCGTCGGTCGTCACCGCCGCGACGGTCAGCGTATTGACGGTGACGGCCGCCGGGTTGCCGTTGTCGACGCCCAGGCCGGTCAGCGGCGCCGTGCCGCCGATCGCGCCGGTCACCACGACGTCGCCCGCCACCGTGTTGTCGGCGTCGGTGTTGGCGTTGATCGTCAGCACCTGCGCCCCGTCGATCGTGCCGGTGAACGTGATGTCATCCGTCGCGGCGGCGCCCGGCGTGGCCACGGTGACCGCGGCGCCCAGCGTCGTGTTGCCGGTCACCGAGATCGCGCCGCCCGTCGTGACGGTCAGGTTGGCGTTGAGGGTCGGGTTGCCGTTGTAGGTCTGTCCCTGGCTGGTGGCGACGGCCCCGAGGGCGATCGTGCCGCCCGTGACCGACAGGCTCTCCAGCGGCGCCGCCAGCGTGCCGACGTTCGCCAGCGTGACCGTGTCGCCGGTCTGGGCCAGGACCGTCAGCGTGTCGGTCGCGTTCGTCCGCACGATGTTCGTGCCGGTGAAGTCGATGTTGCCGACCCCGCTGGTCGCGTCCAGCGTCGGCGTGCCGTCCACCGCCGCCGAGGCCGCCGCGCTGTACGTCTGCGTGCCGGCGAACACGTCGTCCGTGAACGTCGCGATGCCCGACGCCACCGTCACCTGCTGGAACGGGCTCGCGCCCGTTCCCACCGGGCCCAGAATGACGGCGTCGCCTGCCTGCCCGCGGAACGTCAGCGTGTCCGTCCCCGCCGTCCGGCCGATCGCCACGCCCGTGAAGTCGATGGCGCCCGCGCCCGCGTCGGCGTCGAAGATCCGCGGCGCCGTCACCGTCGCCGACGCCGCGCCTACGTAGTTCTGCCCGTCCGCGTACACGTCGCCGCCGAACGACACGATGCCCGACGTCACCGACAGCGACGTCAGCTCCGTCGCCGCGGCGCCCACCTGGGCCAGCAGGATCGAGTCCGCCGCCCGGTTCGCCAGCGTCAGCGTGTCGCCCGCGGCCGTCCGCGCGATATTCGTGCCGGTGAAGTCGATGTCGCCCGCACCCGCCGTCGCGTCCAGCGTCGGCGTGCCGCTGACCTCCGCCGAGGCCGCCGCCGTGTAGTCCTGCGTCTCGGCGTACACGTCGCCCGTGAAGCGGACGATGCCGCTGCTGACCGTCACCTGCAGGAGCTCCGTGCCGGA
>CAZXOC010000049.1:0-20195 GCA_964642165.1 uncultured Planctomycetaceae bacterium | reverse complement strand
GTGCCGCTGGTGGTGGTGACCGTGAGGTTGTTGACGGCGGCCCCGCCGGAGGCGTCGAAGGTGCCCAACTGCACGCCCCCGCCGTCGAAGGCGTCCGGCGTGGAGGTGTCGATGCCCAGGTCGGTCCCTCCCCCGGAGGCCGAAACGGTCGCACTGGAGAGGTCCACCGTTCCGGCGTTGTTGCCGCCGCCGGACTCGGTGTCAATCGTCGAGGACGACGCCAGCACGACGGCGCCGCTGAAGGTGATGGGCGACCCGTCGGACTGGTAGGCGCTGGCGACGTTGACGGTCGTGCCCGTGTAGCTCTGGCCCCCGGTGGTCTCGACGTCGTTGAGGTTGAGCGTCCCGCCGGTGATCGTCAGGCCGGAGAGGAAGTCGTCCACGGTGGCGTTGTCGCTCATGTCGCCCAGCGAGACGGTCCCGGCGGTGGCGTCGCCGCTGGAGGCGTCGATGCCGAGGCTGAAGTTGCCGCCGCTGGAGTACCCGGCCCCGGCGCCGAGGTTGACGGCGCCGGAGTTGCCGCTGTCGTCGGCGTTGGTGTTGACCGTCTGGTCGCCGGCGACGATCACGGCGCCGCCGCCGTTGAAGGCGAGGTCCGGCGCCTCGGGGGTCAAGTCGGTCTCGAGCGTGATCGCCCCGCCGGAGAAGGTCAGGTCCCCGCCGGCGGCGTTGAGGGTGACCTTGTTGACGTGGCTCCCGATGTCCGTGGCCGTCTCGTCGCGGTCGGAGAAGTTGCTCAGCAGGACGTTGCCGCCGCCGGTGTTGACCGTCAGGTCCCACTGATCGGCGCCGTCGCTGTAGACCTGCGTGCTGGAGTAATCGAGGTCGCCGCCGCCCGTATTGACCGTGGTGTCCGCGGTGAGCTCCAGCGAGCTGCCGAACGTGATATTGCCGCTGCCCGTGCCGGCAGCGGTGGTCGAGATCTGGGTGCCGTTGAGGGTGATGATGCCCGTTCCGGCCGAGATCACCAGCTCGCCCAGCGGCTGCGCGTTGCCGACGGCCTGGAGCGTGACGTCCCCGTCGGGCGTGCCCGTCGTGTCGAGGCTCAGCGTGACGTTGTTGTTCAGGCCGTTGACGTTGTTGTCGAAGTTGGCCAGCCCGCCGCCGGTGGTCATCTGGACCGTGCCGGAGATGGTGACGGCCTGGTCGAAGTCGAGCGTGCCGCTGGTGGACACGTCGCCGGCGAGGCTGGCCGTGCCCTGGACGTTCAGCGCGCCGTCGGAGGACAGGGCCGAGCCCGCGGCGGTGGTGACCTGTCCCACCTGGGAGTCGCCGTCGAAGTTGAGCGTGGCGGCGAGGTTCAGGTTGACGGTCTGGGCGCTGTAGTCGCCGGCCGACACGTCCAGCGTGTCGCCCGAGCCGAGGAAGCCGATGGCGGTCTGGAGGTTGCCGCCGGAGATGATGTTGTAGGTGTCCACGGGCGTGTAGTCGAAGGGCCCGGTGGTGCTGCTGCCGGCGGCGTTGAGCCACGGCGAGTAGGTCACCGACCCGCCGCCGGTGTTGCTGATGCGGGTCTGGATGGTCGCGTCGCTGGTGGTGCCCCACCAGTTGCCGCGGGCATCGACGGTGGCGGCGGTCGTGTTCCGGAAGTACGCGGTCGTCCCGCCGATGAAGCTGTTGTCGGCAATCGTGACGCTGTTGAGCGTGACGCCGACATCGACGCCGAGGACGTGATCCCCGCTCACCTGGTTCTCGGTGACCGAGACGGTGGTCAAGGACCCGCCGCCGGCGCCGTAGCCGAGCCCGATCCCGAAGGCGAAGCCCTTGCCGCCCCCCGAGCCCGTCACCAGGTTGTCCTTGACGATGATGTTGTTGATGTCCTGGGCGCCCCACCGCAGGACGCGGATGCCGCTGTTGCCGCCCGCGGCGTTGCTCGTGCCCGTCGTGATCGAGTTGTTGCGGATCGTGACGTAGTCGCGCTCGGTCGTGATCGCGCGCCAGATCGTCCCGGTGAACGTGTTGTCCTCGATGATCACCGGCTTCAGCGAGTCGATGGCCTGGTCCTGCGGGTTGACGTAGACGCCGTAGTAGCCGTTGGCGGGCGTGCCCTGGAAGGTGTTGTCGTGGATGTGCAGGCCGTCGATGTCTACCGGCTGGTTCCCGACGACCGCGCCGGAGTACGTCTGGATGGCGGAGCTGGTGTCCCCGTTGAACGTGCCGCTGTTGATCTGGCGAATGTCGAAGACGTTGTGGTGAATCTCGATGTCCGTGCCCTTCAGCACCATGCCGCTGGAGTAGCTCTGCGTGGAGGCGTCGGCCTGGGGGCTGCGGAACGTCAGGCCGTGGATCTCCACGCCGTTGGCTTGCAGGTCCACGTTCGTCGAGCTGGTCGCGTCGGGGAAGCCGCTCTGGCTGCCCACGCCGATGATGACCGTCTGGCCCGGGTCGGCGTCGCTGGCCCCCGCCAGCTCCAGGTTGTTCGTCGTGATGGTGAGATCTTCGGTGTACGTCCCGGCGGCGACGTTGACGGTGACCGCGCCCGAGGCGGACGAGGCCACGTCCAGGCCGTTCTGAACGCCCCCGCCGCTGCCGACGTTCACCGTCGTGGTCCCCGTCCCGCCGGTCAGCACGCCCGTGCCGGCCAGCGTAATCGTGTCGTTCAGGTGCGCGGTGGGCGCGTCGAGTGTGAGGCTCGCGTTGCCGCCGCCGGTGATCGCGTCGTCGATGGTGATGGCGGTGGTCGCGGCGAGGATCAGCGTGTTGCTGGCGGTCAGCAGCCCGTCGACCGCCCCCGACGTGATGATGCTGTCGGCGCCCGGGTAGTCGAGGGTGGCGCTGTCGAGGTCGGTCAGGGCCGTGATGTCATCGCCCGTCGTCCCGTTGTCGTCGATGTCGGGGTTGGCGGACTGGACGGTGATCGTGGTCGGGTCGAGCAGGACGGTCTCGGCCGTCACCGTGCCCTGGAAGACCAGCCATCCCGCGCTGGAGACCTCGACGAACCCCTCCGGCGCGTAGATCTCGCCGGCGAAGACGGTCACCTCGTCGGACCACACGACCACCTTGCCGCCCTCGGCGGAGATCGTCGTCTCGCCGTCCACGAGGGTCCGCCTGGCGTTGCGGACCTCGGGGTTGGCCCCGCGGACGTCGCCGCCGACGAGGACCTCCCCGCCGGGCGCCTGGATGTCCGCACCCGTCAGGGCGACGGTCTCGCCGAGGACCTTGACCTTCCCGCCGGTCTGCCCGGAGGCATCGATCGTGCCGGAGACCTCCGTCGTGCCGGCCTGGCCCTCGACGGTCACGTCCCGGGCCTCGATGGCGCCGGAATGCCTGGCGGCGATGGAGAACAGGTCGCCCGCGCCGAGCAGGACGCGCCCGCCGGGGGCCTGGACGGTGCCGGTGTTCTCGACGCCGGGCTTCTCGGCGCTCGGGGCGGGGGCGGCGCCGGCGGCATCCGCGTCGCCCTCGATCCTGACCATGACGTGGCTGCCGATCTCCGTCAGGAGCACGTCCTTCCCGGCGACCATGGTCACCAGGCCTTGCGGGGCGATGATGGACCCGTGGTTGGCGACGTGGCGCCCGAGGAGGTGGACGGCGCTGCCGCGGATCGTGCCGCGGTTCTCGACGGCGCCGGCGGCGTCGGTGAACTGATTGAGCCCGTTGAGGAAGTCGGCGTTGGAGATGCTGGCGGCGGCGGCGTAGATGCCGCCGACGTCCACGACGCAGCCGGGCCCGAAGATCACCCCGGCCGGGTTGACGATGTAGACGATGCCGTTGGCCTGGAGCGCGCCGTCGATCTGCGTCGGGGTGGCGCTGCGGATCCGGTTCAGCACGCGGCTGGTGGAGCTCGGCTGGACGAACCGCACCGTCTCATGCCCCTGGATGTCGAAGCTGGCGTAGTTGATGATGGCACGGTTGCCGGCGTGGATGGTGGTGGTGGCCCCGGCGCGATCGAACCGGACGTTGCCCCGGACCACGTGCTCGCCTTGCGGGCCGGCGTGCGCCCAGGGGGCCAGCAGCATCGCCAGCAGCGCAATGGCCAGCGCGACGCGTACGCCCTCGCGCCGCACCCGGCGCGATGTGCTCGCCCCGACCGACCGCCGATTCGTCCACTGCCTCGTCCTCATGACGTGTGCTCCCATCAGAGGCCGCTTGGCCCTTGTCCTCGCAGGTACACCTGTTTCTTCTGCCGGTCCCGTCGACCCGCCGCTCACCACAGAACCGTGGCGACGAAGTGGAGTCGCGCGTCTCCGGGATCTACCGTCTGGGCATCCGTCTCCAGACGCCGGCAGGGAATACCCATGTCACACCGAACGTTGAAATGGCGCGTGAACTGGAGTTCCAGCCCCACGCCCGCGCCGACCAGCGTGGAGTCCTCCTCGAACGGCTGGGCGTCCACCATCCTCGTGCGGCCGACGTCGACAAACGCGCGGAAGATCAGGTCCCAGTCCGGCCGGCCGAACACCGTCTGCGGCACCCACCGGAAGGGCGTGCCCACCAGCGGCAGCGTGCCGGGGACGCCCTTCTGCTCCTCGTCGCTCCGCAGCGACAGCGGCTTCAGGAGGCGGGGGATGTGCAGGCGGTACTCGGCCGTGAAGATCATCCCGGTATCGCCCGCCACGGAGGACTCGCGGTAGCCCCGCACGGTGAAGAAGCCGCCGACCACCCGCTCGTTCTGTGGGATCATGCGGTACTGGTTCATGGCGCACTGGCCGCGGAACTGGAAGGCCAGCTCGTGGGCGAGCGTGGAGCTGCCCGGCGTGGCCACGTCGCGCCAGCCTTCCGGGTCGAGCAGCGGCTCGAGGAAGAACGACTGGAGGACGTCCCACCGCAGCAGCACGAAATCGCGGTCGGGCAGCGTCCGACCCAGGAGTTCCAGGTCGTCCTCGTCGCTGCCGGCGATGCCGGGGCAGTTCCACTCCAGCGTCACGGAGCCGAGCGTCGTGGCCACCTCCGTGATCCGCTCCAGGCGCATGCCCACGTACGGCACGAACAGGTCCGCATCGCCGGTCTGCTGAAGCAGCTCGTTCCTGACCAGGACGTGCCACCAGTACGCCCCGGCGAGCAGGTCGAGGAACGTCTGGCGGCGCTGGAAGGCGTAGGCGATCATCTCGCCGCCGAATCGCCATTCGTGGCCGGTGAAGTTCTCGCCGAAGCCGAGGCCGGAGTCCACCTCGGCCTCGAACTTCGCCCACGAGCCGAACAGCCGCCACCGCAGGCGGTCCATGTCGAGGAAGGGCGCCTCGTAGGAGCCGCTGAACGACTGGGCCTCCGGCTCGTCGAAGCAGCTCGTCGTGTAGTCGATCGAGAGGATGTCGTCGTTGCCCGTGAACTGGTTGTGGATGAACCCGAAGCGGTGCCGCCACTTGTTCGTCGCCTCGGTGCCCGTGTTGGACGTCTGGGCGTACGCCAGCCAGGGCCTGTTCTCCTGAACGAGGTAATCCACCGCCACCTCGCCGGTCTTCTTGCCGGCCGAGACGGCCGCGTCCACACGCCGGCCGGGATGCCGATTCAGCAAGGAAAGGTAATCGTCCAGCTTGGCCTTGTTGAGCAGGCCGCCCGGCACCACCGGCGAGTGCCTTCGGACGCGGGCGTGGACGGGGTGGTTGATCCGGTCCTCCACGGCCACGCGCTGGCCGCCCCCGAGCGTTCGGACCTCGCTGACCACGGCCGAGGAGACCACCAGCCGAAGCGTCGTGTTGCCCGCCTTGCGCAGGTCCTTGCCGGTCCTGACGTTCATGTCCTCCTTGTGCGGGGCCACGAAGACGCCCACGATCCCCTGCCGGTGGAACGCCGCGACGATCTCCCCGTTGATCCGGCGAATGGCGCTGGCGAAGAAGACCTCCACCTTCTCGCCCTGGAAGTCCGCCAGCCGGACCGTCTGCGACGCGACGCCCTTGCCCGGCGCGACGAAGCCGTGCGCCGTCTTGCCCAGCACGATGGGGATCCGGAGGAACGGGTCGATGGGTGGGTGATCGGGATGCTCCCGCCCGTAGGACAGCTCGAACCGGCCGATCTTGTAGCTCGGCCCGTCGTCGCGCGGCGCGGGCTTGGGCTTGGGCGCGATCGGCGAGACCTTGATGGGCCTGGTCGTGGGCGGCTTGGCCCCGATCGGCCTGGTCGTGGGCGGCTTGGCCTTGGGGGCGCCGGCGGCAGGGGCCTCGGGCTCGCCCGGCGCGGCTTGGGCGACGGGGCGGGCCGCCGGCACGGGCATGGCGGTCGCCTTGCCCGGCTTGTCGCCCTCCGCAGCCCGCGCCGGCGGGACGGCCGCGGCAGCCACAAGGGCGATCGCGGAGAGGGCCGCCATCGCGCCGCTGGATCTGCGGCGAGCCCACGAACGGACGGGCTGCCGCGCTGGCTTGGAGTCAGCGTACATGCTCGATCTTCTCCCTGGCATTCCGGATCCGGATCTGAGCTGTCGTTGCGGCCCCCGGTGACGACAAAAAGCGAGCGCACCGGAAGCCAACACTACATGCCGTGCATGAACGTACGCCTTCCACCGGCGATGTCAAGCAACTTTCCGCGCCAAAAAAGGGCTCTGACAAGAACTAACGGCAGTTCGCCCGCCGGGGCGGCACGGGCGGGCGGCGCCCCTGCCGGCCCGAGATCGGCAGGCGCCCGCGAGCCGCCGGCAGCCCCGAGGGGTTGTGGGTCGGCCCCGCCGAAAACCCCATCCGTTGTATGTGGTTTGCGCCCGGACGGGCCAACGCGGGAGCCCCCGCCCGGCACGTCCAGGCACGAGACAAGCGTAATTAATTTGTCCAAAGCCTATTGTGTCAACTGCCGCCCGGCGCGCCCGCTCGGCGCTTTGCCGCCGGCTGCGCCCCGGGCATAATGGGGCCTCGGCGCTTCATTGCGGATGGGTACTTACCGGAGCGGCGCAGGCATGGCAACTTCCCGGCAGCAGCGTGCCACGGCCATCCAGAGGGCCCTGGAGACCTGGTGGAATCGGCACCGCCGCGACCTCCCCTGGCGCCGGCGAAGCGACCCCTACGCCATCTGGATCTCGGAGGTCATGCTCCAGCAGACCCGCGTTGCCACCGCCACGGGCTACTTCGAGCGATTCCTGAAGCGATTCCCCACCGTCGCCGCGTTGGCGGCCGCGCCGGCGTCGGCCGTCCTCAAGGCGTGGGAAGGCCTGGGGTATTACTCCCGGGCGAGAAACCTGCACGCGGCGGCAAGGAGGATTGTGGCCGACTTCGGCGGCCGCCTGCCGCAGACCGTCGAGCAGCTCCGCTCCCTGCCGGGCGTCGGCCCGTACACGGCGGCGGCCGTGGCCAGCATCGCCTTTGGGCTGGACGAGGCGGTCGTCGACGGCAACGTCAAACGGGTGCTCTCGCGGCTGTTCTGCGTGCGTGGAGACATTGGCGTGGCCGCGACGCAGAAGCGTCTGCTGCGTCTGGCCCGGTCCCTGACGCCGGCCGGCAAGGCGGGGCGGATCAACCAGGCGATCATGGACCTCGGCGCGACGGTCTGCGTGCCGAGGGGGCCCCGCTGCCCGGCCTGCCCTCTCAAGGCCCACTGCCGCGCGCTGGCTCGCGGCGAGCAGGACAAGCTGCCCCGAAGGGCCCCCCGCCGGCCCGTGCCCCATTACGACATCGCCGCGGGTATCGTGTGGCGGCGCGGCCGCGTTCTGATCGACCGGCGCAAGCCCGACGGCCTGCTCGGCGGGCTGTGGGAATTCCCCGGCGGCAAGCGCGAGGACGGCGAGACGCTCGACCAGGCCGTCGTGCGAGAGGTCCGGGAGGAGGTGGGCATCGAGGTCCAGCCGACCGGGCATCTCGTCACCGTCCGTCACGCCTACTCGCACTTCCGCATCACGCTGGAGGCGTTCGAGTGCCGCTACCTCTCCGGCCGGTGCCGCCCCATCGGCTGTGACGCCGTCAAGTGGGTTCGCCTGGCCGACCTGGATGACTACGCCTTTCCCAAGGCCAATCACAGGATCATCGCGGCGCTGCGCGAGAAGCACGCGACGTGAGCGCCCCCGGCGTCGCGCCGAGCCGGGCGTGGCGACGGCGAGGCGGATCCCGTATCATCGACAGCATGCCAAGCGGGTCGGCCGGCGATGTAGACGCTCCGGCCCCCGGGCTGTGCGAGGAGTGCCGAAGCCATGCCCACGTACGTCTACGAGGTGATCCTGGCCAACGGTGAGGGCGGCGAGCGATTCGAGGTCCGGCAGAGCATGACGGATGCGCCGCTGAAGGAGCATCCGAAGACGGGCCAGCCGGTCCGTCGCGTGATCCAGCCGCCCCACCTGCCCGGAGAGCACACCGACCGGGCGATGGAGGCGAAGGTGAAGGACGACAGGAAGCTCGAGTCCCTCGGCTTCACCAAGTACGTCAAGACCGACAGTGGGCGGTACGAGAAGACCGTCGGAAAGGGGCCGAAGAACATCTCGTCGGACTGACCGCGTCCGAGCGAGGCGCCCCCTCGGGCCGCCACCGGGAAGGAAGACCACGATGAAGACCGTCGTCATCTCCGGCAGCCGCAACCCCCGGGGCCAGACGGCCCGCGCCGCCGAGGCCCTGCTGGCGGGCGTTCGCCAGGCCGGCGGCGAGGGCGAGATCGTCTTCCTGCCGCAGATGGCCGTCGAGCGCTGCCGCCAGTGCGACGCCAACGGCTGGGGGCTATGCCGGACGGAAGGCCGCTGCGTCATCGAGGACGACTTCGCCGGCCTCGTGGCGAAGCTCCAGGCCGCCGACGCGGTCGTCTTCGCCACGCCGGTGTACTTCAGCGACCTCAGCGAGAGCCTGCGGGCGCTGCTCGATCGGCTTCGCCGCACCACCCGCCACGAGGCGGGCAAGGCACGCGTGGAGGGCAAGCGCGCGGTGGGCATCTGCGTGGCCGGCGGGGGCGGCGGCGGCGCCCCGGCCTGCACGGTCAGCCTCGAGAAGGTCCTCCGCACGTGCGGCTTCGACCTGGTCGACGTCATCCCCGTCCGCCGGCAGAACCTCGACCTGAAGTGTGACGTGCTCCGCATCACCGGCCACTGGCTCGCCGGCACTTGAGCACCCGGAAGCTCAGGAAGCCCCCCGCCCGGACCTGCCGCCGCCCGCCTTCGCCGGCTGCGCCCACTTCGGCAGCGCCACCCGGGCCACGTCCAGGCGCGACTCCCAACCCGCGAGCAGCTTGCGGTGGTCCTTCAGGGCCGAGGCGTGCTTCGCCTCGCCGGCGAGGTTCTTCGTCTCGCCCGCGTCGGCCTGCACGTCGAAGAGCTGCTCGACGGGGTCGTTCTTGTAGGCGATGTACTTGTACTTCGGCGTGCGGATCATGCGGCCGGTGATGGCCACCTCGGCGGGCACGAACTCACGCCACGAGACGTTCCCGCCCTCCAGCAGCGGGCGCAGGGATCGCCCGCGGACGTTTTCCGGCGGCCCCACGCCCGCGTAGTCACAGATGGTCGGCAGGATATCCAGGCCGCTGACCAGGTGGGCGGCGTCGGTGGCGCCCTGGCCGACGCGTCCCGGACAGGAGACGACCAGCGGCACCTTCGCCGCCTCGTCGTAGAGGTAGTTCTTGGTGACGAGCTGGTGGCGAGCGCGGCCTTCGCCGTGGTCGGCGGTGAAGATCACCACCGTGCTGCCGGCCTGGCCGCTGTCCTCGAGGGCTCGCAGGACGCGCCCGATCTCGGCGTCGACCATCTCGACCATCCGGTAGTAGTTCCACAGGTAGTATCGCCACTGCTTCTCGGACCACCTCGGTCGGGTGTGGCGCCGGACCTTGAGCGGCTCGCGAGCGTCGTACTTGAAGTTGGGCGGCAGAGGCGGCAGCTCGTCGGCGACGGCGTCGTGGAAGAGCATCTCGCCGCTGGCGGCGTGCATGCTGACGAACTGGCAGACGTCGTGCGGCTGGAGGAAGGACGCGACCAGGAGGAACGGCTTGTCGGACGAGCGGTTCCGCAGGTACCCCTGGCAGGCGCGGGAGACGCTCGCGTCGCAGACGCCGCCCTGGCCGTTGATGCCCGTGGCGATCACGTCGAAGCCGGGAATGTTCGGCGTGAAGCTCTGCGGCAGGTGCCACTTGCCCGCGTAGAGGGTCTCGTAGCCGCTGCGGCGGAGCCACTGCCCCATGTTCGGCATTGTGGAGCGGATGGGCCGGCCGTTCACGACCACGCCGGTTTCGAGCGTCGGCCGCCCCGTGAACATGCTGCTCCGCGCCGGCGAGCAGAGGGGGTTGGTGCTGTAGGACTCCAGGAACGCCGTGCCGCGGCGCGCGAGGCGATCGAGGTTGGGCGTCTGCACGTCCCGGCAGCCCAGCGCCGACAGCGTGTCCAGCCCCTGCTGATCGGTGACGACGAACAGGAAGTTGGGCTTGGCGTTGCGCGCGGGCGTCGGGGCGGCGAAGGCCGACCCGCCCGCCGCGGCCAGCGCGCCGGTCGCAGCGGCTTTCAGCACGTCGCGCCGCGTCCAGCGGCCTGCCTCTCGATTCGACTTGTCGTTTGGCTGAGTCATTTCACCTGCCGCATCCTCTTGAGCCGGGCTCGCGCCCTGTCGAGCCGCTCCTGCATCCATTGCGACGCCCCCGGGTCGTGGAGCAGCGCCCGCACGCCGCTGAAGGCCGCCAGCAGTTGTCCTCGCTCGTCCACCCAGTACTGCCACGGCAGCACGCCCCGCCCGATCTGCTGGTAGCCGCAGAGGCGCAGCTTCCTGCCGTTCAGCTCGAAGTCCTTCCTCTCGCGAAGGGCCAGCCGCTGCCCGGGCTTCGGCAGGTCCAGCTCCTCCAGCATCGTGAAGGCAAGGGGCTTGATCTTCCCGGCCTTCCATCGCTGGACGGCCTCGAGCAGCGACCAGTTGCTGGTCACGGGGCCGGGAACCTTCTCGCTCCGGCGGCGCTCGCCGAATCGGACCTCCACGACGCCCCGGCGGATGGCGCCCGTCTCGGCCACCTCCGTGCCCTTGATGGGCCGGCCGTCCAGGCCGATGCTCCTCGACGTCAGCGTCCAGGACTTCGGCGTGCACAGGTCGTCGGCGGCGCAGCGCAGCTCGGCCCGGGTGCGGCGGAGGTACCCGCCCACCTCCGCGACGCAGAGCTCGACGTCCAGGCGGACGCCGTCGTCCGCCGGCTCGCGCCGCAGGCGCAGGCAGCCGCCGCCCATGTTCCGCTGGACCAGCCAGAGCCGGTAGGACGCCGTCCACGTGCCGTTGGGGTCGAAGGGCCCGGCCGGCAGGGACAGGCCCTTGAGCGCCCCGAGGTCGCGAAGGAACTCCAGGCTGAGCGGTCGGGTCCGCGTTGGATCGGTCTTCCGTTTTGTCTTGGCCACGCTATCCGTTCTCCACAGCGCCCCCGGCAACCCGTGAACCTGCGCCGTCGCCCGCCAGGGGTACGCCGCCAACATACCCGCTGTCCAAAGGGCGTCAAGGCGAATCCAGCTTGCCCGCCGGCCCGGCGCGACGGTGCCTGCTCGCGGCTTGTCGGGTGGACCGGCGCCGGTATAATCGCCACGCGGCGCCGCAGAGCGCGGGTCGACGAGATGTCCGGACCTGGCAACGCATCGGGAACGCGCATGACCGACGAGAATCCCCCCAAGCGCACGAACGTGGCGGTGATCGGGGCCGGCGGGATCGCCCGCTCCGTGCACCTCCCGTCCCTGGCCGAGATGAGCGACGTGAACGTCGTCGCCGTCTGCGACATCGTCGAGTCCCGGGCGCGCGAGCAGGCCGAGAAGCACGCCATCCCGCGCGTCTACACGCTCTACAAGGAGATGCTCGCGGCCGAGAGGGACCGCGTCGATGCCGTCTTCGTGCTCGTCGAGCCGGGCAACCTGTTCCACGTGGCGTGGCACTGCCTGGACGCCGGCTTCCCCACGTTCATGGAGAAGCCGCCCGGCGTGGACCTGTTCCAGTGCCGGTCGCTCGCCCGCAAGGCCGACGAGGCCGGGCGGATCCTCCAGGTGGGCTTCAACCGCCGGCACATCCCGCTGATCCGGCGCGTCAAGGAGATCCTGGACGCCGAGACGACCGTCAACCAGGTGGAGGGGTGCTTCTTCAAGCTCGGCTCGGGCGCGTTCGACCGCGGGTCCGTCCCGGCGTTCGAGTCCGACGTGATCCACGCGGTGGACCTCGTCCGCTGGTTCGCCGGCGGCGAGCCCGTCCGCGCCGCGACGGTCGCCGGCGGCAGCGACGAGGCCATCCTCAACCGCTGGAGCAGCGTGGTCCGCTTCGACAACGGCGTGACGGGCATCATCAAGGGCAACTACCGCACCGGCGGGCGCGTGCACAAGTTCGAGGTGCACGGGCCCGGGCTCAGCGCCTACATCAGCCTGGGCTTCGGCACGGCCGCGTGCGAGGCGAGACTGCTCGTCCACAAGGGCGGCGTGCGCTACTCCCTCGCCGCCCGCGGGGCCGAGGAACAGAACACCGAAACGCTGGACGGCATCGAACTGGCCGGGGGAGACGCCTTCCACCGCTACTACGGCTTCTACTTCGAGGACCGCCACTTCATCGACTGCGTCCGCAGCGGCGCGCGGAGCGAGACGGACATCCACGACGCCGTCAAGTCCATGGAGCTCGCGCACATGATCCGCAGCAGCGTGATCTGAGCGGGAAGCGGGGACGGAGAGCGCAATGCCTCGCGGAGGTCCCAGAAGCGGCAGGTGGCTGGCAGCAGCGTGCGGCGCGGCCCTGCTGGCCTGGCCGGCGGGATGCATCCGCGCCGAGAGCATCGCCAAGCGCCCGGTCTACCGCTCGCCCCTGGACGTGGCGTTCTCGCCGGATGGGCGGCTGGTGGCGGTGAGCGACCACACGGCCGGGGCGCTGGTGGTGGTGTCCGCATCGACACGCAAGGTGGTTCGAGAGGTCCGGCTGCGGGGCCGGCCCGCGGGCGTCGCCTGGTCGGCAGACGGGCGATCCGTCTACGTCGCCGAGTGCTCGGCCGGCACGGTGGCGGAGGTCGATCTGGCCGGCAAGGTGAGGCGACGGCTGCGGGTCCCCGCGTGGCCGACGGACCTGGCGCTCGCCCCGCGGCGCGGACGGCTGCTCGTGACGAGCTCCGCGCTGCACTGCATCTCGGTGGTGGATCTGGCCGCCGGCCGCGAGACGGCCCGCGTGGCCGTTCTCCGCGAGCCGTCCTCCCTCGCGGTCACGCCCGACGAGCGCCTCGCCGTCGTGGGCAACCGCCTGCCGGCGGGCAGCGCCGCCGACCCGAACGCCAGTGCCGCGGTCACGCTGATCGACCTGGCAACCGCCGCCAAGGTGGGCGACATCCGCCTGCCCGCCAACAGCGTGAACGTTCTGGGCGTGGCGTGTTCGCCGGACGGCCGGTGGGCGTACGTGGGCCACAACCTCGCCCGCACCGCCCTGCCCACGCGCCAGGTCGAGTTCGGCTGGATCAGCGCGAACGCCGTGAGCGTTCTCGACCTCCGGCGGCGCCAGCGTCACGTGACCGTCCTGATCGACGGGGAGGAGGACGGGGCGGCGAACCCGTGGGGCCTGGCCGTCTCGCCGCGAGGCGGGGCGCTGTGGATCGCGCTGTCCGGCGTGCACCAGCTCGGGCGACTGGACCTCGCCGGGCTGCACAGGGCGCTGCCGGCCCCGCCCGAGAACGACGGCACGGCCGCTCCTTCGCCCCCCGCCGAGCCCGCCCCCACCCGGAGGGCGGCGAGCGTGCAGGTCGTCGTCAGCGACGAGCCCACGGCCTACGTGGCGGGCGTGTACGTCGCCCGGGCGTTCGCCCGGTTCGCCTTGCCCGGCAAGGGTCCGCGCGGCGTGGCGATCTCGCCCGACGGCCGACACGTGGCGGCCGCGATGTACTACTCCGGCGACGTGGCGTTCGTCGCGACGCGAACGGGCAGGGCGCTGGGCAGCACGTCTCTCGCCCCCCAGCCGAAGGCGGACGACGCTCGCCTCGGCGAGATGGTCTTCCACGACGCGACGCGGTGCAGCCAGAACTGGCTGAGCTGCGCGACGTGTCACCCCGACGGCCGGGCCGACGGGCTCAACTGGGACCTGCTCAACGACGGCGTGGGCAATCCCAAGAACACGCGGTCGCTTCTGTGGTCTCACCGCACGCCGCCGACCATGTCGCTCGGCGTGCGGGCGGACATGGCGACGGCCACCACGGCGGGCTTCCGGCACATCCTCTTCCGCCTCCCGGTGCCCGACGAGCTCCGGGCCGTGCGGGCCTACCTCCGCAGCCTCACCCCCGCCGAGAGCCCGCACCGCCACGAGCGGAAGCTCACGAGGAAGGCCGCCTGGGGGAAGGTCCTCTTCCGGAGCCCGACAACCGGCTGCACCACCTGCCACCCCGCCCCGCTGTACACGGACCTGAAGATGTACGACGTCGGAACGCACGTGCAGGCCGACGGCAAGCACCGGGCCTTCGACACGCCGACGCTCGTCGAGCTGTGGCGAACCGGGCCGTACCTGCACCACGGGCGGGCGGCCACGCTGCGGGAGGTGCTGACCCGCTTCAACCGAAAGGACAGGCACGGGCACACCTCGCACCTGTCCGCGGAGGAGATCGATGCCCTCGTGGAATACCTCGAGTCCTTGTGAGCGGGGCAGCGGCCCCCGTCGCTCGGAGGGTCCAGGCCGATGGAGCATCCCGAGCTGCTCCTGGTTCCGGTCCTGATATTCCTGGACTACTTCCTGACCGTGCTCGGCGCTTCGCTGAGTCGACGGAAGTACGCCGAGCACTTCCGGACCGAACACTACGAGCTCAACCCGATGTGGCAGAAGGCCATCGCGGGGAGGAAATGGTTCAACCCTCGCCACATCGCGATCACGGTCCTTTTCACGCTCCTTCTGGTCTGCGTGTGCGAACTCGTCGCCGACATGCCGGACGTGCCCGTACGCGGGCTCCTGGGCTTCGTCATCGTGATATTCGGGGCCCTGACGGGAAGGCACCTGTCCAACCTGTTGATCTTCCGGTACCTCATCCGAAGGCCGCATGGCGTCTCCGGACACGTCGTCCTGACGCACCGGTTCGTGTTGTCCCTGTCGTCGTACCAGGCCCTGGTGGTGGTGGTCCCGGTGTGCCTGATCGCTGTCTTGTCGCCGAGCCCTTTCGCCGTGGGTGGAGCCGTGGGGACCCTTTTCCTGCTTGGCGTTCACTTCGTCTGGCGCCGCAGGTGGGAGCGACGGGCGGCCGCAAAGGCGAGGGATTCTCACGAGACGGCCACGTCCGTCCCCGGCAGCCCACCGGTCCGGCCGGCCGCGACCGGTGTTCCGCCAGTAGAGGAAGCTGATCCGCAGGCCGAGGCAGACGGCCCGGTGGATCAGGCAGGCCGAGACGCACCTTGTGAGCGAGCCGCGAAGGAGTCGGAAGATGAAGGCGAGAGCGCAGACGCGTCGTGAGTTTCTGAGATCGATGGCCTTTGGTGCCGCGGCGGGCGCGCTCGGCGGGCGCGTCTTCGGGCAGGCGAAGGGCAAGCCGCCCAACCTCGTGTTCATCTTCGCCGACGACCAGTGCTTCCGCACGGTGCACGCCCTGAACAACCCGGAGGTCCAGACGCCGAACCTCGACCGCCTCGTCGCCGGCGGCGTGACCTTCACGCACGCCTACAACCAGGGGTCGTGGTCGGGGGCCGTCTGCGTCGCCAGCCGCACCATGCTCAACACGGGGCTGTTCCTCTGGAACGCCGCGCGGGTCTACCGGAACACCGACAGGGAGTTCCGCCAGCGCGGGCGGATGTGGGCGCAGCTCCTCGCCGCCGGCGGCTACGAGACGTACTTCACGGGCAAGTGGCACGTGAGGGCCGACGCGGCGAAGACGTTCCAGCACGCCACCCACGTCCGCGGCGGGATGCCGAGGCAGACGAAGCAGGGCTACAACCGGCCGATCGAGGGCCAGGTCGACCCCTGGAAGCCGTGGGACAAGAAGTTCGGCGGCTACTGGGAGGGCGGCAAGCACTGGAGCGAGGTCCTCGGCGACGACGCGGTGGCGTACATCCGGCAGGCGTCCGGGCGGGACAAGCCGTTCTTCATGTACCTGGCCTTCAACGCCCCCCACGACCCCCGGCAGAGCCCCAAGGCGTACGTCGACCGCTACCCGCTGGACCGCGTGAGCGTGCCGGCGAACTACCTGCCGGAGTACCCCTACAAGGACAGAATCGGCTGCGGTCGCGGCCTGCGCGACGAGAAGCTCGCGCCCTTCCCCCGCACGAAGTACGCCGTGAAGGTCAACCGCCAGGAGTACTACGCCATCATCACGCACATGGACGCGCAGGTCGGGCGCATCCTCGAGGCCCTGGAGGCCTCCGGCAAGATGGACAACACGTACATCCTCTTCAGCGCCGACCACGGCCTGGCCGTCGGGCAGCACGGGCTGATGGGCAAGCAGAACATGTACGACCACAGCGTGCGCGTGCCGCTGATGGTGAACGGCCCGGGCATCCGGAAGGGGCGCAGGATCGACGCGCCGGTCTATCTCCAGGACATCATGCCCACGACGCTGGAGCTGGCCGGCGTGCCGAAGCCCGACCACGTGCAGTTCCGCAGCCTCCTGCCCCTGATCGACGGCCGGCGCAAGGGGAGCTACGACGCCGTCTACGGCGGCTACCTGAAGGTCCAGCGGATGATCACCGCCGACGGCTACAAGATGATCCTCTACCCCGCCTACCGGAAAATGCGGCTGTACGACCTCCGCAAGGACCCGCTGGAGAGGCACGACGTGGCGGACCGGGCGGAGTCCAAGCCGATCCTCCGGAAACTCCTGGCCAAGCTCCTCGAGCTCCAGAAGGAGACGGGCGACACGCTGGACCTGAAGGCGTTCGCGCCCGCCGTCGAGGCCGGCGCCAAGGGCTGAGGCCCGCCTCGCCGGGCAGCGGGCGGGGCGTGGATTGCAGCCGGGCCGTCCCGGTACAGTACGCAGGACATGGCCGATCCTCGCCGCGACATCTACGGGCAGACCTTCGCCTGCGAGTGCGGGCGGACGCACGCGGTGCAGCCGGACGAGGTCGTCTACGCGCCCGACGCGATCGAGCGGCTGCCGGAGATCTGCCCCCGATATGCCGGCGGCCGGCGCTGCGCCGTGCTGATGGACGTGCGGACGCGCGCGGCGGCGGGGCTGGAGGCGGCCGAGCGCCTCGAAGAGGCCGGCTGGGACGCTCGCCAGATCGTCCTCCAGGACGCGCCGGACGGCAGCGAGCCGGTCTGCGACGACGTGACGAAGCTCTCGCTGGCCGGACGCCTGGGCGAGGTGGACCTGGTCGTGCCGGTCGGCAGCGGGGTGATCAGCGACCTGGGCAAGTGGCTGGCGTTCGAGGCGGACGTGCCGCTGGTCACCTTCGCGACGGCGGCGAGCATGAACGGCTACGCCTCCGCCAACGTCGCGCCGGCCATCGACGGCGTCAAGATGCTCCTCCGCGCCCGCCCCCCGCTGGCCGTGCTCAGTGCGCCCGAGGTCCTCGCCGATGCGCCCTACGAGATGACGGCGGCCGGCCTGGGCGACGCGTTGGCCAAGTCCGTCAGCTCCGCCGACTGGCGGCTCAACCACCTGCTGTTCGGGGACTACTACTGCTCGCGCTCCGTCGGCCTCATCGCCGACGTCGAGCCGATGTACCTCGAGCGCCCCGAGGCGCTCCGGGCCCGCGACGAGTCGGCCCTGGCCGGCCTGTTCCAGGCGCTGCTGCTGACCGGCGTGGCAATGACCCTCGCCGAGACGTCGGCCCCCGCCTCCGGCGGCGAACACCTGATCAGCCACAGCCTGGACATGATGTCGTCGCTGGATGGCCGCCCGCACGACCTCCACGGCCGCCAGGTCGGCGTGGGAACGATCCTGACGGCCGAGCTGTACCGCCGGGCGCTGGCGATCGAGTCGCCCGAGCTGCGCGATCCGCCGGCGGGCGTCGACCAGCGGTTCTGGGGGCGGTTGACGGGGGCCGTGGCGGCCAAGTACCACGAGAAGGCCCCCCGCCTCCGCGCGGCGAAGCGCAAGCTCGCCGGCGGCACCGCTTGGGATGCGCTGCGGGCGGAGCTCTCGCCCATGCTTCGCCCGCCGGAGCAGGTCCGCGACTGCCTGGCCGCCGCGGGGGGCGCCTGCCGGGCGGAAGACATCCGCGCCGACCGCCGGCGCCTGCACCAGGCCTTCCTGCACGCCCACGAGATCCGCCCCCGCTTCACCGTGCTGGATCTGGCCAACCTGCTGGGCCTGATGCCCGCCGCCGCCGACGAGGCCGTGGCGACGTGGGCCTGACCACCCCCCCCGAGAGGAACCGCCCGTGGTGCGGGGAGCCGCGCGGAGGTATCATGCGATCGTCGTGAGATCCCAACGCTCGAACACCCTCGTCGCCGCTGCCGTTGCGTGGTGCGCTGCCGCTGGAGCCGGCCTGCCCCGCGCCGCCGGCGACGAGGGCGTCCTGCGCCTCCGCGGGCGTGTCGTCCTGGCCACACCCACGCGCGCCCCGCCCGTGCGCTTGGCGCTGGAGGACCTCGCGCGGGACTTCGGATGGGTCCTCGGACGCCGCGCGCGGATCGCCGACGGCGAGACCGGGCAGGTGGTCGTCCGGATCGACCCCGCCCTCGAGGGCCCCGAGCAGTACCGCATCCGCATCACCGCCGACGGCGCGATGATCGCGGGCTCCGACCCGCTCGGGGCGATCTCCGGCGTCTACGCGTTCTCCGCACGGTTCCTGGCGGTCGACCCCTATTGGTTCTGGAAGGACGTCCGCCCGCCGCGCCGCAAGGAGCTTCGCATTCCGGCCCTGACCATCCGTTCGCAGCCGCGAACGTTCCGCTACCGCGGCTGGTTCGTTAACGACGAGGACCTCCTGACCGAGTGGAAGGACGGCGGCGGGCGGCGCTTCATCGACTACCCGTTCTACCGCCAGGTCGTGCCCGTCGACGTGGCCGACCGGATCTTCGAGACGCTGCTCCGCGCGGGGGGCAACCTGATCATCCCGGCGTCGTTCGTCGACGTGATGAACCCGCCGGAAGCGCGCCTCGTGGAACGCGCCGCCCGACGCGGGCTCTACGTCACCCAGCACCACGTCGAGCCGGTGGGCGTCAGCCACTACGGCTTCGAGAACTACTGGAAGAAGCGCGGGCGGACGCTGCGCTTCTCCTACGGCCGCGAGCCCGACCGCGTCCGCGAGGCCTGGAAGGCGTACGTCGCGAAGTGGCACGCGCTGTGCGGCGATCGGGTCGTCTGGCAGCTCGGCCTGCGCGGCAAGGCCGACCGCGCCATCTGGGCCAGCGACCGAAGCGTCTCGAAGGCCGACGCCGGCCGCGCCATCTCCCGGGCCATCGCCGAGCAGTGGGAGATCGTCCGGTCGGTCGACCCGCGCGAGCGCCCGCCGGCGACGGCCACCCTCTGGCTGGAGGGCTCGGAGCTGATGAGCCGCGGCGCGCTGCGGTTCCCGAAGGGCGTCACGATCGTCTTCGCCGACGCGGGGGCCAGCCAGACCATGCAGCGCGACTTCCACGCGACGAAACGCCGGGCCGGACACACCTACGGCGTCTATCACCACATCGCGTTCTGGAGCCGCGGCCCGCACCTGATCCAGGGCACGCGCCCGGGGCGGGTCAAGCGGCTCTTCGACCAGGTCGTGGGCAAGGGGGACCGGCACTACGCCATCCTGAACGTCTCCAACATCCGCGAGCACCTGCTGGGCATCGCGGCGGCGACGGAGATCATGAACTCGCACGACGGCTGGGACGAGCGCGACTTCCTCCAGCGCTGGGCGCCCGAATGCCTCCGCGGCAGCTACCGAGGCCTGCTCGACAGCCTCGTCGAGTTGCCCGGCGAGCGCCTGCTCCAGGACGGCACGTGCTTCGTGGCGGCCCGGCAGCTCCTCGCCGCCCTGGCGGCGGGCAAGCGCGCCGCGCCGCAAGGCCTCTGGCCCGAAGGCGTCACGTCGCCCCGGGGGTTCGTGAAGGTGCTCGACACGGCCGTCGCGAAGCTCGATCGCGTCATCCGCGAGTATCCCGCCGACCAGGTCCCCCCGGCGAGGCGGGAGTTCCACGACGTGAACCTGCTGACGCAGGCCCGCATGCTCCGCGCGACGTACCGCTATCTCCGCGAGCTGCTGGCGGCGCTGGACGAGCCGCGGCGGCTCGCCGCGGCGGAGGCGGCGTTGGAGGAGCTCCTCGCCGCCCGCCGGCGCGCGGAGCAGGGCCAATGGAAACACTGGTACCGGGGCGACAAGAAGGTCAACGTGCCGCAACTCCTCGCCCGGACGCGCGCGCTGCGGGCAAGGATCGGGGGGGAGAGAGCGCGGCGGGGAGGAACACGGCCGGCAAGCCGGCCCGCTAAACGGGCAAGGGCGCGGCCGGCAAGCCGGCCCGCTAAACGGGCAAGGGCGCGGCCGGCAAGCCGGCCCG
>CAZXOC010000048.1:0-33986 GCA_964642165.1 uncultured Planctomycetaceae bacterium | reverse complement strand
CTCGCCCTCGCCCAAGAACTGAATGTGTCCAGCTTATTTATGCGCGGATCCTAAGGAGCTGTCGGCCGGGCGAGAGGTCACCAGGGCCATGACACCGGACAAGGTGTGCGATCTGCTGTGCGAACTGGCGGAGGAAGCGATGGAGTCGGCCCGCGCGGCCCGGGAAGCCGCGACCGACTCCGACGCGAAGACGGAACTGGGCCGGTTCGTTACCGACAGCCGAATGTACGTGCTGACAACCCGAGCCTTCCGCCACAAGGTATGTGCCGCCATCCTGAAGGCACGGATGCTGCATGCCGCCAATGCGGATGCGGGCGGCGAGTTTCTCCGGCACGTGGAGCAATCGGTCGAGGTCTATGAAGACCTGGCCAAACTGACCGACCAGACCTACCGCAACGCCAATGACCTGATGGGCAGGCACTGGAAACGGGAGGGTCTGGCTGAATTCCGCAAAGACCGGGCCGCCCAACGGGCATGGCTCACGAAATTCCAGGAGCAGATCAAGGCCCCGGCTAAATAGGTGAAGAGGGGTGTAGCACCATGCGAACAAGCCAGAGCAAGGAAGTCGGCATGAGACTTGGAGTCCATCTGGCGTGGATTCTCGTCATCGCGTCGCCGCCGGTGCAGGCCCGCAATCCGTCGCTGCTTAGGGAATGGAAATCCACGATCACGGTCGCCGACCCGAATCGCGACGAGCAGGGCAATCTGCTGCCGCTCCAGTCCTACGATGAAACGATCCGCCGCGGCATGGCGTTCCTGCTGAAAGACCACCTGAAGTGGTTTAAGGGCCCCGCCGCCACGCTCCTTGACGAGAAGGGACACACCCAGATGCCGTGGGTGTACTATTCGAACCTGCAGCATAACGGTGCGCCGTTTCCACGTTCCGTCGACCGGTTTGTTTCCTACCCCGCGTTTCACCACGCGCTGCTGATTCGGGCCTTCGTCGGCTACTGGAGATACGCCAAAGACGCCCGTGCGCTTAAGGAAGCGGTCAAGCTGGCGGACTGGAATATCGCTCACAGCACGCCCGGCGACTGGGCCTACGGCAACCTGCCCTACAGCACGTTCCAGGAAAAGAGGCCCGGCGGCTTTCGTGACGGAAGCGGCCTGATGCCGGACAAAGCGGCCATCATGGGCTTGGCCTATCTCCAGCTACACGAAGCCACCGGTGAGACACGATTCCTGAAGGCGGCCGAAGCCATTGGGAACACGCTGGCACAACGGCAGCGGCCGAACGGCGCCTGGCCGTTCCGCGTCGACCCCAAGACCGAAAAGGTCATCGAGGAGTACACCAGCAGCGTCATCTACGCCGT
Organism: uncultured Planctomycetaceae bacterium; assembly: GCA_964642165.1. Classification (GTDB taxonomy): domain Bacteria; phylum Planctomycetota; class Phycisphaerae; order SM23-33; family SM23-33; genus CAYRVX01. Next base: position 32,673 of record CAZXOC010000048.1, on the reverse strand, counting down.
CATGCTCTTCGAGTCTCTGGGCAAGATCAAGGGCAGTGACCATTACCGGGCCAACCGGGACCTGGCCTGGAATTGGTTGGTGAACGGCCCCATCAAGACCAAGGACTTTCGCGGCTTCTACGAGGACATCCCGGACAGGAAGTCGAACCGGACCAACTACGATTGCCTCGACACGATCCGTTATCTACTCGCCCACCGGACAGACGCCAATCGCTACCTCGGAATGGCCAAGGAACTCAACGCCTGGATCGAGAAGGTGTTTCTGGACAAGATCAACGGTTTCGAGCCGGCCGAGGGGATTCGCGAGCAATTGGCATGCAACGTGGTCATGGGTATCCACAGCCTGAACTGGGCGTCGATGCTGCTGGGACTTTCCGAGGCGACCGGCAACGAGAAGATGCGGCAACGTGCCGTCCAGACCGCCAACTACATCACCTATTACCTCCAACCCGACAACCGAATCCTTGTGGGATTTACCTACCGTCAATGGTGGTACAGTTGCCACACGGGCGCAATCCTGTACTTGCTCGACTTCGTCAGGAACTCACGGCCTCGCGCGTCAACGGATCAACCCAAGGGCGTCGCGGCATTCAGGAGGGAAGAAGATGCGAAACGAGACACTGATATCGGGAATTGCGCTCCTATTGGCCCAACTGCCGGCGACGGCCACAGGACAGGATAACCCGGGAGGTGACAGGGCATTGGCCGAAAGCCATCTCATGGACCAGTACAACGTCGTCTGGACGAGCCAAAGCAAGAACGCCGGCGAGTCGATGCCCTGCAGCGGCGGGGATATCGGCGTCAACGTCTGGGTCGAAAACGACGAGCTGCTGCTCTACATGGGCCGGGCGGGCTACCGGGACGAGAACGGCGCGTTGCTGAAGCCCGGCCGGGTCAGGGTGAGGTTCGCGCCAAATCCGTTTCAAACGGGCAAGTTTCGTCAGGAGCTGAAACTTCGCGAGGGATACGTGTCGGTCAACGGAACGTTTCCTGACGGCGCCGGCCTGGCGGTGAGGGTCTGGGTCGAGGTCGCTCGGCCGATTGTTCACCTGGACGTCAAGTCGGACAACCCCGTCACGGTCGAGGCGACGTACGAGTCCTGGCGGGCCGAGACGATCGAGCTTCCCAAGGACCGCAGCAAACATGGCCGTCGCGCCATGTGCATGATCAACTACGACGCCTACCCGGGGAAGGTGTTTCTCTACAAGGACGAAATCCGCGCCGACGCGAAGCTCGTCCGTTTCCATCACCGGGTGGACAACTCCAAGGACTGCTTCAACTTCCAGGTGAAGCAGCAGGGCCTGGAGCCGGTTCGCGACCAACTGGCGAACCCCCTCGAGAATCTTGTCTGGGGCGGAGCGCTGATGGGTGACGGTTTCGCCCTGGCGGGAGAAACAAGCGGCAAGTATGCGGAATGCCCGTTTCGCGGCTGGAAGTATGTCAGCAAGGCCCCGGCGAGATCGCACCGCGTGCGCGTCTGCCTGCATGTCGATCAGGTCGGGAAGCAGGATGGCTGGGACGCGGCGCTGCAGGAACTGATCGACCTTTCGCCGCAAGAAGATGCAAAGGCCTGGAAAGGCAATCTGAAGTGGTGGTCCGACTTCTGGAGCCGGAGCCATCTGGTCATTAACTCCCGCCGCGGCGAAAAGGACATCGGATGGCGCCTGGGCCGCAACTACCAGCTCTTCCGCTACATGCTCGCGAGCAACGCGAACGGCCGCGAACCGACGCTGTTCAACGGGGGCCTGTTCACGTTCGATCCGCTCTACGTGAACGGCAAGAAAGGACCCGGCTACACGCCTGACCATCGTCAATGGGGAGCGGCCTTCACCGCTCAGAACCAGCGACTGGTCTATCGTCCGATGCTCAAAACCGGCGATTTTGACCTGATGCCGTCGGGTTTCAGTTTCTATCTGAACGGACTGCCTAACGCCACGGCGCGGGTGCGGCATTACTGGAAGCACGACGGCTGTTGCTTTGAGGAACAGTCCGCCATTACCGGACTGCCGGGTGCGTGCCAATACGGGTTCTTCGAAGGCGGTGGTCGGGGCCGGCCGCAGAACTTCGAGGTCGGCGTCCAGGTCAACCGCGCAGGCGGCAAGGTCTACGAGGAGCAATTGGACTGGTCCTGGCTCATACTGCAGTATCATCAGTTCTCGGGAGCGGACATTGCCAGGTACCTGCCGCTGATCGAGCAGTCGGTCATCTTCTATGACGAGCATTACCGTTATCGCTGCAAGAAGCTCACCGGCAAGGAACTGGATCATGACGGGAAACTGGAGATTTATCCGGCAAATACGCTCGAGGGGCATTGGGATGCGCGGAACCCCACCAGCGTGATCGCCGGACTGCGGCGCGTCCTGACTGAACTCAAGGCCTTGCCGGAGAAGTACACATCTGCTGCAAAGAAGAAACGCTGGCAGATCATACTTGATCGTCTGCCGGAGATGCCTACCGGTAAGAGCGACAAGTTCGGCGGCAGATACTTGAAGCCGTCCGAAAACCACGGCCACCGCAGTTGGCACTGTCCCGAGATGTTCCCGCTCTATCCCTATGAGTTGTATGGTCTCGGTCTGCCCGATCTGGATCTGATGAGGCGGACCTCCCTGGCCACCGGAAGAGACCGTTTGGCGACGAGGGCCTGGGAACAAGCCAATATCCACGCGCCGAGGCTTGGCGACGCCGCGCTGGCGCGCAAGCTCAACATCAGCAAGATGAAGAACGGGCCGTACCGCTTCCCCGCTTTCTGGCCCCATACGATCGACTGGGCCCCCGACCACAACTGGGGCGGCAGCGGCATGATCGGCTTGCAGGAAATGCTGATGCAGACGCACGCTTCGCCAGAGGAGACTCGAAGTGGCAAGGCGGGGAAGATCCGCCTGCTGCCGGCGTGGCCAAAGCAGTGGGACGTGGATTTCAAGCTGCACGCTCCCAGGCAAACCATCGTGGAAGGCAAAGTCCGATCGGGCAGGATGAGATACCTGGAAGTGATCCCCAAAGAGCGGCGGAGCGACGTCGTTTTGATCCGCACCGGCGTGATCCAGGAGGATCAATAGATCTCTCTGAGCGGGCGGGATCCATGCGCTGCTCGGGAGTGGTGTTAGCGATCCACCTGAAATAGCACAAACGACAGGCCGGCCCGGGGGGCCGGCGAGAGCGGTGCCAAGGAGGCGCCATGTGCATAGCGCTGAGAAACTCATTTGTGTTGCTCCTGTTCGCGTGGACAGCAGCCATCGCGGCCCCTGCGACAGACAAGGACATGAAGGTCGATCTCGTGCAGGACTTGAACTGGCAAGACCACCACTTCGCGATGACCAACTGGTTTTACAAGCACAAGTGGAACGATCCGGCCGCGCAGATCGCGATTTTGGCCGAGCGGGGCTACGACAGCGTGCTGCTTTCGCTTAAGGACGATCCGCGGCGGTGGAAGACGCTGCCGGCCTATCTCGCGGCGCTGAAGAAGCACAACATGCGATTGACCGCGATTCACGCGCGTTTTTACATCGAGGACGGCACGTACCCGAAGGTGATCAAGGACAACCTCCCGCTGCTGAAGGGCACGAAAGTCGTCTTGGTCCCGTCGGTCGGCAGCCGCAAGAAGATGGATCGAAAGGACCCCAAGGCCGTTGAGATGGCGGTGAAGATCCTCCGCGAAATGTCGAGCGACGCGAAGAAGCACGGTCTGGGCGGCGTCGCGCCGTACATGCACATCGGCAATTGGATTGAAACGATCGAGGACAACGTGCGAATCGCCAAGGCCGTCGATCGGCGCAACGTTGGCGTGATGTTCCACCTGCACCACTGGCAGGCCGTGGGGAATCGGGATCTCGACAAGCTGCGCGAGGATCTCATCAAAGCGAAGCCGTACCTGATGATCGTCGTTATCCAGGGCACGGACAAAGACAAGGCCACGCACAAGATCTTGGGCGAAGGCAGCTTCGACATGGCGCCGCTGGTCCGCACGCTCCGCGAGATCGACTACCAAGGCCCGCTGGGCACGATGGGCTACACGCAAAGCGGCGACATTCCAGGCAAACTCAACCGGGCATACCGGGCGTGGGAGCAGATCAAACGGAAGACGCTGAAACCCATAGTCGCCCCATTGCCGACACAGAAGGGACAATGCAACCGTCACGGGTTGCGGGAGTATAGTATGGTCCAAACCCCTTTCGGAAGCCCGGAAAGACGCCTCCCTCACAAGGCCGGCCTGATGCGGCTGCGAGGGCTGGCGAAGGGACGCATCGGCCGAGGAATCCCCGCAGGCGGTCGTCGAGAGGCGTTGCGAGGGCTTGGCGGCGGCGACGCGGTCATCGAGCTGGCCCACGAGGCCGACTTCGAGCCCACGCGGCCCATTCGCGACAGCCTCCGGATCAGTCGCCAATTCGTGCGGGAGGCCCTGGGCTGGTGACCCCGGCCGACCGATCAACCCGTTCACAGGAGAGGACACCATGGGCAGTGAAGGACCGGTAGGAATCGCCTTCGTCGGTTGCGGGAACATCTCCGGGAAATACGCCGACCAGATGCGCGCCGGCCACGCCGACGTCGTGAAGCTCGTCGGCGGCTACGACATCCTCCCCGAGCGTACGGCGGCCTTCGCGGAGAAGTACGGCGTGAAGGGCTACGCGAACCTGGACGAGCTGCTCGCGGACGGCGAGGTCACCGCCGCGCTCAACATCACCACGCACACCGAGCACGCCGAGGTGACCACCGCGCTGCTGGAAGGCGGCAAGCACGTCCACAGCGAGAAGCCGCTGGCCAGCACGCGCGAAGACGGCCGGCGGATCATCGCCCTGGCGGCGAAGCGGGGGCTGGTGTTCGGCTGTTCGCCGTCGGTGATCCTGGGCGAGGCGCAGCAGACGCTCCGGCGTGTCGTGCGCGAGGGGCTGATCGGCGAGGTGATGGAGATCTACGGCGAGATGAACCACGGGCGGATCGAGACGTGGCATCCGGACCCGGAGGCGTTCTACTCGTACGGCGCCGGGCCGCTGCTGGACGTCGGCTGCTACCCGCTCAGCGTGATCACGCAGATTTTCGGTTCGGTGGAGTGGGTCCGCGCGATGGGCGGCATCCGCCTGCCGGAGCGGACGATCGGCTCGGGCCCGAAGGAGGGCCAGACGTACGCGGTGACCAACCCGGACCACAGCGTGGTGCTGATGGGCCTGGCGTGCGGGGCGCACGGTCGGCTGACGACGAGCTTCTTCAACGTCAAGAGCGCCCAGTCGGGCATCGAGCTGCACGGGCGGGACGGGTCGATCTGGTTCGAGTCCGCCCCGGCGTTCAACGCGAAGATCCGCCTCTGCCGGCCGGGCGAGCGCGAGTGGACGGAGGTCCCGCCGGACCGCGAACCGTATGCGGGCGTGGACTTCGCCTACGGCCTGCGGAACCTGGCAGCGGCGATCCGGCAGGGCGCGCCGCTGACGTGCCCCGCTGCGGCGGCGTACCACGTGCTGGACATCTGCCTGTCGGCGCTCGAGGCGAGCGAGACGGGCCAGACCGTGCCGGTGGCGTCGACGTTCGAATCGGTCCAGTGACGCGAGGCCGCCGGGACGGAAGCGGTGACCGCGCGGCGCGTGGGAGGACGGACGGATGGTAACACTCAAAGACTGGCTGATGACGTGGGGCCTGCAGGAGTGGTGGGCCCTCTTCGCGGCCGGGGCCATCGCCCTGGTCGGCGTCCTCCTGCTCGCCTGGCTGGCTAACGCGATCGCCAAGCTGTTTCTGGTCAAGGGCGTCGGGCGTTTCGCGGAGCGCAGCCGGACCACGTGGGACGACATCCTCGTGGAGCGAAAGGTCTTCGTGCGGCTGTCTCACCTGGCGCCCGCGCTGGTGATCTACGCCCTGGCGCCGGTGGCTCTGGCGGGATCGCCGACGGCGGTGGGTGTCGTGCAGCAGGGGGCGATCATCTACCTGCTGCTGGCGGGGACGTTCGTGGCGACGGCGTTCCTCAACGCGCTGGTGGCGATCCACGACACGCTCGAGTTCGGGCGCAAGATGCCCGTTCGCAGCTTCGTGCAGGCGGTCAAGGTCGTCCTGTTCCTGGTCGTGGGCGTGGTGGTCGTGTCGGTCCTCCTGGGGCGAAGCCCCGCCTACCTGCTGGGCGGGCTGGGGGCGGTGGCGGCCGTCCTGATGCTGGTGTTCAAGGACTCCATCCTCGGGCTCGTCGCGGGGATCCACCTGTCGCTCAACCACATGGTCCACATCGGCGACTGGATCGAGATGCCCAAGTACGGCGCCGACGGCACGGTGACGGACATCTCGCTGACGACGGTGAAGGTGCAGAACTGGGACAGGACGGTCAGCACGATCCCGACGTACGCGCTGATCTCGGACTCGTTCCGGAACTGGCGCGGCATGACGGAATCCGGCGGGCGCCGCATCATGCGGGCCGTCCACATCGACATGACCAGCATCCGCTTCTGCACGGAGGAGATGCTCGCCCGGTTCAAGACCTTCCGGTACATCGCGGAGTACGTCGAGCGGAAGGTGGAGGAAATCGCCGGGCACAACGCCGAGAAGGGCTTCGACGAGTCGGATCTGGTGAACGGCCGGCACCTGACGAACATCGGGACGTTCCGCGCGTACCTGGGAGCCTACCTGCGGAACCACCCGATGATCCACCAGGACATGACCTTTCTCGTCCGTCACCTGGCGCCGACCGAGCGCGGGCTGCCGGTTCAGATCTACGTGTTCTGCAAGGACCAGCGCTGGGCGCACTACGAGGGCATCCAGGCCGACATCTTCGATCACGTCCTGGCCATCATTCCCGAGTTCGGCCTTCGGGTCTTCCAGAACCCCACCGGCGCGGACTTCCAGGCTGGGATGAAACCGGCTCCGGCGTGAACCGGCGATTCGCCGTCACTTCGCTCACGACCTGTTGTCGGCGCGGGGGCAAGCCGGCAGGCGGTGGGGCGTCGCAGGCGGCGCCGAGCGGGGAATTGGCGTTTGCAACCGGCCCGGCCGGGGCTATGATAGGCGGTTTGCAGGCATGACGCACGAACCGATGACAGTGGGCCGCGTCGCGGAGATCGTCGGCGGGGCGGTCGAGGGCGATGCGTCCGTCACGGTGGAGGCGATCGCGGCGGTGGATCGTGCTGGTCCGCGCGACCTGACCTTCGCCGACGCCCGTCACGCCGCGGCGCTGGCGGACAGCGGAGCGGGCGCGGCGATCTGCCAGCCGGGCCGCCCCGAAGCGGCGCGCATGGCGCTGATCCGCGTGGACGACGTGCCGCAGGCGGTCTTCCGCGTGCTGACGGCGTTGGCCGGGCCGGAAGACCTCCCGCCGGCGGGCGTGCACCCGACGGCGATCGTGGCGCCGGACGCGGCGGTGGGCCCGGGCGCGGCGATCGGGCCGGGCGCCGTGGTCGGGCGCGGCGCGAAGGTGGGCGACCGGTCGGTCCTGTGCGCCCACGTGAGCGTGGGCCCGCGGGTGTGCGTCGGGCGGGACTGCGTGCTCTTCGAGGGCGTCGTGGTGCGGGCGGAGGCGCGGATCGGCGACCGCGTCCGGATCGGCCCGAACAGCGTGATCGGCTTCGAGGGGTACGGCTACCAGGCGATCGACGGCGTGCACCGGCGCGTGCCGCACGTCGGCAGCGTGGTGATCGAGGACGACGTGGAGATCGGCGCGTGCACGTGCGTGGACCGGGCGAAGTTCGGGGCCACGCGAATCGGCGCCGGGACGAAGATCGACAACCTGGTGCAGGTCGCCCACAACTGCCAGGTCGGCGCGGGGAGCCTGCTGATCGGGCAGGCGGGCCTGGCCGGCAGCGTTCGCCTGGGTCGCGGCTGCGTCGTGGGCGGGCACGCCGGGCTGCGCGACAACATCGCGCTGGGCGACGGCGCGCAGGTGGCGTCGTACACGGGCGTCAGCCGCGACGTGCCTGCCGGCGAGCAGGTCGCCGGCACGCCGGCGATGCCGGCGCGAGAGGCCTTTCGCATCTTCCAGGCCTGGCGGCGGTTGCCCGGCCTGCTGAAGCGCGTGCGGGCGTTGGAATCGAGGCTCGAGGCCGGTGAGTCTTCAGAAGACGATTGACAAGCCCGTCGAGCTCAAGGGGCGGGGCCTGTTCAGCGGCGAGAAGTGCCGCCTGCGCTTCCTGCCCGCCAAGGCGGACGCGGGGATTTCGTTCGTGCGGACGGACGTGTCGTCGCCGGTTCGGGTCCTGGCGGAGATCGACAACGTCGGCAAGCGGGCTCGCCGCACGACGCTGCTGAACGGCTCGACGGCGATCGAGACGATCGAGCACGTCCTGTCGGCGGCGGCGGGGCTGGGCGTGGACAACCTCGACGTCGAGCTGGACGCCTCGGAGACGCCGTCGTTCGACGGTTCGGCCAAGCCGTTCGTCCAGGCGCTCCAGCGCGCCGGGCTCGTCGAGCAGGAGGCCGAGCGGAAGCCCTTCGTGATCGACCGCGCGATCACCGTCACGCAGGGGCAGGCCACCCTGGCGGCGCTGCCCGGGCCGGACGACTGCCTCGACATCCTGTACGACCTGGACTACTACGAGTCGCCGGCGATCGGGCGCCAGGTGGCGGCGTTCCGCCTGGGCACCGACGACTTCGCGCGGGAGATCGCCCCGGCGCGGACGTTCTCGACGGAGGAAGAGGCGCGGGAGCTGCAGGCGCGGGGCGTCGGCGCGCACCTGACGGCGAAGGACGTGCTGGTGATCGGCCCGGAGGGCCCCATCGACAACAAGTACCGCTTTCCCGACGAGTGCGCGCGGCACAAGATCGGCGACCTGATCGGGGACCTGGCGCTGTTCGGGCGCCCGCTGCGGGGGCGGATCGTCGCCCATCGCACCGGGCACGAGCACAACCACGCCATGGTCCGCAAGCTCGTCCAGGCGCTCGCCGAGCAGGAGTTCAGGGAGGCGTCCACCGGCGAGCCGGAAATGGACATCCGCAAGATCATGCGCCTCCTGCCGCACCGCTACCCGTTCCTCATGGTGGACCGCGTGATCGAGTTCGACGGCGACCGCAAGGCCGTCGGCATCAAAAACGTCTCCATCAACGAGCCCTTCTTCCAGGGCCACTACCCCGGCCAGCCCATCTTCCCCGGCGTGATGATCCTCGAAGCGCTGGCGCAGCTCTCGGGCATCCTGCTGAGCCGGCGCCTGGAGCACACCGGCAAGGTCGCCGTGCTGCTGAGCATGGACCGCGTGAAGATGCGCCGCCCGGTGCGTCCGGGAGACCAGTTGATCCTGGAGGCCGAACGCGTCCACGTCCGCACGCGGACCGGGCACTGCAAGTGCCGGGCGTACATCGGGCAGGACCTGGCCGCCGAGGCGGAGATCAAGTTCATGCTCGTCGACTCCGAGCCGGTGTGAAGCACGGGAGGCCCGCGACGCCGATGCCGAGGATCTCACCGCACGCCACGGTGGCCGAGACTGCCGTCCTGGCCGGCGACGTCAGGGTCGGTCCGTTCTGCCACATCGGCCCGGAGGTCGAGCTGGGCCCCGGCTGCGAGATCGGCAGCAACGTGACGCTCGTCGGGCGCACGACGCTGGGCGCGCGGACGCAGGTGTACCCGATGGCGGTCATCGGCGAGGCGCCCCCCGGCGCCGCCGGCGCCGGCGAGTGCGTCCTCGGCGAGGCCAACGCCATTCGCGAGCACGTCACGATCTTCGCCGGCACGGACGCCCCGACGCGCATCGGCAACCACAACCTCATCATGATCGCCAGCCAGGTCGGCGCCGGCGCGGCCCTCGGCGACCACGGGATCTTCGACAATTGCAGCCGCATCGGCACCGGCGCCGTCGTCGAGGACTACGTCCGGATGAGCGGCTTCGCCTCCGTCGCCGACGGCGTGCGGGTGGGGGCGTACTCGTTCGTGGCCGGGTACGCCCGCGTCCAGCGCGACGCGCCCCCGTACGCCATGCTCCAGGGCTCCCCGGTCCGCGTGCGCGGCATCAACACGCGGAACCTGAAGGCCTGCGGCTTCGACGAGAAGGACATCCGCGAGCTGAAGGGCGCGTTTCGGGAGCTCTTCAACGGGCGCGACGGCAAGGTGAACCGCAAGGCGCTGCGGAAGCTCGAGGCCGCCGGGAAGCGGAACCCGCACGTCCGGAGGCTGCTGGCCGCCGCCGACGCGGTTGCAGGAGACGCCGATGGCTGACGTGTCGGTGGTGCGCGAGATCGACGCGGCCGCCCGGATCGCGCCCGACGCGGTGGTGGGCCCGTACTGCGTGGTGGGCCCGAACGTCACGATCGGGCCGGGCAGCGTCCTCGAGCGCCGCGTGGTGATCCTGGGGCAAACGAGGATCGGCTCGGGCAACTTCTTCGCCGAGGGCTGCGTCCTCGGCGCCGACCCGCAGGACCTCAAGTACCGCGGCGGGCGGACCCTCCTGATCATCGGGCACAACAACCGCTTCGGGCGCGAGGTCACCGCGCACATCGGCACCGAGCCGGGCGGCTACCTCACGCGCATCGGCAGCGACAACACCCTGTCGAAGGGCGCGCACGTCGCCCACGACTGCTACGTCGACGACGGCGTGTCCCTCGGGGAGAACGTCCTGTTGGCGGGGCACATCCACGTCCAGACGGGCGCGGTGATCGAGGACCTCTGCGGGGTGCACCACTTCGTGACCGTCGGGCGCTACGCCCGCGTGGGGACGCGCACGCCCGTCCGCCGCGACGTGCCGCCGTTCACCGACTTCCGGAGCGACAGCCGCGACGGCCCCTGCCCTCCGGCCGTCGCCGGCATCCACGACGCCGGCCTCCGGAACGCCGGGCTCAAGCGCGACGAGGAGAAGGAGCTCCGCTTCGCCCTGCGCGAGTTGTTCGACGACGAGTCCACCCTCCAGACCAAGATCGAGCAGCTCGTCAACATGGGCGTCGAGGGCGAGGCGGCGCGCCTGTGCGAGTTCTGCAACCGAAGCCTCCAGGGCGTCTACGGGCGCTCCCGCGAGCGGTTCCGAGGCAAGGTCCCGCCCGAGGCCCGCAAGTACCTGCCCCGCGATACCGGGATCGACCTCCGGAGGCCCCTGGCATGAGCTTTCGCGTCGCCGTCGTCGGCGCCGGACGCATGGGGCGCCTGCACGCCCGCGTGCTCAGCGAGATGGCGCAGGCGGAACTCGCCTGCGTGGTGGACACGAACGCCGCCGCCGCCCGCGCCGTCGCCAGGCGGCGCGGCTGCGAGGCGCTGGGCGACGCCGCCGAGGCCGCCGAACGCGTGGACGCCGCCATCATCGCCGTGCCCACCGTCCATCACGCCGCCGCCGCCCGGCCGTTCGTCGCCGCCGGCAAGTGCGTGCTGGTCGAGAAGCCCTTCACGGACGACGCGGCCGCTGGCGAGGAGCTGATCGACCTCGCCCGGCATACCGGCGCCAGCGTCCAGGTCGGGCACACCGAGCGGTTCAACCCCGCCGTGATCGCCATGCGGAAGTACGCCATCCGCCCGAAGTTCATCGAGGCCCACCGCATCAGCCCCTTCACCTTCCGCAGCGCCGACGTCGGCGTCGTCCTCGACATGATGATCCACGACCTCGACCTCGTCCTGATGATGGTCGACGCCCCCGTCGAAACCGTCCACGCCGTCGGCGTCAACGTGATCGGCCAGCCCGAGGACATCTGCAACGCCCGACTGATCTTCGACAACGGCTGCGTCGCCAACGTCACCGCCAGCCGCCTCGCCATCAAAACCGAACGCAAGATGCGCATCTTCTCCGAGGAGGCGTACCTCTCCGTCGACTACGGCCGCAAGGTCGGCATCGTCATCCAGAAGAGCGAGAACCTCGACCTGATCCAGATGGCCCGCGAGATGGACGTCGAGGACCTCGCCGAACTGACCGAGTCCGTCGACTACGCCCGGCTGCTGAAGGTCGAGGAGCTCGTCGTGGACGAGTCCACCGAGCCGCTCCGCCGGCAGGCCGAGGCCTTCCGCGAGACGGTGGTGAACGGCGCGGCCCCGGTGGTCTCCGCGGCCGAAGGCCTCGCCGCCGTGCGCCTTGCCGACCGGATCGTCCAAGCCGTCAAGCACCACCGCTGGGACGGCGGCGCCTCGCCCCGCGAGGGCCTCGACGTGATCCGAAGAGACCCCTAGCCCGCCGCATCCGCATCCCGCGCATCGCCCCGCTCGTCCGGGCGCTCCGCCTCCGCACCGGACCCGCCACCGCCGGCGCGGCCGTGTGCATTGACCGTGCGGGGGCGGGTCGGTAGGCTATGCGGGATGCGGGCTGCCCGCCGGGGCGCCGCCAACGGGAAAGGCAAGAGCGATGCGCAGAGGAGCGGCCATCCTGGTCCTGGCATGCGTGCTGGGCGGCTGCGAAGACCCGCCGGAGTGGTGGACGCAGCGCTTCGGTCAGCCCGAGCCGCCCGCGCCGCTGCCGACGGCGCCCCCGGCGACGACGCAGCCGGCCGGGGCCGACGACGCCAACGCCGCCACGCCCGCGCCGCGGGAGACGCCGACGCCGACGGCGCAGGGCGGGACGGTGATGGCCTACGTCAACGGCAAGCCCGTCTACATGGCCGGGTTCGTCGACCTGCTGGTCCGGGGCTACGGCATGGGCCTGGCGCAGCAGCTCATCGCCAACGAGCTGGTCCGGCAGGAGGCCGCCCGCCAGAAGGTCACCATCACCGACGAGGACGTTCGGGCCCAGCACGAGCGGACGCTGCGCGACATGTTCGGCGGCGTGGAGGATCCCAACCAGCAGGACCGCCTGCTGGAGCAGTTGCTGGACCGCAACAAGGTCTCGCGCCAGCAGTGGGGGCTGACGATGCGCCGCAACGCCCTGCTGGCGAAGCTGGCGGGCAAGCGCGTCGTGACCACGGAGGCCGACCTCAAGCAGGAGTTCGCCCGCCAGCACGAGCAGAAGGTGGAGATCCAGCACATCCAGGTCGCCACGCTGGCCGACGCCCAGCGCGTGCTGCGCGAGCTGGCGGGCGGGGCGGAGTTCACCGCGCTGGTCAACAAGGATTCCGTCGGGCCGTCGGTGAAGAACGGCGGGCTCCTGCCGGCCTTCGGCGCGCGGGACACGGGCACGCCGCCGGCGATTCGCGAGGCCGCCCTCGCCATGACCAAGATCGGCGAGGTCTCCGACCCGATCCAGGTGGGCACGGCTTTCCACGTCGTCAAGCTGCTGCGGATCATCGAGCCGAAGGACGTGAAGTTCGAGGACGTGCGCGAGCAGATGCGTCAGGCCGTCCGGGCGCGGAAGGTGCAGGCCCTTCAGCAGGACATCCTCCAGATCCTGATCGCCGGCGCCCGGGTGGAGTACGTCAACGCGGTCCTGAAGGCCCAGGCCGACACAGGGAACTGACCGTGAGCGAGGAGTGGAAGATCGAGGTCTCCCCGCGGATCCGGCGGCTGCCGCCGTACCTGTTCGGGCGGATCAACGCCCTGCTGCTGGAGAAGCGCCGCGCGGGCGTGGACGTGATCGACCTGGGCATGGGCAACCCGTCGGACCCGGCGCCGGCCAACGTCGTCGACAAGCTGTGCGAGACCGTCCGCGATTCCCGCACCCACCGCTACAGCAAGTCGATCGGCATCTACAACCTCCGGCGCGAGGTGGCGCGGCTCTACGAGCGCCTCTACGGCGTGCAGTTGGACCCGGCCAGCGAGGTCGTCGCCGTCATCGGCTCCAAGGAGGGCTTCTCGCATCTGTGCCTGGCGATGATGGGCCCGGGCGACACGGCCATCGTGGGCGACCCGTACTTCCCGATCCACGTCTACGGCGTGGCGCTGGCCGGCGGGAACGTCATCAACGTCCCGCTCGGCAACGACGACGAGTTCCTCCGGCGCATCACCTACGTCACCGAGCACCTCTACCCGAAGCCCAAGTGCCTGATCCTCAACTACCCGCACAACCCCACGGCGATGACGGTCGACAGCGTCGAGTTCTTCGACCACGTGGCGGACCTCGCCCGGCGCGAGGGCATCCTGGTGATCCACGACTTCGCCTACGGGCGGACGTGCTTCGACGGCTACGTCGCCCCCAGCTTCCTCCAGGCGCGGGGCGCCAAGGACGTCGGCGTGGAGTTCCTGACGATGTCCAAGCCGTACAACATGGCCGGGTGGCGGATCGGCTTCTGCGTCGGCAACGCCGAGATGCTCCGCGCGCTGGCGACCATCAAGGGCTACTACGACTACGGCATCTTCACGCCCATCCAGGTGGCGAGCATCATCGCCATGCGAACGGCCGAAAGCAGCGTCGCCGAGCAGGCCGCCCTCTACCAGGCGCGACGCGACGTCGTCGTCGAGGGCTGCCGGCGCATCGGGTGGGACCTCGAGACGCCCCGGGGGAGCATGTTCGTCTGGGCCCGCGCCGCCGACGAGCACCTCCGCGGGGAGGGCACCATCGACTTCTCCCTCCGCCTGCTCGAGGAGGCCGAAGTCGTCGTCTCCCCCGGCCGCGCGTTCGGCGAGAACGGCGAGGGGTTCGTCCGAATCGCCCTCATCGAGAACGAGCAGCGCCTCCGGCAGGCCTTCCGGCAGATGGACCGGGCGCTGAACAAGGGCATCACCGCCCCCTCGGCGACCAAGCTCCGCAAGAAGGCCGAACAGGCCGGCAACGTCTGACGCCCCCCCCGCTGCTGCGCACTTCGCCTGACGCCGCCGGCCCCACGTGCGGTTTGCGTCGGGGGCAACGTCGGCGGTACGATGGGAACACCGAGCCCGTGGGATCGACAGAGAGGGGGCGCAGCGATCGTCCCGCGGATGGGAAGGTACGTCATGGCACTGTCGAAGACCGTTTGGGCGGGGCTGGTGCTCTTCGGAGTCGCCGCGGCGTCCGGCCCGGCGCGGGCGGACGATCCGAACTCGACGTACGAGGCGCTGTTCGGCCAGGAGGCGCGGAAGGTCGCCAGGAGTGCCGGGACGCGGGACGACGCGGCCTTCGCGGCCAAGCTGCTTTCCGGCGCCCGCGCCGTGCCCGACGCGCCCGGGCTCCAGCAGCTCCTGCTCGCCAAGGCCTACGAGTTCGGCTTCAAGCACCGGGACGGGTACCTGGCCGCCGTCGACGCGATGGAGCTGCTGGGCCAGACCTTTCCGCAGCGCCGGGGCGAGGCGCTGGGGAACATCCTGGCCGTTCGGCAGCGGCAGTACCGCTACGCGGCGCGGGCCCAGCGGGTGACGTACGGCCGGGCGCTCATCGACGCGCTGCTGGCCGTGGCGCGGCTGCGGATGACGGCGTGGCAGGCCGGCGAGGCGTTGCGGCTGTACCGCGATGCCGCCCGCACCGCCGCGAAGCTCCGCCTGCGCCCCGAAATCGAGCGCATCCGAAAGCTCGTCGAGATCGCCAAGGCGCAGGAGGCGGGGGAGAGGGAAATGGCCGCGCTGGCGAGGTTGCTCAAGGCCCGGCCGGGGGACCGCGACGCGGCGAAGAAGCTGCTGATGGGCTACCTGATCCATCGCAACGACCCGAACACGGCGCTGGGGCTGCTGGAGAAGACCGGCCCGGACGAGGTGCTGCGGACGTACGTCCCGTTGGCGGCGAAGGGGCTCCACGAGGTCCCCGGCCCGGCGTGCCTGGAGCTGGGCGACTGGTACTCGACGCTCCTCAAGGGCGCCTCGGTGGCGGCGAGGGGCCCCCTGCTCCGCCGCATGCTGGGCTACTACGAGCGGTCCTGCGACCTCCACGGGCAGCAGGACACCACGTTCATCAGGATGCAGTTGCGGATCGCCGGGATCGCCAAGGAGCTGAAGGTCTCGCGCGCCGGCACGACGGTGGACATCGCGGGGGATTCGCAGGAGGGCTACGACATCGGGCCCGTCAAGCCCAACACGCGGATCACACTCAGCTACGTCTCCGGCACGTGGCGGAGCTGGTCCAAGGAGAAGCAGGAGGAGGCCAAGACCGACGAGGAGAAGGCGACGTGGGCGCCGCAGAGCCCCGACGACCCCGACGCCAAGCGCGTCGATCGGTGCCGGCTGGTCCTGGTCGCCTGCGAGGACGAGAAGCAGGCCGGCACGGTCCTGGCCGTCGTGCGGACCGGCACCGCGGCCAAGCCGTTCACCTTCCTCGTCAGCCGGGCGATCCCCAAGCTCATCCTGCGAATCCAGGACAAGGACGGCGACTACGAGGAGAACACGGGGGAGGTCCACTACCGCCTCTCCGTGGTGCGGTATTTCTGAGAGGCGCGGCGGCAGGCGCCCGGCCTCCGGTCCGTCTTGCCTTCCCGTCGGCGCGGGCGATAATGTGCCGCCGAGGAGCGCGCCGATGGCCCAGGAGTTCCGCAGCCCGGACTGGAACGAGTACCGGATGGAGTACGCCCGCCCGCACCGCCGGCTCGAGCCGCCGGAGCGGGAGGTGGCCGTCGTGGCCGACGCGCTGGAGGCGCTGCGGCAAGCGGGCGTGCTGCCGCACACCGACTACGACCACGCCCGGATGCTCGCCCACCGCCGCGCCGTCCGCGAGCGGTTCGACATCCCCTGGACGGCCATCACCCCGCGGATGCAGCGCCTGCTGTACGCCGTCAACGCCATCACCCAGCCGGTGAACCTGATCGCGGCGGGCATCTTCTGCGGCAACACGTTCATCTCGAACGCCGGCGCGGCCGTCGGGCCGGGGAGCGTCTACGAGGCCGAGCAGCTCCTCGGTGTGGAGATCGATCCCGACAAGGCCGCCCTGGCCGAGCGGAACGTGCGGAAGCTCGACCCGACCGGCGTGGCGCGGATCATCGCGGACGACGCGGTGAACGTCGCGCGGGACTTCCCCGAGCCCATCGGCGTGCTATACCTCGACGCCGACGGGACGCCGGAAAAGGGCAAGGGCGTCTACCTGGACATCCTCCAGGCCGCGTGGCACCGCCTCCCCGAGGGCGCCGTCGTGCTGGCCCACAACAGCGTCAACTGCGAGCGCCGACTGCAGCGCTACCTCGAGTTCGTTCGCGATCCGGCGAACTGCCGCGCCAGCGTCAACGTGGTTTTCGACATCGAGGGCCTGGAGGTGTCGCTGCGGTAGCCGCCGCGGCACCAGCCACGGCATCCCCGCGCGGCCGAGCCGGCCTGGAAACCCCGGCCGCCCGCGTCCGTCCAAAAGAGAGGACGAATTGGGCGCCGCTTGCCGTAGTATGGAAGGCTGTGCTGCGCGGCAGCCCGGTTGAGTTACGAGGTGACCCATGGAAGTACTCAGCAGGAAAGGCCGCCCTGTTCCGTTCGCTGCGGCGGCGTGCCTCGCCATGGCGGCGGGTGCGTTCCTGTCGGGCATTCTGTCCGGCTGCAAGGCCAAGGCGGCGCCCCGGTCGCCCCGCGCCGGCGCCTCGGCCCTGCGCGACGAGTTCCTGACGCGCCACCAGCTCAAGGGGCGCGTGGCGCTGGTCGAGTTCGGGACCATCGGCTGCCGCAAGAGCGAGGCCGGGCTGGAGGAGATGGCCTTCCTCCAGGAGCAGGAAACGCTGCCCGGTCTGGCCTACGTCCGGGTGGAGGCGTCCGACGACGACAAGGCGGTCGAGGAGTACTATCGCGCCAAGGAGGTGGCCTTCCCGGTCCACCGGGACCCGGGAACGAAGCTCGCCCAGGCCTTCGACGCCACGGTGTACCCCACGTTCGTCCTCGTCGGCAAGTATGGGCGGGTCCGCTACCGGGGCAAGCTTCCGGGAGGCGGGTTGGACGGATGGGTCAAGGCCCTCCAGGCCGAGAAGACGGACCCGGGCCCGAACGTGCCCCTGCTGGGCACGGTGACGCTGGACGCGCCGAAGCTCCTGGCCGAGACGCGCCTGCCCGACCTCGCCGGCAGCACGCACAGCCTGGAGGGCCTCATGCAGGCCGAGGGCCTCGTGCTGCTCTTCGCGGACACCACCTGCCCGTACTCCGGCCAGGCGGTTCAAGACATGCCGATCGTCTCGCAGGCGCTCTCCGGACACGGTATCCCAAGCGTCGTGGTCAACATCGGCGACCACGAGTCGAAGGTCCGCCAGCGCTACGGGCGGCGGGACCTTGGTTCGGCCGTCGTCCTCTACGATCCGACGGACAAGACGAAGACGGCCTGGCACGTCAACTCGGTCCCGCGCGTGGTGTACGTGGCCCCCGGCAAGACCATCGCCTACGACGGCAAGGCCCTCTGGGGTGACCTGGCCGCGGCCATCCAGAAGGCCCGGAACCTGCCGCCCGGCACGATCCGCTTCGCCGCCAAGGGCACGAGGTTCGGGTGAGGCAAGTAGCCTTCGGCTGCCACGGCGGCAGCCTTCCCGGCGGGGGGCACGAGCATCGCATGAGCGACCCGTCCGGCGCGCGGGTCGCGAAAGGGAGATTCACATGTCGGATACCGCGGCACGGCTCCTCCCGACGCGCCTGGAAGGAACGGCCATGGTGCGTTCTCGACGGCTGGGATTCGTGGTCGCCTGGCTGGGCCTGGTCTGTGCGGGGACGCGCCCCGGGCGCTGCAGCGCCGAGGCCGGCGACGCCGGTGGCGACCGCCCAAGACCCGAGCAGGCGATGCGCCGGATGCTCGACGCGCCGCTGCTGTTCGTCAAGCGGCACAACTACGTCGGCATCCACATCTACGACACGTACTACAAGTGGCGCCCGGGCGGCGGCATCTACGTGATCGAGAATCCCGCGGCGCCGCCCGAGCGGCACCGGATCCGCCCGCTGATCGACCCCACCACGCCCGGGACGCTCGGGGAGGGCATCTACAGCGAGCCGGAGCTCTCCTGGGACGCCCGGCGCGTGCTGTTCTGCTTCAAGCCCACCGCGAACGGCTCCACGAGCATCTACGAGATCGGCTTCGACGGTCGCGGCCTGCGGCGGGTGACGGACCCGAGTCCCGGCTGCGCCGCCTACAAGGGGCGCGGCGGCGGACACCACGACGTCGGCCCGGCGTACCTGCCCGACGGGCGGATCGTCTTCACCTCCACGCGCCCCAACGGGCTGGTGCCCTGCAACAACACCGGCGTGGACGTCCTGCACGTGATGCAGGCCGACGGCAGCGACATCCACGCCATCTCCGTCAACAACACCAACGAGTTCGACCCGACGGTCCTGCCGGACGGGCGGATCCTGCACGGCCGCTGGGAGTACGTCGACAAGACCGCGTTGACGCAGCAGTCCGTGTGGACGATCTTTCCCGACGGCACGAACGAGACGGCGCTGTTCGCCAACAACATGGTCCACCCGGAGGCCGTCCTCGACGCGCGCCCGGTGCCCGGCTCGGTGCACCTGGTGGTCGGGACGCTCACGCCGCACAACAGCCCCCCGCGCGGCACGATCGGCGTGATCGACCCCCAGGCCGGCAAGGACGAGCCGAACGCGATCTTCAACTTCGACCGCCCCGCCAACCCCACGCACGACCGCGGCCAGTCGTGCGAGCCCTGGCCACTGTCGAAGGACGTCGTGCTCTACAGCGGGCGCCCGAAGGGGGCCAAGCGCAACGCCGTCCTGATGGTGGACCGCGGCGGGCGGCGTGTCGTCGTCCACGCCGAGAAGGGCATCGACTGCCACTCGCCGATGCTGGTCAAGCCCCGGGCGCGGCCGATCGTGCTGCCCGCGGCGGCGCGCCGCGACCGGCGCAGCGGGTACTTCCTGGTCCAGGACATCTACCGCGGGCTGACGGGCGTGAAGCGCGGCGAGGTCAAGCGGCTCCGCGTCATCGAGGAGACCTCCCGCGTGACCGGCACGCACGGGGCCGCCTACAACCAGACGTTCATGCTCAGCGGCGTCCTGGCGTTCAGCGCGAAGAACTTCCTGGGCGTCGTGCCCGTCGAGCCGGACGGCTCGGCGTACTTCGAGGTCCCCTCCGGGCGGGCCATCTACCTCCAGGCTCTCGACGAGGAAGGGCGGCTGCTCCAGAGCATGCGGACGTTCTTTCAGGCGGCCCCCGGCGTGACGCGGGCGTGCATCGGCTGCCACGAGTACAAGTACGACGCGCCGGCGCTGGCGGCCCCGACGGCGCTGCGCCGCCCGCCGCGGCGCCTCCAGCCCGAGTCCTGGGGCAGCGGGTACGTCGACTACCCGAGCATGATCCAGCCGATCCTGGACGCCCACTGCGTCCGCTGCCACGGCGGGCGGAAGGGCGTCGCCGCCGGGCTCGACCTCTCCGGCGGCTGGACCGAGCACTTCAACATCAGCTACGAGAACCTCATCAGCCGGCGCGAGACGCAGTTGACGGCTTACCTGATCGCCGGCATCGACTGCATGAACGGCACGTCGAACTGGTCGGCCCGGATCTTCCCGCCCCGGTCGCACGGCTCCGGGTGCGCGCCGCTGGCCGACGTGGTCGTCGGCGGCCACAACGGGCGAATCCCCCGTCTCTCCCGCAAGCAGCGCGACCTGATCCTGGCGTGGATCGACACGAACGGCCTGTACCACGGGACGTGGAACTACGCGCCGAACGGCTGCGCGACCCGAGGCTGGGCCGGCACGAAGAACGCGCTCATCGCGGAGATGAAGGCGGCCGGCTGCACGCGGTGCCACGCCGCGGGCGGGCGCGGCGGCCGCTTCGAGAACGACTGGATCAACCTGTGCCGCCCGGAGTACAGCCGCCTCCTTCGCGCCCCCCTCGCCAACGGCGGCGACGGGCTGGGCCTGGGCCTCTGCCGCGACCGGAAGGTGGACGCGCGCCCGCGCCTGCGCATCCTGTGGCGCGGGTACGTCCACGCCGCCCTTCCGCTGGATGCGTTCCGCCCGCAGCCCGTGCCCCCGCGGGACCGGCAGGGCGAGCCTCTCGTCAGCTTCCCCTCCACGGACGACCCGCACTACCGGCGGATGCTGGCGATCGTCCGCCGCGGGCGCGAGCAGGCCCTCGCCGCCCCGCGGACCGACATGCCCGGCGCGGAGCTGGTGCCCGGCTTGAGCCGCCAGATGGTGCCCGTTCCCCTGCCGGACCCGCCGCCGTCGCTGGCCGCGAGCGTCGCCCCGGACGGCGAGGTGCTCCTGTCCTGGGAGCGCTCGGCGCGGACGATCGGGCTGACGGCCGAGCTGCACCGCGGCCCGGAGGCCGACTTCGCCCCCGGCGACGAGACGCGGATCGCCGTGACCACGCTCCACCGGCACACCGACGTCCAGGCCGAGCCGGGGGTGCGGCACTACGCGCTGGTGCTCGTCTCGGACGGCGAGCGCAGCCGCCCGATCCGTGCGCGCGTGACCGTGCCGCCCGCCGCGCCGCCGCCGGCGCCGGCGAAGCTGACGGCCTCGCCGCTGCCCGGGCGCGTCGAGCTCGCCTGGCAAGGCGCCGCGGGCTCGCGCCTCCGCTATCACGTCTACCGGGCGGAGGCCGGGACGGGCAAGTTCCGGCGTCTCACGCCCGAGCCGATCGCCGAGCCGCGCTACGTCGACGCGGAGGGGCCCGAGGGCACCCGGTACGCGTACGCCGTCCGTGCCGTCAGCCGGCGCGGGGCCGAGAGCGAAGCGGCGCCGGCGGTCGAGGCCGCCGCGCTGCCCGAGGTCAAGGAGCCGCTCTTCGTGGCGGCGTTCGCCGACGGCGTCGGCGCGGCCCTGCACGCCGGCGGCACGGCGGCCGGGAGGGCGCACGGCAAGGCCCGCGTCGCCGAGGGCGTCCTGGACCTTCGCCAAGGCGGGCACGTCACCTTCGACCACCGCCCGGAGTTCGACCTGGACCGGCCGATCTCCATCGCGTGCTGGGTGCACCTCCAGCCGAAGGCCCAGATGCCCATCCCCGTCAGTTGCGGGCACTGGCGCAAGGCGGGGTGGTTCCTCCAGAGGTTCGGCGGCGGCTGGCGGTGGCACGTGGCCGGCATGGACTGCGACGGCGGCAAGCCCGCGCCCGGGCGCTGGACGCACCTGGTGGGCACCTTCGACGGCCGGACGGCCCGGCTGTTCCAGGACGGGCGCCAGGTTGCCAAGGTGGACGGCGACGCCGTCCGCACGCGCTGGGCGGGGCGGCTGCACGTCGGGCAGTACAGCGGCGGTCCCGCCCCGTCGTTCCAGGTGACCGGCCGGGTGGCGGGCCTTCGGATCTACGGCCGCGCCCTGCCCGCCAAGGACATCGCCGCCTCCCGGGGGCAGGGCCCCGCCCGCGAGCCGTGAGCGGTCGCCGCCCTGGGGCTACCTCGAGCCCCTCGGAAGCGTGGGGCCGGCGCCGGCCGGCACGGCCCGCAGCGTGACGAACTCCCAGGGCGCCATTTCCACCGGCCCGGCGAGCTCCCGCCCAGGTCCCTCCGCCAGGTCGCTGAGCTGCACGGACCCGGGGGCAGGTTCGGACCAGACCGCCCGCGCCTTCGCCGGGCGACCCGAGACGTTGAACAGCCGCACGATCCACGCCTTGCCGTCGCGGCTGGGCTTCAGCGCCGTGGCGATCACGCCCGCGGGCTCCACGCGCAGGCGCGACGCCGCCACGGGGCGGTCCGGGTCGGCCTCCACGGCGATCAGCGGCTGCGTGCGCCCGATGCCGAAGCGCTGCGCCGCGGCGGGGTCGTACCCGGCGTGCGGCCTGATGGAGTAGGCGAACACCGCGCGGCCGGGCTGGTCCGCCTTGTAGTTCGTCTCCCAGTAGTTGTTCATCGCGTAGGAGTAGAGCGTCGCGGAGGGCTCGAGCTTCTTGATCCAGCCGACCGCGCGGGCGTCGACGGTGATCGCGCCGACCTCCACGAGCGGCGCGTGGAGCGTCGCCCACGTCACGCCGCCGCCGGCGCTGGACACGTCGACCCATCGCTGGACGGTGAAGTAGTTCTTGCAGGCGCCGGGGAGCTGATCGGCCTCGGGGCGAACGACGGCCCAGGGGGTGTCCATCCGCATCACGCCCTTGGGCACGCGGAAGGGGAAGGCGAAGTGCACGCTGTCGGGGCGGCGGACCTGCTTGCGGTCCACGGTGTTGAGGATGTCCACGCGGCCGAGCCCGGAGATCACGCGGACCTCGCGAATGAGCCCCTCGCAGCCGGGCGCGTCCGACTCGATCACCAGCGAGGCCACCAGCGGCCCGCGCTCCTTGACGGCGATGCGGACGGCCCCGGCGCGTTGGGGGCTCTTGGGGTCCCTCCCGTCGACGTAGAGGTAGTCGTTCAGGCCGAGGCCCTTCGAGCGGTCCACGAGGTCGCCGCGCACGCCGCGGCGGGTCAGGCTGGCGATCGCGCCGGTCTTCCCGTCGACCGCGACCTTGAGGATGCCGTTCTCCAGCGTCGTCCCCTCGGCCCGCGCCGCGCCCGGGCCGTCGGCCTTGCCGGGCGCGACGGTGAACCGCGCCGCGCCGAACGGCGGCACGTCGGGGGCCAGGAACGCCAGCCCGCCGGTCGTCAGGCGCTGCGACGGCACGGGCCGCCCCCGCGCGTCGCGCACGACCAGGTCCAGGCGCGCCAGGTCCTTGGGCAGGACCGTCGTCGCCAGGTCCGTTCGCGCCCACGACGTGGTGTTGAAGACGTCGATGGTGGCCGCCGTCGCCCCCGCGGCCGCGTCGCCCGTGTGCCTCGCCAGCGCCCGGTTCAGGAGCTTGCGCGACTGGGCCTCGGCGTCCAGGGCGAAGGCCTGCTTGATCTTCCACTGCGCCTGGGCGAAGTCGCTGTCGGGCTCGCGGATGCTGTTGTGCGCGCCCCAGGTGTGCTCGTCGTAGAGGAGGACGTTCCGCCAGGCGGCGTAGAAGTCGGCGTCCGGGTAGCCGCCCGGGCCGGCCATCGCCCAGAGGGCCTCGGCCTGGACGAGCCGCTCGGCGGCGGCGCGGTTCAGGGCGGTCTCCCGGGCCGACGAGCCGGCGCCGTCCTCCCAGTACGGCGTGAAGTCGCCCCGCACGGTCGGCAGCTTCTCGCCGTAGCGCCGCTCGAAGTCCCGGAACATCTCCCGCGTGGTGGCGATCTTCAGCTTGGGATAGGCGTGCTTCGTGTTCCAGCGCTTGATCACCTCGCAGAGGTCCACGCCGGGGCCGGCGTTGTCCCCCATGCAGTGGCGAAGCTGCACCAGGTCGTATGGGTAGCCGGACTGCTCCAGCTTCCGCAGGTAGCTCATGAGGTGCTGCTCGCTGCGGAAGCTGCGGTAGTAGCCCGAGCGCGGGATCCACACGAGCACCTTGTGCTTCCCGCACGGCGAGAGCCAGTAGAACGGCTTGTCGCCCCACTGCGAGAGCGTGTAGCCGATCCGGTGCCCGCTGTTCGGGCCGATGGAGAAATGCTTCACGCCCCCGCGGGCCAGCACGCCCACGATCCCCCACGTGTAGCCCGGCACGTCGGTGATCATCGCCGTGTCGATCGGCACGCCGGCCCGCTCCGTCAGCCGGCGAGCGAAGTCCGTCAGGCGGATCAGCTCCTCCTCGCTGCACAGGGCCGTCAGCTCGTTGCCGTACAGCGCGTCCAGGCCGATCCACCCGGCGCGAACGGCGTCGAAGAAGGCCTTTCGCTTCGCCGGGTCGGCCTGCTTCAGGTAGCTGTCCACGGCCCAGAGGACCTCGACGTTCCACTTGAACCGCGCCCCGGGCGGGTAGTCGGCCGTCCTCCTCGATGCCTCGATTGCCTGCTCGTAGAACCTCCAGTGGTCGCGCTCCACCTTCGTCTGGACCTGCGTGTAGCCGATGTCCACGTGCGAGTGCGGCAGGAGATAGACCACCCACTTGCGGACGGGCTTCAGGACGAGCCGCCGGGTATCGATGCTCTTGCCCGCCGCCAGGACCGTGACGGCGACCTCGGTGTCGGTCTCGACGGCCGGGGCGGGGACCTGCACCGAGTTCCTGCCCGTCTCGAGGCGCACCTTGGCCGGCGCGGCGCCGGTGACGACGACCGAGGCGTCGATCGGCTTGTGGAGGTGCAGCACGTCCACGACGATCGTCCGGCGCAGCCGCCCGCCCGCCTCCACCAGCGTCGGCTCGCTGCGGACCGACTGGACGAGCGTCCCCGAGGGCGCGGTGAGCTCCAGGCCCGCCGGGGCCTCGAAGCCGATCCAGTCGTACAGCACCCAACTGCCCGAGAGGGTGATGATGGCCACCTCGTTCATGCCGGCCTCCAGCACGCCGGCGGGGAAGGCGATCTCGAATCGATGTTCCTTCCCCTTCGACGGCTCGCCGAAGATCGACGCGTCGCCGGCGCCGCGGGGCATCTGCCGATCGAACGTCCGCCCGTTGACGGCGATGCGCAGTCGTGGGGCCGACTGGCCGTGCGTGTCGGCCAGGTCCACCCGCAGGCGGCACGTGCCCTGCTTCGGCGCGGCGGCCAGCCCGAAGACGATGCCGAACGTGTGGCGGCGGCTGCCGCCCCACGCATCGGTCGGGCCCGGATGGGCGTACGGCCAGTCCTTCGCGGCGTCGGAGAGGCCCACCACGTAGAGCGGGTCCGCCGAGAACCGCGCATAGCCGCCGGGGCCCAGGGCGAGCTCGCGCGTGTCGTTGTCGGCCTTGCCGATCTGCCAGAGAAGCTCCCCCTTGCCGGCGTCCGTGCCGCCCTTCGTTCCGCCGGCAGCCGGCAGCCAGATCGACAGGACGGCGACGGCGGCGACGGCGTGATTGGCGAGGTGTCTCATCGTGCCTTCCTTCCTGGGGTCGCGCGGCCTTGCGCCGAAGCGTTCGGTGGCCCGGACGGCCGCCGACCATTGTACCGGCCGCCCGCGGTCCGGGCACGACGTGCTTGGCGGGGGCGCCCCCCCGCCGCCCGGCGCGGCCCTGCCCGGCGGAACACGCTTCGCGCCCGCCGGAGTTGCTGGTATGCTCCGGGCCGCCACACCTGCCGTCGGCGACAGGGATACGGATGTCCGGGCTGGGAGAGCCGCCATGAGAGGGTACGTCGCTTGCTTCGCGGGGGTTTCCTGCCTGTGTGCCGGTGCGGCCGGGGCGGCGATCGGCATGCCCGGGACCGGGCCGATCCCCGACGGGCTCGGCACGAACATCCACTTCACCAGCCCCCAGCCCGGCGAGATGAAGATGCTCGCCGAGGGCGGCTTCCGCTGGCTCCGCATGGACTTCGTCTGGAGCAGCATCGAGCGCAAGAAGGGCGAGTACACCTGGGACCACTACGACCGGCTCGTCAAGGCGGCCGAGCTCTACGGCCTGCGGCTCCTGTTCATCCTGGACTACGGCAACCAACTCTACGAAACCGACCGGAGCGTGCGAACGGCGGAGGGCCGCCAGGCCATGGCCCGCTGGGCCGCGGCGGGCGCCAAACGGTACAAGGGGCGCGGCATCCTCTGGGAGATGTGGAACGAGCCGAACATCTCCGGCTTCTGGAAGCCCAGCCCCAACGCGAGGGACTACGTCCTGCTGGCGAAGGCCGTCGGCGAGGCGATCCGCCAGGCCGCCCCCGGCGAGGTCTACATCGGCCCGGCTACCTCCACCGTGGACTTCCGGTTCCTCGAGGCGTGCTTCCAGGGCGGGCTGCTGGCCGACTGGTCGGCCGTCTCCGTTCATCCCTACCGCCAGCGGCCCCCCGAGACTGCCGCCGCGGACTACCGGCGCCTGCGCGGGCTCATCCGCCGATACGCCCCGAAGGGCGAAAAGCGCCCGATCCTCTCCGGCGAGTGGGGCTACTCGTCCGTCTGGGGCTCGATGGACGTCGAGAAGCAGGGAAAGTACCTCCCGCGCCAGTGGCTGGTGAACCTCGCCAACGACGTGCCGCTCAGCATCTGGTACGACTGGCACGACGACGGGCGCGACCCCAAGGAGGCCGAGCACCACTTCGGCACGGTGCTGAACCCCGTCCACAAGGGGCGCGACCCCGTCTACGACCCCAAGCCCGCCTACCTCGCCGCCCGGACGCTGACCACCGTCCTGAAGGGCCTGCGTTTCAACAAGCGGCTGGCCGTCGGCGGCGAGGACAACCACGTGCTGCTCTTCGCGGCGGGCCCCGACGTCCGCGTCGCGGCTTGGACGACGGCCGCGGGGGGCCGGACGGTCGTGATCCCGGCCAGCCCGGGACGCTTCTCCGCCACCGGGCACACGGGCACGAAGCTCCCGGCGCTGACGGCCGACGCCGCCGGCCTGAAGGTGGCGTTGACCGACGCCCCGGTGTACCTCGTTCCCGACAAGCCCAACGACCTGCTGCGCGTGGCGGCGGCGTGGCAGCGCGTGCCGCTGGACGTCCTCCAGCGCGGCGGCGCCCGGTCTACACGCGCCTACGTCGTGCAGAATCCGCTGGACCGGGCGATCCGCGTCGGCGCGCGCGAGGTCGCGCCGGGCGGCCGGTTGTCCATCCCGTGGGGCGCCGGCATCCCGCGAACGGCGCAACCGCTGCGGATGCGCCTGGACCTCGACGTCCAGGGCATGGGCCGCCTGTCCCAGACGATCCACGTCGTCGTGACCAACCCGCTCGACGTGACGGTGCACCCCGCGGCCGGGAAGGTCCTTCGCCTGACGATCCGCAATCCCTCCGGCGAGCCGCTTCGCGGGCGTCTCGAGCTGACCGGCGCGAGAGGCATCGACCTCGCGGCCCCCCCCACGGCGGCCGTGCAGCTCGACCGGGGCCGGACCGAGCAGCACGTCGACGTCCCCCTGGCGGCGAGCCCCGGCGGGGCGTACGCCTTCGGCGTGCGGATCGTCGGCGACGGCGGGGGCATCGAGCTCGACCTGCCGGCGAGGCGCTTCGTCCCCGTCGACGACTTCGCCCGCTACACGCCGGAGACGCTCGCGAAGGCGTACCGCCTCGTGCCCGACGGCGACGCGAACGTGGCCTCGACACAGTCGTTCGCCCCGGGCGAGCCGGCCGGCGGCCCGCCCCTGCCGGGCGTGAAATGCCTCCGCGTCGCGTACGACATGAAGAAGGGATGGAAGTTCATCCGCCTGGCGCCGCGCCGAGAGGCCGCGAGGAAGATCGAGGGCAAGCCGAGGGCGCTGGCGCTGTGGCTGCACGGCGACGCCAGCGGGCACAGCCCGCGCCTGCGCTTCACCGACGCGACCGGGCAGACGCTCCAGCCCACCGCCGAGTCGATCACCTGGCGGGGCTGGCGGTGCGTGACGTTCCCGATGGACGGCAGCCGGGCCGGGCACTGGGGCGGCGCCAACGACGGCGTGGTGCACTACCCCATCCGCTGGGACACGCTGCTGCTGATCGACAAGGACCGCGATCGGGCCGGGGCGGGTGAGATCCACGTCGCCTCGCCGACGCTGCTTTACTGAGGCCCCGTCCAGGCCGCACGGAGAGACCGCCCATGGCCCGCAAGGAACGACCGAAGGCCTACAGCTGCCCGCACTGCCGCGAGCAGATCACCCGCCTGCCGGACAACCAGGCGCACTACACGTGCGCCCGCTGCCGCGCGCGGTACTACGTGATGATCGACGAGGAGACGCGGACGGCGGCGTTCGTGGACCAGTCCGCCGCGCCGTCGGCCCCGCCGCTGGGCCTGCCCAAGGGCAGCATCCGCGCGCTGATCGCCCTGGCGATGGGCGGCACGTGCGCGGCGCTGGTCTTCCGCGGGCAGGACGTGCCCACGGCGCTGGGCTCCCTGCTGCTGACCATCATCGGCTTCTACTTCGGCTTCCGCACGAGCGGCGCGTCGCTCAGCGACCGCGTCTACGACCCCGCCGCCACCCGCGAGCAGCCGCTGTTCCTGCCTCCCGGCATCGTCCGGACGCTACTGGTCCTCTCCCTCGTGGGCGCAGGCGTCCTGCTGCACCATCGCGGGCGCCTCCTGAGCGTGGTGACCCACCTGGAGCTCTTCGTGATCCTGGCCGGGCTGGTCGTGGGCTACTACGCCGGCCGCGTCTTCCGCACCGGCAGCGCCGCCGCGCGGTCCGCCATCGGCCACGTCAAGGCCCTGCTGGGGCTGGGCATGGCGGCGGGGCTGGTGTGGCTGTTCCTCACCGGCAAGTACCAGGACCTGCCCGACTACGCCGTCATGCTGCTCTGCGCGACCATCAGCTTCTACTTCGGCTCGCGGACGTGACCGCGGCGGGGGCTCGCCCATGAGACGGCGACTGTTCTGGTACCTCGTCATCTTCCACCTCCTGGCGGCGGCCGCCGCCGTGCCCGGGTTCGCCATCGCCCTGAACTGGTCCTCCCAGCGGGTCCTGATGTGGGTCTCCGTGCCCCTGGCCGGCCCGCCGCTGGTGCTGGCCTGGGAGGTGGGACAGCACCTGACGCGCCTCGGCCTGCCCCGCAGCGTGGCGTTCCTCGGGGCGAACTGGATCGCGCCGTTGGGCTGCGTGGCCTACTATGCGGCCCTGGCGGCGCTGTTTCTCCCGGTGGCCCTGGGACCGGCCCACCGCTTCCGGCGGCACGGCAGGCTCGTCCTGGCATGGCGGATCGTGGTGGCCCTGGTCGTCTTCGCCCACGCTGCGCTGACGCTCTACGTGATCACCCTGATGACCTGAGCCGCCCCGGCGCCGCGGGACCGGGCCGCGGAAGGCGGCGGATTCGCCTATCGCGATCCGGGGCCTCCGTGGTATGCTGGGCATTGCCGAGCGTCCGGGGCTGACGGGGCGCCGGCGCCAATTCAGCGACCGCATGGCGAGCTCGAGAGCCGGTGAGGCCGCGCGGGTCCGCGCGCACGAATGGAGGATACGCTCATGAAGTTCGGACGGTTTGTTCCCTCCGCTGCGCTGTGCCTCCTGTCCGTCGGCGCCGCCGCCGCGGGCTCGGCCGACCTCATCCTCAACGAGTGGAACGCCGTGGGCGCGGGCGACTACCTCGCCGGGGGCAGCTACAAGGTCGACCCCAGCAAGGGGGACCCCTACTGGGCGAGCCTCCCCCAGATGCCGGACGGCCGCATCGAGGGCAACGGCGGGAACTGGGTCGAGTTGGTGGTGATCGCGGACCACCTGGACATCCGGGGCTGGCAGCTCCGCTGGGCGGAGACCGGCAGCGGGGCCGACGACACCAACGGCGCCGACCTGTGGTACGGCGACAGCAACGTGGAGCAGGGAATCCTCACGTTCCACCCGATGGCCGACCTGTGGGCGGACCTCCGCAAGGGCACGATCATCACGATCAGCGAGAAGCACGACCTCTACGTCGACACGAACTGGGACGAGGAGTTCGACGACCGCAACTTCACGCGGGGGATCGACGAGGAGGACACCGACGTCTGGGACGTGAACATCAACCTGCGGACCGATACGAGCTACCGCCCGATGCCGGGCGACCTGTCCAACCCCGCCGCCGACTGGTGGATCCACGTCTCCACGCGCTGCGAGCAGGGCCAGCCCTGCACCGACCGGCTGATCGACACGGAGACGAACGTCGACGGGGACGAGCCGGGCGACTTCTCCGTCGGCCCCGACGACTGGCAGATGCGCATCTACGACGCCCAAGGGGTGCCGGTCCACGGGCCCGTCGGCGAGCGCATCTACACGTTCGGCGAGTTCGACGGCAGCATCAACGATGAAGAGGCCGGCCGCCTGGAGGCCGACCCGAGCGGGGACGTCGACAACGACGACTACGACGACGTGACGAGCACCACCTTCGGCGCCCCGAACGAGTGGGGCAGCCGGTACCAGGACTTCCGCAGCCTCCGCGTCCCGGAGCCGGCGTCGCTGCTGCTGCTGGCGCTGGCGGCGCCCGCGGCGCTGCGTCGCCGCCGCCGGCCCTGAGGCCGCCCGCCCGGCTAGCCGCGAGCCCTGGCCCTTGCAAACGCGGCGCCGCCCTGCGAGAATACGCGCGGCGTCGGCGCTTGAGGTACGGCGCCCAGGCCGTGGAAAGGAGCCATCGATGCGAACCGTCGGATATGGGCTGCTTTGTCTGTTCGGGGGTGGGCTGCTCGTCGGCTGCCAGGACGCAGAGACCCGGGGGATGGCACGGCTCGGCCCGGCCGGAGAAATCGTCCGGGCGTCCATGAACAACCTCGGCTGGTCTCGGTCGGACGCGCAGCTCGAATCCGCCCGCTTCACCGCCGTCGTGACGACGTACGACGAGCAAGGCAAGAGCTACACGGACCGCCAGGAGATGGTCTTCGACTTCGCGGACGACCGGATCACCGCCGTCGGGGGCACGCCGCAGGGGCGCTGGCGCGCAGCGGCGCGGGGCGACGGCGAGTTCACGCTGGCGGCCGACCGCGACGTCAACGAGGGCCAGGTCGAGGCGCGGATGGCCCCGACGCTCGTCGCGCTGCTGCACCGCCTCCGCGGGCCGTACAACCTCCTCGACCGCAAGGAGCACGCCCGGTCCGCCGATGCGACGCGCGTCGTCGGGCAGGACGTCGTCCGCGTGGGCGTCGACGGCGACAACCGCCAGGCCGTCGCCTACTACTTCGACGCCGCCAGCGGGATCCTCAAGTTCGTCACCGCCGGCGCCGACCGCGCCGGACGCAAAGGCACCATCACGGAGTACCGCTACGACTCGCACCCCAACGGCATGCTCTTCCCCAGCCACGTCCGTCTCGCCCACCTCGGCGACCACGTGCTCGTCGGCGAGAAGCCCATCTTCGAAGTGGAGATCTCCGACGTGGAGTTCTGACGCGGCCGGGAAGCGCTTGCTCCGACCGGGGCGCCGCGCGAGGCCATGAGCCTGGATATCTCGCACATCCTGAAGGAGTGGCCCTACCGGCCGGGGCAGGTGACGGCCCGGCGGATCCGCGGCCGCGATGGCCGAGAGAAAATCCAGCTCCGCCTGGACCTGGGCCTGCTCCAGATGGAGGCCAGCGGGCGCCCGGACGGCGAACGCCCACGCGGCTTCGAGAGCCTGCTGGCCTACCACGAGCACCGCTTCCAGCGCCATCGCGACCGGCGCGGCAGCGACAAGGGGTTCGGCCTGGGCGAGGCCGACTGCGAGTTCCTCCGCAACGAGGGGGTCATGTACTACCACCGCTATCTCGCCGAGTTCGTCCTGGGCGACTACGAGGCGGTCGAGCGCGACGCCATGCGAAACCTCCGCCTCATGGACTTCTGCAAGGAATACGCCCGGGAGGACTCCGACCGCTACCTGCTGGAGCAGTACCGGCCGTACGTCCTCATGATGTGCGCGCGGGCCCGAGGCCAGATCGCCCTGCGGGACAGCCGCCCGAAGGCCGCCCTGTCGGCCGTCCGCAAGGGCATCGAGCAGATCGAAGGCTTCTACGAGACGTTCGGGGGCGAGAAGATGGTCGATCACTCCGGCGAGTTGGCCGTCCTGCGTGCCATGGAGAAGGAGGTCCAGGCCAAGATTCCGGCCGACCCCGTCCAGAAGCTGCGGAAGCAGCTTGCCGCCGCCGTCGAGGCCGAAGAGTACGAGCGCGCCGCCAAGCTCCGCGACCGTCTCCGCCAGGTTACGGGGCAGTAGCCGACCGCGTCCCACCGCCGGAGAGGGCGCCGCGCGGGGCGACAATCCGCATTCGTCCATGCCAGATTCGATGGCGTCGGCGTCCACGACGTGGCGCCATTGTGTCAACTTTTTTCCCGACTGACACAATCGCCTCGCATTGTTACCATATGATATAGTTAGGGTTCCATATCCTATAGTGCGAGCGGTCTTACGGAGGATCGGACAATCAGCCCCGCCCGGCGGAATCTACATCTGGCCATCGTAAATCCCCGCCGAGGCGGCCGTGCGTCTTGATTGATTCTGTCAACACTGTCCACGCCCGGCGCTTCCCAGGGAGGGGGGCGGAATCCGGATAACCTGTTGTAGAATAAGTACTTAATGTTATCCGGGTTCTGGGCAATCAACCTCCCTGCCACCCGCTGGGGCCGCCGACCCGCGACCCATGGCGCCGTCCACAGATTCCCCGGATGACACGGATGGGAGGCCGTCGTGCTGTCCGCTCTCCGC
Organism: uncultured Planctomycetaceae bacterium; assembly: GCA_964642165.1. Classification (GTDB taxonomy): domain Bacteria; phylum Planctomycetota; class Phycisphaerae; order SM23-33; family SM23-33; genus CAYRVX01. The sequence goes on along the minus strand of CAZXOC010000048.1, from coordinate 210 downwards.
TCGCCCCGTCGTGCCCCGCACACGGCGTCGGGGCGTCCGACCCAACCGACGAGGCACACAGAAGCCCGCCTCGCAGCGCCACGGGCCTCGGCCTCGATCCCCGGCCCCCCGAGTAGATGGGTTCCACAAGCCCATGCAAGAGCGTCGGTCGGCCATCACGTTGCCAACGTGAATGTCGTGAGTTCACGCCGAAGGCGCCGCGAAGCGAAA
>CAZXOC010000047.1:20701-34083 GCA_964642165.1 uncultured Planctomycetaceae bacterium | reverse complement strand
GGGCGGGCGGATGCCTAGCTCCTCGTCGGCGAAGCGGGCCATCATGTCGAGGGCTTCCTTGGGGTCGAGGCGGCCGTCGCGGTTGGCGTCGAACTTCTCGATCCGCCGCTCGAACTGCTCCTCGATGCCGCGGACCAGGGCCTCCCGCTCGCGCGGGGCGAGGCGGCCGTCGCGATCGGCGTCGTACCGCTCGGTCAGCCGCCCGACATAGCCGACGAACCCGGCCTGCATGCGGCGGCGGAAGCCGTCCCGCTCCCGGGGGGAGACCTGCCCGTCGGCGTTGGTGTCCATGTAGCGGAAGCCCCGGGCGAACATCCGCCAACTGGCGCGTCGCCACTCGTCGCGGGAGGCGGCCTGCTCGGCCTCGGTGACCTTGCCGTCGCCGTCCATGTCGGCGAAGCGGGTCCGCAGGCGCTGGCCCATGCCCCTCATCTGACCCTCGAAGCGGCGCAGGGCGGCCTGCTCGCCCTCGCCCAGCTCGCCGTCGCCGTCCTCGTCGAAATGGCGCACCCGCCACTCCCGGACGACCGCCCTCATGCGCTCGTCCCGCTCGCCCCGGCCGGGGCCGCCCATCTCCTCGCCGCGCTGGTAGGCCTCTCGCCGCGCCCGCTCGGCCTCGGCGAGCAGGCGTTCGCGCTCGTCGAGCCGGCCGTCGTCGTCGAGGTCGAACTGCCGCCGCTCCCACTCGCGCCGCCAGGCTTCGCCCTGGGTGCGCTGCCGGGCCTGCTCGGCCTCCATGGCGGCCCGCTCTTCTTCGCTGAACTCGCCGTCGTCGTCGGCGTCCCAGCGGGCCAGCTCGCGCTGCTGCCGCCAGGCCTCGCCTCGGGTCCGCGCCTCGGCGAGCTGCGCGTCCATGGCGGCGCGTTCCTCGTCGCCGAGCTGCCCGTCGCCGTCGGCATCCCACCGGCGGAGCTGCTGCTCGGCGAGCTGCCCCTGCGCCTCCTTGCGGATGGCTTCGAGCATGGCGCGGCGTTCGGCCTCGTCGATTTGGCCGTCGCGGTCGGCGTCGTGGGCCTGGTAGAGCGTCCGGCGCCGCTGCTCCATCCGCTGGCGGAGCCAGGCGCGATCGCCGCCGGCGGCGGTTTTTTGTCGCGCACTGTCGCGCAAACGCCCTCCGGAGCGCCCCCCCGGCACGCGCCCGGCGGCGAGCATGGCGTTGGCCTTGGCGCGCTCCGAGCCGGTGAGGCGCCCGTCCTTGTTCGCGTCGAAGGCCTGCAGCACGCGCTTGCGGACGTCCTGGCGGTAGGCGTCGGCCTCGAACCAGTCGAGCGTCTTGTTCTTGTCCTTGTCGAAGGGCAGCATCGCCTCCCAGCGATCGAACCGGCGAACGAAGGAGTTGGCCTTGCCCCGCGCGGCGGCGAGCTCCTTGGTGTCCAGCTCGTTGTCGGGCCCGGCGGCCTGGAAGAACCGGCCCCGCTCGCCGGCCGGCTCGTACGGGTCCACCGCGCCCTTCAGCACGTCGGGCACGCGCGGCGCCCGGGCCGCCGGCTTCGCGGCGGCGGTCGTGGGTTGCGTGGCGGGCCCGCGGGCCGCTGCGGACGCCGAAACGACACCAACGGCAAGGGCGATCAGCACCGTCGCGCGCATGGCTATCTCCTCGGTTGCCGGGCACAACTGCCCGGCGGGTCTCTATAATGGCTACGTAGGGCGACGGGGCCGCGAACACCGGACGGCGAGCCCCGCGGTCGCACAACGAACGGGTGCGCCGGGCCGCCGGCGGCGGCCGGGGCGCAGCGCATCCAGTATACTCGATTCCGCCCCGGGAAGCGGTGTGATCCTGTCGGCGGGGGGCATTATGGAGAAGGCCACAATAGCTCGCCGCGGGGCTCGTTAAGCTGGAAGTGGCCGCCGCGGACCCGCGGAGGAGGCTCGGAACCTCGCGCGGGGCGACGGGTTTTAGGAGTGAACTAAGCCGGGCTGTTCTGCGCCGGGTCGGTCGGCGGCGCCGTGCTTCGGGATCGCACGGCGGCGTCCGGACGGCGGAAGGGCAAGCCGGCTGTGTGAGTGCTCGGGAAGCGGACCTATGGGCATTGCGGAAGTGCTGTTGGAGAAGGGGCTGATCACCCCGGACCACCTGACCGCGGCGATGGACCTGCGGAAGAAGGAAGGCGTGCGCCTGGACCGCGCGCTGGTACGCCTGGGGTGCATTGGCGAGGAAGACCTGCTGAAGGTCATGAGCGAGCAGTTCGCCGTGCCCATGGTGGATCTCAACGAGGTGGAGATCGACGTCGAGACGCTCAGAAGCCTGCCGCCCAGGCTGGTCCACCGCAAGGGGATCATCCCGGTCAAGCGGGACAACGGCACGCTGACGGTGGCCACGAGCGACCCGTTCGACCTCTACGCCTTCGACGAGATCCGCCTGCTGACGGGGCTGGAGATCCAGCCGGCGCTGGCGCCGGAGGAGGACATCCAGAAGGTCATCAAGGCCCAGTTCGGCGTCGGGGGCGAGACGCTCGACGAGATGATGAGCACCGACGACCTGGAGGTCGTCGAGGACCCCTCGGCGGAGACCGACGACCTGCTGGAGATGGCCCAGGAGGCCAGCGTCATCAAGCTGGTCAACGAGGTCTTCCTGGAGGCGCTCAACGAGCGGGCCAGCGACATCCACATCGAGCCCTACGAGAAGGGCCTGTCCATCCGCTACCGCATCGACGGGGTCCTGCACGACGCCTCGGTGCCGACGACCGTCAGCCGCTTCCAGAACGCGATCATCAGCCGCATCAAGATCATGTCGAACCTGAACATCGCCGAGAAGCGGCTGCCGCAGGACGGGCGGATCAAGCTTCAGGCGGGCGGGCGGCAGATCGACGTTCGCGTCAGCGTGATCCCGATGCTCTTCGGCGAGGGCATCGTGATGCGGCTGCTGGACAAGGCGAAGGTCCTGTTCACGCTGCCGGAACTGGGCATGGCGGAGGACACGTTCGCCACGTTCCAGGATCTGATCAGCCGCCCGCACGGGATCGTCCTGGAGACGGGCCCGACGGGCTGCGGCAAGACGACGACGCTGTACGCGGCCTTGCAGGCGATCGTCTCGCCGGAGATCAAGGTCCTGACCGTGGAGGACCCCGTCGAGTACCACCTCGACGGCGTCAACCAGATCCAGGTGATCCCGAAGATCGGGATGACGTTCGCGCGCGGGCTGCGGGCGATCCTGCGGCACGACCCCGACGTGGTGATGATCGGCGAGATCCGGGACCTGGAGACGGCCGAAGCCGCCATCCAGGCGGCGCTGACCGGGCACCTGGTCTTCTCCACCCTGCACACCAACGATGCCTGCTCGGCGGCGACGCGCCTGCTGGACATGGGCATCGAGCCGTTCCTCGTGACCAGCACCGTGGCGGCGGCGATGGCCCAGCGCCTGGTGCGGACCATCTGCCCCGGTTGCAGGGAGTCCTACAAGCCCGACCGCGACCGCCTGCCCGGGGACTTCCAGCTCGAGAAAGGCGAGGTCCTCTACCGGGGCAGCGGCTGCCGGAAATGCCGGGGGACGGGCTACCGCGGCCGGACCGGCATGTTTGAGCTCATGGTCGTTGACGACGATGTCCGAGAGAAGATCATGGCCCGTGCCCCCTCCAGCGAGGTCATCAAGGTCGCCAAGGCCAACGGCCTGCGGCTGATCCGGGAGGACGGGTGGATGAAGGTCCGTGCCGGTATCACCACGCCGGAAGAAGTGATAAAATCCTCGAACATATGACGGCCGGGACCCGGCCACAGGACAGGAAGGGAAATCCGAAATCCGAAATCCGAGCCCCGAGACCTTCGGTGCGTCCGGCGAGGCGTCGGGCGCGATCTCCGGCGGGTAGGCCGGCGGAGAGACAGCCCGGACGACAGGTCCGCGAGCCGGTCCGGAGGGCTGGGACGGAGGGGTTTCGGTTGCAGGATTCCGGGTTTTTCGTTGTTTCATACCCGAGATGGCGACATTCGAGTACCAAGCTAAGACCGCCACGGGCGAGCGGGTCCGCGGCGTGGTGCAGGCGGACAACGAGCCGGCCGCCCTGCGCGCGCTGGACGAGCGGGAGCTGTACCCGATCCGGGTGAGCGAGCAGCGCTTGATGCAGCGGGGCGGGCGCCGGATCCGCCTGCGCGACGTCGGCGTCGTCTACGGGCAGCTCGCCGACCTGCTGCGGGCGGGCGTGCCGCTGTTGCGGGCCCTGGAGACGATTGCCCGGGCCGGCGTCAATGAGCAGCTCGCCGGCGTCCTGCGGAAGGTGGGCGAGGGCGTCTCGGCGGGCAAGTCGCTGGCCGACGCGATGGCCGAGCAGCCCGCGACGTTCACCGGCCTGCACGTGGCGATGGTCCGCGCCGGCGAACGCGCCGGCTTCCTCGAGGACGTGCTGAGCAACCTGTCGACCTTCATCGAGCGGATCGACGAGCTGCGAAGCAAGGTCCGCGGCGCGATGATCTACCCGGTCATCCTGACGGGGGTGGGCGCGATCGTGATGGTGTTCCTGCTGGTGTGGTTCGTGCCGCAGCTCCGGGGACTCTTCGGCGGGCAGGAGTTGCCCCTGCCGACCCGCATCCTCTTCGCCCTCAGCAATCTGCTCATCGAGCACTACGTGGCCCTGCTGCTGGGCGCGGCGTCGATCGTGGGGGCGGCTTGGTGGTTCGTGCGAAGTGAGTGGGGCCGGCGCGTCTGGGAGCGTCTGCGCCTGAGGATTCCCGCGGCCGGACGCGTGATCCGCACGATCAGCGTCACCCGCTTCTGCCGGATCCTGGGCACGATGCTGGCCAACGGCGTGCCGATCCTCCAATCGCTGGCCATCAGCAAGGACGCCACGGGGTCGGTGATCCTCGCCGACCACATCGAGCGGGCCGCCGAGAGCGTTCGGGGCGGGGAGACGCTCACCGAGCCGCTGCGCGCCAGCGAGATGTTCCCGCCGCAGATCCTCGAGATGATCGCCATCGCCGAGGAGTCCAACCAGCTCGACCGCGTGCTCGTGCAGATCGCCGACACGGTCGAGCGGCGGACCGATCGCCAGGTGGACCAGGCCGTCCGCCTCCTCGAGCCGCTGATCCTCGTGGTGATGGCGGCGCTGGTCGGCCTGCTGGCCGTGGGACTGGTCTACCCGATCCTGACCATGGCCCAGTCGCTTCGCTGACCGGGCCGGGCGAGAAGGAACCCGAAACCGCTGACTCATCGACAACCCATCGCGAAGGAAGCACGGAACGTGCGGGAAGGAGCTGTCAGAATGAAGCACTCGAAGCAGAGCCGCCGCGGCTTCACGCTGCTCGAAGTTCTGCTGGTCGTGGCGATCCTGGGCATGCTGGCCGGCGTGGCCGTCGTGACCTACAGCGGCGTCAACAAGAAGGCCAAGAGGGACACCACCCAACGCCTGGTCGACGCGATCTCCCAGGCGCTGCACGTGTACAACGACAACATCGGCCACTACCCCACGGAGCAGGAGGGCGGCCTCCAGGCCCTCCGGACGAAACCGGAGTTCGACGAGGAGAAGACCGGCGAGAACTGGGCCGGACCCTATCTCACCCGCGACCCCGTCGATGCCTGGGGACAGGCCCTCAACTACCAGGTCACCGAGGAGGGCACCGAGGAAGCCAAGACCGTGCCCTTCAAGCTCTGGTCGAACGGGCCGAACGAGCAGGACGACAACGGCGCCGAGGACGACATCCGCAACGCCGAGTGGGCAGCGTCGGAAGAGGCCATGGGCTGACGGCGGCCGTGCTCCCGCCGGGCGCTGCGCCGCCCCCGGCCGGCACCAAGGCGCCGGACCGTTCGCGGGGGGCGCTGCGCCGCCCGTGAGCCGATTCGACCATACGGAGCGGACCCATGGACGCGCCCCGGGACGATCGCGGCGGACAGGTCCCCGCCGGCGCTGCGCCGGGCGGGATGCCCCCGCCGCCCCCCGTCGGGATGGCCCCGCCACCGAACCGGGCCTGGGCCGTCGCCGCCATGGTCCTGGGAATCTGCGGCATCGTCCCCGTCGTGGGGATCCTGGCCTGCCTGGCGGCTATCCCCGTGGCCCTCACCGTGCTGATCGGGCGCAAGGACGGGCGCGGCATGGCGGTCGCCGGGCTGATCTGCTCGCTGATCTTCCTGGCCGGGCACGCGACCATCAGCTTGGCCGGGGTGTATTGGCTCCGCGCGAGGAGGCTGGCGGCACAGGGAACGCTCGCCCGGCTCCGCATGCAGCAGGTCGGAACAGCGCTGGACTGCTACCAGATGGACATGGGGCGGTATCCGACGCGGGAGGAAGGCGGCCTCCGGGCGCTCGTGACGCCGCCGAGATCGGGAGGCGAGCAGGGCGCCCGGCGCTGGGCCGGGCCGTACCTCGTGCAGGTCCCCGTGGATCCCTGGGGCAATCCGTTGAGCTACAAGCCCGCCGAGTCGGTAGGCGGGGAAGCGGCGGGCCGGCCGTACCGGCTCTGGTCGAACGGCCCGAACGGGCGGAATGACCATGGCGGCAATGACGACATTCTCAGTCGGGCGAACAGGCCGACCCGCACGGGCCCCTGACGCCGCGCCCCGGCGAGGCGCCCGGACGACGTGCCGTGGGCAGGACGCGGGCTTCACGCTCGTGGAGATCATCCTGGCCGTGGCGATCGTCTTCCTGCTGCTGAGTGCAGGCATCTTTGCCTTCGGCGGCTGGCTCCGCGGGCAGAAGCTGCCGGAGGGGGCGCGGCAATTCGAGTCGATCTTGCGCCGGGCTCGGGCGGAGGCCGCCGCTCGCGGCCGTCGCATTCGCCTCGTGTTCGATCCGCAGACGCTGGATCCGAACCTGGCCTGGGAGCCGAAACCCCTGGAGGAGCCGGGGAGCTTCCTGCCGTACTCGTCGACCGGGCTGACGCTTCACCTGCCCCGGGAGCTGGTCCGCGTCGTGCGGTGCCAGCGGATCGGGCAAAGCGCCTTGCGGACCCTGATCTACCAGGACGGCAGCGAACTGGAGTCCGAAGAGGGCAAGATCCTTGAGCCGCTGACGTTTTACCCTGATGGGTCGCACGATTCGGCCATCATCGAGCTGGCCGGACGCGAGGATACGGAGCTTCGGATCGGGCGGATCGAGTTGGACGGGATGACCGGCACGATTACGCTGCGCATCCTGACGCCCACCGAGCAGGAAGAGCAAGAGCTAATTGACGCGGAGGCCGAGGCCTTATGATCGGCCGGGCACACAGCACGGGCCGAGGCGCCGCCGGGCGTGGCGAGCCGGCCGCCGGCGGCTGGGCGCGTCGCTCGGGCGTCGTGCTCCTGGAGGTGGTGCTGGCCCTGTCGATCTTCTTCTGCGCGTCGCTGGCGCTTCTGGCGGCAACCAACATCGCCCTCCGCACGGCCCGGCGTGTCCAGTTGGAGGCCCAGGCGGCGGACCTGGCCATCTCGCTGCTGAGCGAGATCCAGATGGGCCAGCGGGTCCCGGCCGACGAGGGACCCGAGCCGTACGAGGACGAGGCCCTGGAAGGCTGGACCTGGGAGACCACCATCGAACCGGTGGAGGAAGACACGCTCCTGGGGCTGGACATCCCTCAGTTCCTCCGGGTGGAGATCATCATTCGCTACGAAGCGGAGGATTACGCGTATCGCCTGGTGGAGTTGATGACCGATGAAGCCCCCGGCGAGGAGCCGGGGATGCCCGGGCCGGAAGGGCCGCCGGAAGATGAATTCGCGATGTAACACCATGGCGGGCAGGGTCCTGGCGCCGAGGCGTCGGCCGGGGGCGGCGCGGTTCGGCCGGGGGCGGCGCTCCGGGATGACGCTGCTGGAAGTAGTTCTGGCTGTTGCTCTTACGGTTGGCCTGATGACGGCGGCCCTGGCCTTCTACGAGGCCATTACGGCGGCGCGGAACAGCTTCACCGACCAGTTGCAGACCGCTCAGGCGACGGCCGCGCAGCGGCGAGTGATGGACCGGATCACCGAGGAGCTTCGCTCGGCCATCGTCTACCGGTTCCTCGGGGCCGGGCTCGCCGGCCAGCCCATGGAAATGCGCTTCATGACCGCAAACCTGCCTGGCAAAGGGGTTTGGGCTACTGAAGACATCACCGAGAGACCCATCGCTCCGCAGCACGACATCCAACTGGTGGGCTATCGCCTCCGCATCGGGGAGGACGAGAACGGCGATGAGGTCATCGAAGGACTGGAACGAACGGTGCAGAGGGTTCTTGCCGCAGCCGTCGCCGAGGAAGGCGAGGACATCGAGGGCGCACTGATCGCCCCGCAGTTCCGGTTCGTCACTTTCCACTACTGGGACAACCAGGTCGGCGAATGGCTGCCTTCCTGGGAAGAAGGGGACTTGCCGCTTGCGGTGGAGATCGTTCTCGGCATCGAGCCGCTGCCGGAGGACCTGGAGCCGGAGGACTACCCGTACGAGACGTCCCGGCGCGTCGTCTACCTGCCGGGCGGCACGGCGGCGTTCGGGGGCAACGTCATCATCCGCGGGCTGCGAGGGACGTCGCGGTGAGAAGGCACGGCACCATCCTGGTCGGCGTCCTGGTGATCATCGCCCTGGCGGCGATGGCGGCGGGGATCCTGCTGCATCGGGCGCGGGCGGAGATCACAGCAGCAACGGCAAGTTCCAGAAAACACCAAGGTTACGCTACTGCCATGAGCGGGCTGCGTCGGGTGATGGCGATCATCAAGGCCGCCGCGGACGACTTGGAGATCTGGTACGACAACCCCGATCTGTTTCAAGGCCAGCTCGTCGCAGACGATGGCGTAAATGTCTGGTACTTCACCATCTACGCCCACAATCCAGGCGATCCCGACAACCTGCGGCACGGCCTGACGGACGAGGGGGCCAAAATCAACCTGAACGCTATCGGCCCGGACACACTCATCTTACTGCTGGACCGCGAGTTGCAGGCGTCGACGGACGTGGGCCAAGGCGCGGCCGCGGAACTGGCCGACTGCCTCATCGATTATCGCGACCGCGACGAGGACACCAGCCCCCTGGGCGCTGAGCAGGACTACTACGACCAGCTTCCCTTCCCCTATCTGATCAAGAACGGGCCCTTGGCGACGGTGGAGGAACTGCTGCTGGTCAAAGGATTTCACGGCCCGCTGGTCTACGGCGAGGACTACAACCTCAACGGCCTGCTGGAGGACAACGAGGACGACGGCGAGGGCGACAGCGAGGACTCCTTCCCCCCGGACAACGCCGATGGCATGCTGAACCGCGGGCTGCTGGGCATAGCGACCGTCTGGTCGTACGAGTTCAACGTCGACAGCGAAGGCAAAAGACGAGCTAACCTGAATACCGCAAGGAACATAGATGGGCTCGGGCTGCCGGAGGAGACCGTCGAGTTCGTCGAGCTGTGCCGGCAGGAGCGCGTTACCTTCCGCCATCCGGCCGAGCTGTTGGAGATGCGCTACCAGTTGAAGCAGGATCACGGCCGGCGGCAGAAGGCCGGTCAGTGGATCGACTCCGGCGTGGGGGCGCGGGAACTGCCGGACGTGTTGGACCGACTAACGACGCAGGGCCCGATCGTCCAGGGCCTGGTGAACGTCAACACGGCCCCGGCCGAGGTGCTGGCCGTCCTGCCGGGCTTCGACGAGGACGTCGCCGAGCGCGTGGTCGGCGCCCGAGGCACGCTGGACCCGGCCACGATGTCGAGCCCGGCTTGGCCCTATACTGAGAACATCGTATCTGCCGATAGGTTTAAGGAGATGGCGCCGCTTCTGACGACGCGAAGCCGCCAGTTCCGTGTGCGTTGCACGGCGTACGGGTGGCCGTGCGGGCAGTTCCGCACCATCGAAGCGGTGATTGACGTGGCGATGGGCTCTCCGCGGATCGTGTACCAGCGGGACCTGACTCGTCTGGGCATGCCGTTTCCCATCAACATCGAGCAAGAGGAACGATTGCAATAATGACTTCCGTCCTGGATAGCATCAAGAGCATCTCGCCCGGCGCGCGGCGGTTTGCGGCGGTGGACTTCGACGGCCGGCAGCTTCGCGTGGTCTACGCCGAGCGCGTTGCCGGGGCGACCCGCGTGCTGAAGCTGGCGGCCGTGGCCATGCCCGAGGGCATGGACATCGAGAACCCTCGCGAGGTCGGTGCCCTGCTGGCGGGCACGCTGAAGGACCTGCGCCTCAAGAACATCGGCGTGCTGATGAACGTCACGCGAGCCGAGGCCGTCCTCAAGCCGGTGACGATGCCGCCGGGCACCTCGCAGGACGATCTGGCCAACATGGTCCAGTTCCAGATGGAGAAGGAGCTGCCCTTCCGCCCCGAGGAGGCGGTGATCGACTTCACGGTGGAGAGCCACTACGACGTCGACGCCGCGCAGGCGGAGGAGGCGCCCTCGCCGGGCGTGGAGGTGCTGGTCGGGGCGATTCGACTGCCGGTGGTGGACCGCTACCGGCGGATCGCCGAGGCCGCCGGCGTCAAGCTGCTGCGACTGGGCTTGCGCCCCTACGCGAACATGCGCTGCGTGGACGCCTGTACCAAACGGGGCTCCAAGGAGACCGTCCTGGTCGTGCACTTCGGCTGCGAGGAAACGGAGATCGACATGCTGGTCGGCAGCAACCTGTCGTTCAGCCGCTCCGTGCCGGTCAAGATCGGCGAGGCGGGCGCCGATCCGCACAAGCTCGCCCAGGGCGTCCGCACGGCCGTGATGGAGGTCGCGCGAAGCGTCCAGAGCTACGAGGCCGTCGACCGCGCGTTCCAGATCGACTCCATCCTCATCGCCGGCGGCACGGGCGTGGAGGAGACCGCCGCCGGGGAGCTGTCGGCCCGGCTGGGCGCGCCCTGCGAGCTGTTCAACCCGACCTCGGCGCTGGGGCTGGGGCCCGCGGACAATCCCTCGGCCTTCATCTCGGCGCTGGGACTGGCCATCGGGCACAGCGGGGCCGACCAACTGCCGTTCGACTTCCTGAACCCCAAGCGCCCGCGCGAGCAGCGGAACTGGCCGAAGATCGCCGCCGTCGCCGCGGCGGCGGCCGTCCTGCTGGTCGTCACCGCCGGCGTGACCGCCGGCGTCGTTCACCTCGGCCAGGAACAGGCCAAGGTCGACAAGGTCCGGGCCGAGGTCAACAAGGAGCAGACGAAGCAGCGAGGCCTGAAGCGCCTGGAGCGGCGCGTCGACGGGATCAAGGCCTGGCGGGAGGGCAGCCGCGAGTGGCTGACCCACTGGGCCTACCTTTCGGCCCTGTTCCCTTCGTGCACCGACGCGTACGTCAACAACCTGAAGACGTTCTCCGACGGCTCGATGACCTTTACCGTCAAGGCCCGGGAGAGCAAGGTCATCACGGACCTGGGCAAGCGGCTCACGGAGGCGGGATACCGGTTCCAGCCGGGGCGGCTGGCCACCGCGCGGGACTCGTTCGGCTACCTGTACAGCTCCGACGTGCGGGTCTACGTGGACGACGAGATGGAGGTCGAGCTGACGTCGGTCAAGCCGATCCCCCGCCCGGGCGATGACGACTCGGTCAACCAACTGATAGCGATGGCGCACCGGGCCGCGGCGCCGCCGGCCGGGGCCCGCTCGCCGAACCCCGGCAGCTCGACCCCCGCCGCCAAGCCGCAGCCCCCCACGCCGTCGCCCGGGCGCGGTCCCCCCGGGCGCCCCCCCCAGGGCTCGGGATCCTCCGCCATTCCCGGAGAGGTCATCCAGGACATCCGCCAGTACGTCCTGAGCAAGTCCGACCACGACCGGAACGGCCGCTTGGACAGCCGCGAGTACCGCACCGCCTATCGGACTGCCTATGATTACGTTCGGAGGAAGCACCTGCGGCTCTTCGACAGGAACCGAAACGGGCGCCTGGACTCGAGCGAGTACAAGCCCCTGAGCGACCTGATGCGCCAGATGCGAGAATCGGGTGGTAGGGACGGTAGGGAGAGGCGCCGATGACCACGCGGGAACGAGTGCTGGCAGGAATCGTGGGCGTCTCGCTGGTCGTGGGAGGCGGCTACGTGGGCGTCCGGAAGATGTACCTCGGCTCGCTCGAGGACAAGGACGCCACCCGACGGAACCTGCAGAAGAAGCTGAACAAGATGCAGGCCGACAGCCGAAACATCGAGGCCAAGGCCAGGAGCCTCCCCGGCTGGGCCGCTTTGAGCTTCGATGGCGACGAGCTGCGCGCCAGCGCGAAGGTCGGCGCGACGCTGACGGCCCTGGTCGAGCGGGCGGGGCTCAGCCTGGACAACTTCTCTCTCCAGCCGCTCCGCGGCCTGCGCGTCCGCGGGGCGTACAAGGAGATCGGGCGGAGCATCCGCGTTCGCGGCAGGATGGAGCACATCGTCGACTTCCTCTACCTGCTCCAGCAGGAGCCCCATCTCCACCGGCTGGAGAACCTCTCCATCAGCCCGCAAGCCAAGACCAACGAGGTCGACCTCCAGGTCCGCTACATCACGCTCGTCCTGGAGAACCTCGACAGCAAGACCAAGACCGACAAGCTGGCCACCACCGCGCCGACCGACCTGGACAGCGAAGGGCGCAAGCTCTACGACGCGATCGCCTCCCGCGACCTGTTCCGGCCGTACATCCAGCGGCAAGCCCGGCCGGTGGCCCCCCGGCCGACCGGCCCGATCACCGTTCCGAAACCGAGGCCGATCGGCTCGCCCAAGCCCAGGGTCACCACCCCGCCGCCGGACCCCGGGCGCTTCAAGGTCGTCGGACTGCCGGAGCTGAAGAGTAAGAAAGAAGTGCTCGTCTCGGACACCGCCACGGGGCAGTTGCGCTCCTACGAGACCGGCGAGACCCTCGCCGGGGGCACGATCGCCCTGGTCGACTACCGCCCGCTGCCCCGAGCGGACAACCCCCAGATGCTCTCTCCCAGCCGGGTCATTCTCCGGGTCGGTCCGGACTACTGGGCCGTCGAACTGGGCCAGAAGCTCACCCAGAAGCGCAGGCTCAAGCGAGATCAGCTTCCCGAGAAGATCCGTTCCCTCCCCAGCCCCGCACCGGGCGATAAGGTCAAGAAAAACACGTCGCCCGAACGATGAAGGAGTACATCGCCCTGCGCTGTCTGCGCGCATTCGTCCGCCGCAGCAAGAGCAGCCGCGGGGACGAGCGATGTTGACAGACCGCTCTGAGGAGACGGTACCGATGCGATGTACGCCAATCCTGGCTGCGCTCGGGGTGGTGTGGGTGTTCTGTGTGAGCCCCGCCCGCAGCGCGCCACCGTCCCCCGCCGCCCAGGCCAAACATGCTGTGGCCCCCGCCGGGGAGCTGGTCGCCAGCCCGCAGGCCAAGGCGGCCCCCAAGCCCGGGGCGACGACGAAACCGGCGTCGAAGCCGCCGACCAAGCCCGCTGCGAAGCCGGCGCCGAAGCCGACGACCAAGCCGGTCGCGAAGCCCGCACCGAAGCCGGCGCCGAAGCCGCCCGTCAAGCCGGCACCCAAGCCACCGGTAAAGCCGGCGCCGAAGCCGACGACCAAGCCGGTCGCGAAGCCCGCACCGAAGCCGACGCCGAAGCCGCCCGTCAAGCCGGCACC
>CAZXOC010000047.1:13613-20601 GCA_964642165.1 uncultured Planctomycetaceae bacterium | reverse complement strand
CGAAGCCGACGACCAAGCCCGTCGCACCGAAACCGACCCCCACGCCGGCGGCCGGGAAGTACTTCATGCGCTTCCAGTTCGACGGGATCAGCTACAACGATCTGATCAAGCTGTTCGCCCAGAACGCCGGCAAGCCCATCCTCGGCGAGTTCTCCGTCTCGGGCACGCTGACCTTCCACGACGCCGAGCCCTACACCTACGACGAGGCCCTCGACACGCTGAACCTCCTCCTGGCCATGAAGAGCTTCTGGCTGCTGGAGAAGGAGCGGTACTTCCAGGTCATCCCGCTGACCCAGGTCCCCGGAACCTGTCCGATCCTTCCGGGCATGGCCGATCTGGGCCAGGCCCGGCCGGGCGAGGTCGTCACCGTCGTACTCCCGCTTCAGTACATGGACCCGACGACGGCTTCCAAGACCGTCGTGAGGATGGTCTCATCCTGGGGCTCGATCTCGCCGCTGCCCAGGGGCAAGGGCCTGGTCATCACCGACAGCGCCATGAGCATCCAGCGGATCAACAGCTTCCTGAAGCTGCTGGACAGCCAGGACGTCGTCGAGGGGCAGATCAGGATCATCCGCCTCGAGAACGCTGCCGCGAGCCAGGTGGTCGCCACCATTACCCGGCTGTTCGGCACGGGCCACAAGCGGCGGATGGAGCGCAACCCCGTGACGGGGCGGTACGAGGTCGTCACCATGGGCCTGGCCGAGGGCGCGATGATCGCCACGGCCGATGAGCGAACCAACAGCATCATCCTCTACGGCGGCGGCGACAAGCTCGAGCTGGCGGCGGAGATGATCCGCAAGCTCGACGAGAAGCAGCCCGACACCGCCGGCGCCATCCGCATCTTCGAGCTGGAGAACGCCAAGGCGGAGGAAGTGGCCAACACGCTCCGGCAGCTCGTGACCGGCTCGACGGGCTCGACCACGGCCACCCGGTACGACCGCTACCGGCGCCCGATCCCGTCGTCCACGCCGGGCGGCTCCCCGGTCCGCATCGTGGCCGACGCGACGACCAACCGCCTGATCGTCTCGGCCCCGCCGGACAAGATGGTGCAGATCGAGAAGCTCATCAAGGACCTGGACATCGCCAGCAAGGACCTGGGCGGGATGAGGGTGTTCCGCCTCAAGGCCGCCGACGCCCAGCAACTCTCGAGCGTCGTCAGCAGCACGCTGTCGATGACGTCCCGCGACCGCTACGGGCGGACCACGACCACCTCCGCGGTCCGCGTTTCGGCCGACCCGCGCACGAACAGCTTGATCGTCGCCGGCTCCGCCGCGGACATCCAGATGGCCCAGGCCATCATCGAGGAGCTGGACAAGGAAGGGGAGAAGGACCTCCGCGAGATCCACGTGGTCCATCTCAAGGCCGGCAACGCCCAGGACATCGCCAACGCCCTGGTCCGCATCTTCAGCCCGACGTCGGCCTCCCCGTCATCGTCCTACAACCGCTACTCGCGCTACCCCCGTCCGCCGACGCCGAGCTCGTCGTCCATCCGCGTCGAGGCGGACACGACCACCAACAGCCTGCTGATCGCCTGCACCCCGGGCGACTGGCCGAAGATCCGCGAGATCCTCGACCAGCTCGAGGCCAACATCGCCACGCTGGCCACCCCCGTGACGCGGCGGATCCCCCTCAAGGCCGCCAAGGCCGAAGAGCTCGCCGAGACCCTTCGCCAGATCTTCGGCGGCGGCACCAGCCGCTACACCCCCTACGGCAGCCGCTACGGCAGCCGCTACTCCCGCCCCAGCACCGCCGGCGGCCGGACCGTGCCCGTCAACATCATCGCCGACCGCAACACGAACAGCCTGATCGTCTCGGCCGCCGAGGACGACCACCAGGCCATCATCGAACTGGTCCAGGTCCTGGACGTTCCGCCCACCGAGAAGATCGACCCGATCCGCATGATCCGCCTGGAGAGCGCCGAGGCCGCCCGCGTGGTCGCCACGCTCCAGGCCATGCTCCCCTCCGACCCCCGCGGGCGTCCGCCGGACGTCTACCTCTACGCCGACACCACGAGCAACACCGTCCTGCTCCGCGCGCCGGAGGGCAAGCGCGAGATGCTGGAGCAGATGATCGCCTCGCTCGACAAGGAGACGAGGGACAACGCCCGCGAGACGCGGATCATCCCGCTCCAGCACATCTCGGCGCAGGAAGTGGCGACGATGTTGAGCCAGCTCTACTCCGGCGCCAGCGCGCCGCAGCCGAGCTACAGCCGCTACCGCCGCTTCAGCCGGCCCTCCCCGGTCGCCGGCTCCTCGCAGCGGGTCGTCATCAGCCCCGCGCCCGGGGACCGGGCCATCGTCGTCGACGGGCCTAAGAGCCAGGTCGAGGAGATCGCCCAGCTCGTGAAGATGCTGGACACGCCGGACGCCGGGCGCATCGCGATCCGCACCTACGACCTGCCCAGCGCCAAGGCGCCCGAGGTGGCCGCGTCGTTGTCCGCCCTGTTCGCGCAGCGCATGCGCGGGCGTGGGCCGGGCGGCTCGACGACGCCCGAGCCCCGCTTCGAGGCCAATGCCGCGACGAATCAACTGCTGGTGGCCGCCACGACCGCCCAGTTCGAGGAGATCGAGAAGGTCATCAAGGACATCCAGAAGGCCACGCTGCTCGTCAGCGAGACCAAGACCTTCCAGCTCAAGTTCGCCAAGGCCGCCGACCTGGTCGAGGTGCTCCAGACCATGCTGACGGAGGAGGGCGCCGCGGCGCCCGTGTCGTCGTGGCGCTCCCGCTTCACCCGGCGGCGGCCGACGTCGTCGTCCTCCGGGGGCGTTCGCGTGGCGGCCCTGGTTCAGGCCAATGCCATCGTGGTGCAGGGCCCGCCGGAGAAGCTCGCCCTGGCCGAGAAGCTCATCACCAGCTTCGACGTGCCGGACGTGATGGCCGACACGATCATCTCGCGCCTGCCGCTCGAGAACGCCCGCGCCGAGGCGCTCGTCGAGACGCTGCGGGCCATGCTGCCGCCCACGCCGCGCGGGCAGGAGGCGCCGGTCGTCATCGAGGCCGATCGAGGCACCAACAGCATCCTCCTCCGCGGGCCCGAGGCCGAGCGCACGAGGATCGAGGAGATCATCGCCCAGCTCGACAAGGAGACCACCGACCAGACGCGCGAGGTGCGGATCCTCCCGCTCAAGCAGGCCTCGGCGACGCAGTTGGCGATGACCTTGCAGCAGCTCTACTCGGGCTCGGCGAGCGCGAGTCCGGCCCTTCGGTACTACCGCGGGCGGACGCGCCGGCCGACAACGGGCACCGACGACGAGCGCGTGATCATCACGGCGGCGCCGGACGACAAGTCGTTGGTGGTCGAGGCGCCGAAGACCAAGATCGACGAGATCGCCCAGCTCGTCGAGGCGCTGGACGTCGCCTGGGCGCCCGCGCTCGAGAAGCGGATCTACTTGTTGAAGAACGTCAAGGCGGCGGAGCTGGCCGAGTCGCTGCGGCGGCTCTACGGCGCGCAGGGGCCCACGGGGCGCACGGGGCGAACGCGCCCGCCCGGCGCGTCGGCGTCCGGCGAGCCCGAGCCGCGCTTCGAGGCCGATACGGCCACCAACCAGCTCTTCGTCGCCGGGACCCCCAAGCAGTTGGCGGAGATCGACCAGTTCATCCGGAAGGTCGACACGGCCGTCCTCGCCAGTGAGATCAAGACCTTCAAGCTCCAGTTCGCCCGCGCGACGGAGATCGTCGGCGTGCTGGAGACGATGCTTGCCGAGGCCGCCCAGGCCGCCGCGCCCAGCCGCTTCCGCTCCCGCTTCCGCCGACCGACGTCCCCCGCGGCGGCGGGAGGAGTCCGCGTCGCCGCCCTCGAGGCGATCAACAGCATCGTCGTCCAGGGACCGCCCGACAAGATCAAGATGGCCGAGGTCCTCATCAAGACCTTCGACACGCCCGAGGCCGCCAAGCAGACCACCGTTCGCCTGATCCCGCTGGCCAACGCCCGCGCCGAGTCCGTCGCCGCCAAGCTCCAGGCCATGCTGCCCCCCGTGCCCCGCGGCGAGGAGTCCAAGGTCTCCATCCAGGCCGACGCCCTGACCAACTCCATCCTCTTGCGAGGCCCCGAGAGCGAGCGCAAGATGCTGGAGGAGCTCATCGCCAAGCTCGACGAGGCCGCCAAGGGCGAGATCCGCGAGACGCGGATCATCGAGCTCCAGCACGCCTCGGCGAGCGCCCTGGCCGACATGCTCTCGCAGCTCTACGCGGGGGCGAGCCCGTCGCCGAGCCGCTTCTTCGGCAGCCGCTACGGCCGGCGAACCCGCACGGTCGTCCCGGCCGGCGACGAGGCCCAGCGCGTGATCATCACCGCCGCTCCCGGCGACCGGGCGCTCGTCGTCGACGCGCCCAAGTCCAAGATGGACGAGATCGCCCAGATGGTCACCAAGCTGGACGTCAAGGATACGCCCTGGCAGACGCAGGTGCGCACGTACAACCTGGTCAACAGCAAGGCCGTCGACGTCGCCTCGGCGCTGGCGAGGCTCTTCGGCGAGGACCGCCGCGCCGCGCGCGGGCGGACGCCGGCCGCCGACGTCGCCGAGCCCCAGCCGCGCTTCGACGCCAACCCCGTCACCAACCAGCTCCTCGTCGTCGCCACCGCCGCGCAGTTCGAGGAGATCGAGAAGGTCATCAAGGAGCTCCAGGCCACCGACGCCACGCTGGCCGTTCAGACCAAGACCTTCCCGCTGAAGTTCGCGCGGGCGACGGACCTGGCGGAGATGCTCCAGACCATGCTGGCCGACGAGCCCGCCCGCCCGACGATGGGGCGGTTCCGCGGCCGCGGGCCCACGACGCCCGCCGGCACCGTCCGGGTTGCGGCCATGCCGCGGAGCAACGCCGTCGTCGTTCAGGGCCCGCCGACCAAGGTCCTGCTGGCCGAGCAGCTCATCAAGCAGTTCGACAGCGAGGAGGCCGGGGCGCAGACGATCATCGAGATCGTCCAGCTCCAGAAGGCCCAGGCCGCCACGCTCGCCGAGTCGATCAACGCGGCGCTGGCGGCGCGGACGGCGCAGGCGAGTCCGTTCAGCCGCCGCCGGCCTGGTGGCGCCGGGGCCGAGCAGACCGTCACCGTCACGCCGGAGCCGAACTCCAACAGCGTGCTGGTGCGAGGCCCGGCCGGCGAAGTGCCCGGCGTCGTCGAGATGATCAAGAACCTCGACGAGCAGGGGGACAGCCAGGCCGTGCAGGTCCGCGTCTTCAAGCTGGAGAATTCGGCGGCCGTCGACCTGGCCAAGAGCATCGACGGGCTGTTCCGCGACATCCTGCGCCAGCGCGGGGGCACGCGCGGGCGGGCGGCCCAGGCCGTCCCGTTCAGCGTCACCGGGGACGATCGAACGAACACGCTGGTGGTCCACACCACCGCGGCGAACTTCAGGGTCGTCGAGGAGATCCTCAAGACGCTCGACCAGAAGGGGCCCCTCCGCAACGTCGAGTACTTCTACCTCGAGAGCGCCGACGCCTGGGACGTCGCCGACAAGCTCAACGCGATGTACACCGACCGGCGCGGCACGGCCAGGCCCGTCATCGAGGCCGACGACCTCGCCAACGCCGTCGCCGTCGTCGCCAAGGACACCGACCTCAAGGACATCGAGGACGTCATCCGGAAGATCGACAAGGCCGCCAGCGCCGACGACCAGGCCTTCGTCCGCATCGTGCCGCTCACGCGGAACCGCGCCAGCCACATCGCCGAGATCATCCAACGCGTCTACAGCCAGATGACCGACGCCGAGATCATCATCAAGGACAGCAACACGCCGTCGGGCGCGGGCCTCCTGCGGGACGACGGCAACTCGATCATCTTCCCGTCGCCGCCGCCGGACGGTCCGGCCGGGACGCGGCTGTTCCCCCCGGCGAACCTGCCGAGCACCTGGCCCGCGAGTCCCGACGCGGCGGGGGCGTCGGCGCCGCGCGCGCCGGCGAGCCAGCCGGCGACGAGGCCGACCACCGCGCCGGCGAGCCAACCCGCCGCGCGCAGGCCCCGTGTCACGATCTCGGTCGACCGCAGTTCCAACACGATCATGCTCTTCGGGCCCCGGCAGGAGCTCGAGAGCATTCAGGCGTTCATCGACCAGATCACCGCCGGCGCCCCGGACGCCGAGGCGGAGGTCCGGATCCTCCGGGTGCAGCACGCCGACCCCGCCGCCATCGCGCAGACCATCGACGCCCTGTTCAATCCGAGGATCCGTGTCCCCCAGCAGCGCCAGCAGCAGCCACAGCAGCGTCAGCCGTCCCGCCGTGGGAGCGGGGCGCGCCCGCAGCAGCCCCAGCAGATCCAACTGCCCAAGCCGCAGGTCACGGTCGTTCCCGACGTGCGAACGCGCAGCGTGGTCGTCCGTGCCAAACCCACCGACTTCGAGATCATCGTGCCCCTCGTGAAGGCCCTCGACCAGGAGGCCATCGTCCTCAGCGAGGTGCGGATCTTCACGCTCAAGAACACCGACGCCGTCGAGGTGGCCTCCAACCTGAACGAGCTGTTCGCCCTGGCGGCGCGGTCCGCCCGCACGCCGACGCCCCGGCCGTCGTCGTCCAAGAGCAAGACCCCTACGCCGCAGCAGCGCCGAGCCGACTGGGTCCGCCAGATGATCGAGCTCCGCGGCGTCGACGGCGTTACGAAGGTGGATCCCGCCACCGCCGTCAGCATCACCTCCAACCGCGACACGAACTCGGTGATCGCCTCCGCCCCGTCCGACGTGATGAAGCTCGTCGAGAAGATCGTCGAGGAGCTGGACCAGTCCCATCCGCTGACGCGATCGGTGCGGATGTATCCACTGAAGCACGCCGAGGTTGCCCCGACGGTAACGGCCCTGAAGGAGGTCTTCTCCAGCCGCGCCGCGATCACCGCGGCGAGCCGGGGCCGACCCACGGGCGGCGCGCGGCCCCAAAGCGGGCGCGACGCGCCCGTCCTCATTGCCGGCGATGAGGCCGGGCGGCTCATCATCGTCTCGGCGCCGGAGGAGAAGCACGAGCTCGTCGCGAAGGTCATCGAGGAGATGGACAAGGCCCAGGC
>CAZXOC010000047.1:0-13513 GCA_964642165.1 uncultured Planctomycetaceae bacterium | reverse complement strand
GTCCGCGCCTCCAAGGAGGACCACGAGCGGATCGCCGCCCTCCTCGAGGACATGGACAAGGCCCCCGCGGCGGAGTACCCGGTGCGGACGATCGCGCTGAAGAACGCCGACGCCGCCGAGGTCGCCGGGACGCTGAGCGCCCTGTTCGGGGGCGGCGGGGCGACGAGGACGACGACCGGGCGACGACGCGCCACGCCCACGGGCAAACTCGAGAGCATCATCATCGAGGCCGACCCCAAGGCCCGCGTGGTCCTCGTGCGGGCCGACGACGAGACCTTCGCCAAGATCCAGGAGGTCGTCGGCAAGCTCGACGTGGTCTCCGCCGAGACGCCGGTCGTCAAGATGTACGACGTCAAGAACGCCGAGATCCCGACGATCGTCACGGCCCTTCAGCAGATCTTCGGTGGCCGGGGCGCCGCCGCCACGATGGTGAGTCGGCGCGGGCCCCGCCGGACGGGCGCTGCGGGCGAGGCGCCGGTCGTCGTCATCGGTGACGAGTTCGCCCGGAAGGTCATCGTCTCGGCGCCGGAGGACAAGCACCTGCTGATCGCCAAGACGATCGAGCAGATCGACACCTCGCAGCCGGCCGAACTGGTGAGCGTGCAGGTCTACCGCCTGGAGAACGCCGAGGCCCAGGGCGTGGCGCTGGCCCTGTCCGAGACGCTCGGCATCCGGCGCGGCGCCAGGAGCCCGCGCGGCGGCCCGACGGACACGCCGGGGCAGCTCCGGCTCAGCGCCGACCGCAGCAGCAACTCGATCGTCATCCGCGCTTCGGCCCAGGACCACGAGAGGATCGCCAAGCTGATCGCGGAGCTGGACGCCCCGCCGGTCGAGGCGACGTACCCGGTGCGCGTGCTGATGCTGAAGCGGGCCGATGCCGCCCAGATGGCGGAGCTGTTGAACGGCCTGTTCGGCGCCGGCGCGAGGCCGACGCGGAGCGTGCGGCGCACCCGGGGCTCCCGCGGTCCGGGCGGGCGCAGCGGGCCCACGGGGTCCGGCAAGGCGGACGCCGTCATCCAGTCCGACGTCAAGGCCGGCATGCTGCTGATCCGCGCCGACGACGCGACGTTCGCCAAGATCAAGGAGATCATCGACAAGCTCGACGTGGCGCTCGTGCCCGTGGTGAAGCTGTACACGGTGAAGAACGCCGACGTGTCGGCGGTGGTGACGGCGCTCCAGCAGATCTTCGGGTCCGGCGCCGCGGCGCCGACGGCCGCGCGGACCCGCACGCGACGCGTGCTGACGACCAGCGAGGCGCCGGTGACGATCATCGGCGACGAGACCGCCCGGAAGATCATCGTCGCCGCCCCCGAGGACAAGCACCCGCTGATCGCGCAGGTGATCCTGGACATCGACGAGGCCCAGCCGGGCGGGAAGGTGACCGTGAAGGTCTACCGCCTGGAGTACGCCCAGGCCCAGACCGTCGCGGGGGCGCTGGCCAGCGCCCTGAACCTCGGCGGCGCCGGCAGCGCGAGAGTCACGCGCCGCACGCCGACGGGCGCCGCGGGCGGCGGGCAGCTTCGCATCAGCGCCGACACCAGCAGCAACTCGCTGGTCGTTCGCGCGTCGCAGGAAGACCATGACAGGATCGCCAAGCTCGTCGGCGAGATGGACCAACCCGCGGCGGCGAAGTACCCCGTGCGGACGATCCCGCTGAAGAACGCCGACGCGGAGGAGATGGCCGCGACGCTCCAGGCCCTGTTCGGCCCGGGCGGCGCGGCGCGGGCGCGGCGGGGGATGCGCACCGCCCCGGCGGGCCAGACCGGCGTCATCATCGAGGCCGACCGCTCCGCCCGCAGGCTCCTCATCCGCGCCGACGACGAGACCTTCGCGAAGATCCAGGAGATCGTCACGGAGCTCGACGTCGCCGCCACCGGCAAGCCCACGCCGACGATCCTCGTCCTGACGCACGCGAGGGCGGCCGACCTCGCCCCGGGCCTCCAGGCGTCGTTCGCCCCGGCCCGCGGGAGGATCGTCAACCCCGACGACGCCGTCACCATCGTCGCCGAGCCCGTCTCCAACAGCCTGATCGTCACCGCCAACGCCCTGAACCTCGAGAAGGTCCGGGCGCTGGTGACCAGCCTCGACAAGGCGGACGTCGGGGGCACGAAGACGGAGTTCGTGGTCCTCAAGAACGCCCAGGCCTCCGAGGTCGCCGGCGTGCTGGGCCAGGTTTCGGCCGGGAGCGGCGCGCGCGGGGTGTCGGGCTACCGCGGGCGGACGCGCCGGACGCCGACGGCGGGCGGCGCCCAGGGCGTGGTCGTCGCGTTCGAGTCGTCCAGCAACGCGGTGGTCATCTCCGGGCCCGCCAAGGACGTCGATGAGCTCGTGGCCATGGCCAAGAAGCTCGACGAGGCCGGTGCCGGCGGCGGCGTGCCGACCATCCTCCCGCTGAAGCACGCCAAGGCGACGGACCTGGCCTCGACGATCCAGGCGGCCTTCGCGCCGGTCCGCGGCCAGCGGTCCAGCACGCAGGACGCCGTCACCGTCGTGGCCGAACCGCTGTCCAACAGCCTGATCGTCACCGCCGGCGCGGCGAGGCTGGAGAAGGTCCAGGCGCTGGTCGAGAAGCTGGATACCGACGCGACCGGCGTGGCCAGGACCGAGCTGTTTGTGCTCAAGAACGCGCGGGCATCGGAAGTGGCGACGGTGCTCAGCCAGATCGCCGGGGCCGCACGGGGCAGCGCCGCCACCCGCGGGCGCACGCGCTGGTCGCCGGGCGCCACGCCGCAGCAGGGGGTGGTCGTCACGGCGGAGACCTCCAGTAACGCGATCGTCCTGTCCGGGCCGGACAAGGACGTGGCGCGGCTGCTGGAGATGGCCAAGCAGATCGACGAGGCCGCCGCCACGACGGCCGTGCCCGTCGTCAAGATGTACCCCGTCAAGAACGCCGACATCCCCACGATGGTCGAGGCGCTCCAGGAGATCTTCGGCGCCGGCGGGCGGACGGCCCGCACGCGCTCCCGGGGCACCGCGGCGAACCAGATGCCCGTCGTCGTCCGCGGCGACGAGGCCGCCAAGCGAATCATCGTCGCCGCGCCGGAGGACAAGCACGTCCTGATCGCCAAAACGATCGAGGAGATGGACGCCCTCAAGCCGGACGAGGCGGTCGCCGTGAAGGTCTATCGCCTCGAGCACGCCGACGCGGCGACGATCGCCTGGTCCCTGCTGAACGCGCTCAACCCGGGCGCCGTCCAAACCTACCGCGGTGGGGCCGGGGGGACGGTGGCGGCCGGGCAGATCCGCATCACCGGCGATCGCAGCACGAACTCCCTGATCGTGCGCGCCTCGGAGGACGACCACCAGAAGATCGCCGCCATGCTGCTCGAGCTGGACGTCGCGCCCGGGGGCAAGTACCCGATCCGCACGATCCCGCTGAACAACGCCGACGCCACCGAGGTGGCGCGGGTCCTCACCGCCCTGTTCGGCGGCGGCGGGGGCGGCGCCGGCATGGTCGGACGCGGCACTCGTGGCCGCTGGAGCCCTCCCACGGCTGCCAAGGGCAGCGTGGTCATCGAGGCCGACCAGAGCGCTCGCATGCTGCTCGTCCGGGCGGACGACGAGACGTTCGAGAAGATCCGCGAGATCGCGATGAAGCTGGACACGGCCGCCACGGGCGTCGCCACGCGGACGCTGATTCCGCTGAAGCATGCCGACGCGGCGGCGGTAGCCCCGGCGCTGTCGCAGGCCTTCGCCGCGCAGCGCGGCTCGCGCATCACGCCGGACGATCTGGTCACCATCGTGGCCGAGGGGAACAGCAATTCCCTGATCGTCACCGCCAACGCCGACAACCTCAAGAAGGTCCAGGCGCTGGTGGAGAAGCTCGACACGGACACGAGCGGCCTGCGGACGGAGTTGCTGGTGCTGAAGTACGCCCGGGCGGCGGACCTGGCGCCGATCCTCTCGCAGGTGGGCGGCGGCTCCGGCGGCGTCGGGCGGTATCGCGGGCGGGGGGCGCCTTCGGCCCAGGGCATGACGGTCTCGGCGGATGCCGCGAGCAACGCCCTGGTCATCACCGGGCCGTCGGCCAAGGTCGACCAGGTGATGAAGATGGCCGTCGAGCTGGACAAGGCCTCGGAGGCGACGGCCGTGCCCGTCGTCAAGATGTACCTCCTCAAGAACGCCGACGTGCAGACGGCGGCGGCGTACCTGCAGCAGATCGTCGCCGGCACCGCGGCCCGGACGACGCGGGCCCGGCGCTTCGGGGCGGCGCCGACGGGCGGCGAGGCGCCGATCGTGATCATCCCGGACGAGCCGGGCAAGCGCCTGATCGTCTCGGCCCCGGCGGACAAGCACGAGATCATCGCGAAGGTCATCAAGGAGTTCGACGACAGCCAGACCGGCGACCCGGTGATCGTGAAGGTCTACAAGATCGAGAACACCGACGCCGCGAGCGTGGCGACGGCGCTGACGACGGCCCTGAACGCCGGCGGCGCGACCGGCCGGGGAAGGACGACCGCCGCGCCGTCCGGCGGCGTGACGCAGCAGATCAACATCACGGCCGACCGGGGCAGCAACAGCCTGATCGTCCGCGCCCCGACGAGCGAGCACCCGCGGATCGCCGCCCTGATCGAGGAGATCGACGTCTCGAAGGTCTCGAAGTACCCGGTGCGGATGATCCCGCTGACGACGGCGGACCCGCAGCAGGTGGCGGCGGTGCTGAATCGCCTCTTCGAGGGCGGCGGGGGCGCGACGGGCACGGGGCGGACGCGGCGAGTCGGCACGACGACCGGCCGCGAAAAGGTCATCATCGAGGCCGATCCCGACTCCCGCATGCTGGTGGTGCGCGCCGACGACGAGACGTTCGAGAAGATCCGCGAGCTGGCGGCCAAGCTCGACGTGCCCACGGGCAAGGCCACCCGGACGCTGCTGGCCGTGAAGCACGCCAAGGCGGACCTGATCGCCGCGTCGCTGTCGCAGGCCTTCGCGCCGCAGCGCGGGGCGCGGGTCACGCCGGACGACCTGGTCACGGTGGTGGCCGACACGTTCACGAACGCCATCATCGTGACGGCCGACTCCGTCAACCTGGAGAAGGTGAAATCCCTGCTGGCGCAGCTCGACACGGAGCAGGCCGGCGTGCGGACGGAGATGTTCCTGCTGAAGCATGCCAAGGCGTCCGAGCTGGCGACCGTGCTGACGCAGATCGCCTCGGGGGCGGCCGCCGCTCGGGGCCGGCGGACGACGGCGGCAGCCACCCAGGCCGTCACGATCGCGGCCAACGACGCCAGCAACGCGCTGATCGTCTCCGGGCCGAGCGCCCAGGTCGACGAAGTGATGCAGATGGCCACGCAGCTCGACCAGGCGACGGAGCAGACGATCTCGAAGGTCCACGTCGTGCCGCTGAAGACGGGCGACGCGTACACCGTCGCGGGCATGGTGCGGGACCTCTACAGCCAGCAGGAGCGCGCCGCCCGCGCCAACCGCCAGAGCATCGACGCGCTGGCGGTGACGGCCGACGAGCGGGCCAACGCCCTGCTCATCGCCACCACCGAGAACATGTTCCAGACGGTCTCGAAGTGGGTGGCGGACATCGAGCAGATGAAGCCCGCTCGCGGCACGATGCGCCTGATCCAGCTCAAGAACGTCGATCCGGAGGAGGTGGAGAAGGCCATCCAGCAGCTCTTCAACCCCTCGTCGAGCGGCAGCCGCGGACCGGCGGGCGTGCGGGCGCCGCGCGGCAGGACGCGCACCGGCACGTCGGCCTCCGGCGGCGCCGGGCGCGTGCAGACCTCGGTCCTGGGCCAGCAGCGGGCGATCCTGATCCAGGCCTCCGACGAGGACTACGAGGTGATCAAGCAGTTGGCCGAGGCGCTGGACAAGGCCGCCGCCGCGGCGAAGCACCAGCCCAAGCTCTTCGTCCTGAAGCGGGCCAACAACACGCGGGTGGCCGCCGCGCTGACCAGCATGTACCGCCCCATCCGGGGCGTGACGCCGCGCCCGGAGGACCAGGTCACCGTCACCGCCCTGGCGCAGACGAATGCCATCGTCGTCTCGGCGGCGGAAGAGAAGATGAAGGAGGTCACCCACCTCATCGAGGAGCTGGACAAGGAGGAGGTGGCCCCGCCGTTGGCGTTCCGGATCTACCCGCTCGAGAACGCCATGCCGACGAAGGTCCTGCCGGCGCTCCAGCAGATGCTCGCCCAGATCCGCAAGCTCAACCCGGAGGAGACGATCGACGTCCAGGCGGACGAGCGGACCAAGTCGATCATCGTCACGGCCAAGGGCACGCTGTTCGACCAGATCGAGAAGGTGATCCAGGCCCTGGACAAGCCGCCGGCGCAGGCGAAGGTCGACGTGCTGATCATCCCGCTGAAGAAGGCCGACGCCACGCGCCTGGCGGAGGTGCTGTCGGACATGATCCAGCCCGGCGCCGACGGGCAGATGACGCCCGAGGCGCGGGCCCTCCAGCAGCAGATCCGCCTGCTCCGCGTCCGCAGCACGGTGAAGGAGAAGATCCCCGAGTTGGACCTGACCAAGCCGATCAAGATCACCGCCGACCCGATCCAGTCGAACCAGCAGGGCTCCAACTCGCTGATCATCTCCTCGACGCCGGAGAACCTCGAGGCGATGCGCGCGATCGTGGAGATCATGGACACCGTGCCGCTGGCCGAGGGGGCGAACGTGCGCCTGATCCACCTCGAGAACGCCGACGCCACCAGCGTGCAGTCCGTCCTCCAGGACATCTTCACGCAGGGCCAGCGCCTCGCCGGGCGGGAGGGCAGCAGCGTCGCCGGCGATGCCGTGCCCGCGACCCGCCGGGGCAAGGCCCTCGTCTACCCGCTGAACGTCTCGGCGGACGTGCGGACCAACACGCTGGTGCTCAGCGGCGTCGAGGAGTCGCTGGCCCTGGCCGAGCTCGTCGTCAAGGACCTGGACCGCGAGGACGGCAAGATCGTGACGGAGGTGCGGCTGTTCAAGCTGCAGCACGCCGACGCCTCGCGGATGCTGCCGCTGCTCCAGGCGGTCTTCGGCGAGCAGCCCCCCACGGGCCAGGCCGCCGGCGCCGAAGGGCTGCGCACCCAGGTGACCCGCCTGCGGACGGCGCTGAAGGACAAGCTCCCCAAGGAGTCGAAGTACGCCAAGACGCACCCCGCGCTGACGATCCAGGCCGACACGGCGACCAACATCCTGATCGTCGCCGCGCGCAGCGACATCATGCCGCTGATCGCCGACGTGATCCAGACGATGGACATCCCCGGGGCGGGCAGCCTGAGCACCGTTCGCATCTACCCGCTGGCGAACGCCGACGCCCCGGCCGTCCAGACGATCCTCGACCAGTTGCACACGGGCCCCAACGCCCAGCTCATCCGCCCGGAGGACCGGCCCACCATCGCCGTGGACAACCGCACGAACGCGCTGGTGATCTCGGCGAGCGACAAGACGCACGGCGTGATCGAGACGCTGCTGAAGCGCCTGGACACGAAGGCGACCATCGCGATGCACGACGTCCGCCTGATCCCGCTGAAGAACTCCGAGGCGCAGACGCTCGCCCCGACGCTCCAGGGGATGATGGACGCGCGCGTGCAGCGCCAGGCCGCCCTGGGCGTCAAGGACGCCGAGGCGCTGCGGATGCTCATCTCCTTCGACGCCCGCAGCAACAGTCTCATCGTCGGCGGCGGCAAGGAGGGCTTCGAGCTGGTCAAGAGCCTCGCCCAGCAGCTCGACGCCGCCGCGCCGGCGCTGGGCGGACAGATCCAGCTCCTCCCGCTGGTCCACGCCAATTCCGGGACGCTCTCGACGACGCTGGTGGAGTTGTTCAACCAGCGCTACCAGGCCGCCCGAACGCCCGAGGTCCAGCGCCAGAAGCCCATCATCCTGCCCGACCTGCGGACCAACTCGCTGCTGGTCGCCGCCAACGCCGACGACAGCAAGATTCTGGTCAGCCTGCTGAAGAAGCTCGACGTGGAGCTGACGGACCCGGCGGTGCGGCTGGAAGTCATCCCGATGAAGCACAACGACGCCGGCGTCGTCGGGCCGTCCATCCAGCAGATCTTCCAGGCGCGGCTCCAGAGCATGACGCCCCCGGGCGCGACGCCCGCCCCGCAGGACCGCGTGGACGTGGCGACGGACTCGCTGTCGAACTCGCTGATCGTCTCGGCCAGCAAGGAGAACCTCAAGCTCATCCACGATCTGCTGAAGAAGGTGGACGTCGAGCCGCCGATGGAGACCGGCGTGGTGCGGCTGTATCCGCTGGAGAATGCCGACGCGCAGCGGATCGCGACGATGCTCCAGAGCCTCGTCCAGCAGGGGCTCTACAAGCCCGGTGCGGCGTTGGCGGCCCAGCAGAGCCCGGCCCTGGCGGCGCGGGAGAAGGTCGCCATCGTCGTGGACGTGCGGACCAACTCGCTGATCGTCTCCGCCAGCAAGGAGAACTTCGCCGTCCTGGAGGAGATCATCCGGAAGATCGACGAGGCGGGCGACTTCGGCGCCCTGGGCGACCTGCGCCTCTACACGCTCAAGAACGCCGACTCCACGCAGCTCGGCCCGACGCTCCAGAGCCTCTTCGACGCCAAGCGCCAGGCGGAGATCGACGCCGGCGGCTCCGGGCGGGCGCTCCAGATGAGCTTCGTGCCGGACGCGCGGACCAACACGCTGCTCGTCGCCGGCAGCCGCGAGGGCTTCGCCGCCGTCGAGGAGATCCTCAAGAAGCTCGACGCCGAAGACATCGTCGCGGCCACGCAGTTCCGCGTCTTCCGCCTCAAGCACGCCACGGCCACCACGCTCCAGCCGACGCTGAACCAGTTGTTCACCCAGCGCGTCACCCGCGGACAGACCCGCGACCCCGTGACGGTCATCGCCGACGCCCGCGCCAACACGCTGATCGTGGGCGCCAGCCCGCACGACATGAAGCTGGCCGAGTCGCTGATCAAGCAGCTCGACGAGGCCGAGTCCAAGCCCGGCAGCGCCCTGACGAGCTTCACGCTCGAGAAGGCCGACGCCACGCAGGTGGCCAACACGCTTCAGACGCTCTACCAGGGCCAGGCCGCCGTCGCGGGGGCCGCGCCCGTGACCATCGGCGTGGACGAGCGGACGAACACGATCGTGGTCTCGGCGGGCCCGGCCGACCTGAAACGCATCGCCGACCTGATCAAGCAGCTCGACAAGGCGCAGTTGACCGACGTCTCGGAGATCCGCGTCTTCACGCTCAGTTACGCCGACGCCGCGGAGCTGTCGCAGATCCTCACCAGCACGCTGACGAACAAGCCCCAGCCGCTGACGGCCAAGAGCCCCAACCGCCAGACGCTGCTCCAGTTCATCAGCCGGACCAAGGACGGCAAGGAGCTGATCGCCACGGCGCTCCAGGAGGGGGTGCTGATCACGCCCGACCCGCGGAGCAACGCGCTGATCGTGCTGGCGCCCGTGCGGAACATGCCGCTGCTGGAGGCGTTGGTCCACGCGCTGGACTCGACGAGCCCGCGGATGGCGGAGATCCGCGTCTTCACGCTCAAGAACGCCGATGCCCAGCAGATGGTGACCGTCCTGACGGAGCTGTTCCGTCTCCAGGCCGGAGCCCAGGGCGCCAAGGCCGTCAGCTACACGCTCGTGACGACCCGGCCCGCCGGCGAGACCGCCAGCGCGACGATCGGCTCGTCCGAGCAGGACGCCCTGAACGTCACGGTCGACGTGCGGACCAACAGCCTGCTGATCGGCGGCACGAAGCGCTACGTGGAGCTGGCCGCGAAGGTCATCGAGGAGCTGGACGCCAGCCCCGCCCAGGAGCGGGTCTCGAAGGTCTACCGCCTGCGGAACGCCCAGGCCATCGACATCCAGACGGCCATGCAGAACTTCCTCGACCAGGAGCGCCAACGGCTGACGCAGACGCTGGGCACGGCGGGCATGGGCGCCGCCCTGCGCCTCCTCGAGCGCGAGGTGGCCATCGTGGCCGAGGAGCGGACCAACGCCCTGCTCCTGTCGGCCAGCCCGCGGTACTTCGCCACGATCGAGACGCTCATCGAGGAGCTCGACCAGCCCCCGCCGCAGGTGCTCGTCCAGGTGCTGCTGGCCGCCGTCCGACTGACCGACGACGAGGAGCTCGGGATCGAGTGGCAGTTGGAGACCAAGTGGGACCACTTCCGCAAGAGCGCGACGGGCGGGACGAACTTCGGCGTCTCGGCCGCCACCGACGGGTTCACGCTCTCCGTCGCCGCCGGGGACCTGCGGTTCTTCCTTCGCGCCCTGGAGAAGCAGGGGCGCCTCGAGGTCCTCTCCCGCCCGCAGATCCTCGCCTCCGACAACCAACTGGCCAACATCGACGTCGGCAGCCGCGTGCCCTTCATCACCCAGAGCCGCGTCACCGACCAGGGCACCACCATCAACACGATCACGTACGAGAGCGTCGGCGTGATCCTCAACGTCACGCCGCGAATCAACCCCGAGGGCTTCGTCCGGATGGAGGTCAATCCGGAGGTCAGCGCGCTGAGCAACTCCACCGTGACGATCAGCGAGGGCGTGGAGGCCGTCATCATCGACCGGCGTTCCGCCGAGACGACCGTGACCGTCCAGGACGGCCACACCATCATCCTGGGCGGGCTGATCGATACGAAGGACGAGGACATCGTCCGGAAGGTCCCGTTCTTCGGGGACCTGCCGTGGGTCGGCGAGCTGTTCCGTACCACCCACACGGTCAAGGAGCGCTCCGAGCTGCTGATCATCCTGACGCCGCACGTGATGCGGACCATCCCCGAGTCCGATCGGGTCACGGACGAGCAACTGGAGCGGATGAAGCAGATCCGGAACTTCAAGCGCGAGGAAGTGGAAGACTACCTCAAGAAGCACCTGGGCGGGTACTTCGAGCAGGCCACCCCCAAGGACGGGGAGGGGTCCGCGACGCAGCCCGCGGCGCAGCCGGCGACGCAGCCGTTCGGCCGGTCCGCCAGGCTGCCGTGGGAGCTGCCGAAGGTCCGGCGCGTCACGGCCGGCCGGCCCAAGGAACTGGCCCGGTCGAGCCGGCTCGACCGCCTGTACGAGGCAACCCAAGCACGGAGGCGTACGCCATGAGACCATGGACGGTCGTCGCTTGCATCCTGGCGGCGACGGCGGCGAGCGGGTGCACCGGCGCGGGCGAGGTCCGCGTGCCGAGCAAGCCGCCGCGGCCCGTCGAGGACGTCGATGAGATCATCGTGCAACTGACCCCGCCGACGGCGGTGAACTGGGACAACCTCCCCGGGCCGGACGGCCTCCAGGCGCAGATCCACTTCTTCCGGCTCGACGAGGACCTCGCCGTCACCATCGCCGGCACGCTGGAGATGGCGCTCTACGAGGGCCGCGCCGGGCCCCGGGAGATCGAACGCGAGCCGCCCCTCCACGTCTGGAAGTACGAGGGGGACGGCCTGCGCAGGCGCCTGGCGAAGACCCTCGTCGGATGGGGCTACGGCGTGAGGCTGGGCTGGGGCGACCGGTGCCCGAAGTCCGGCAGCGTCACCCTCCTGGCGCGGTACCACTCCCCCAGCGGCGGCACGAAGACGTCCGAGACCATCCACGTGCCGTTGGGCCCCAAGTAGCCGGCGCGACCCGGCGTCCCTGAGTCGCCTGCCGGATCCTCGAAGCCCGAAGCCCGGGGCCCGCGGGCGGCTTCGCGGCCCCGGGGGCTCGCCGGTGCGCCCGCTTGCCTCCACGCCGGGGGCTCGCTATCCTCGGTCCCGCCGCGCGGGGCCCGTCCACGCCGCGCCGACCAGGAGACCGCATGCTCGCCTTCATCGGACTGTGCTTCCTGCTGCTCGTGGGCCAGTTGCTCCGCACGAAGCTGCGCCTGCTCCAGTGGCTGTACCTCCCGGCGTGCGTCATCGGCGGGGTGGTCGGCCTGGCGGCGGTGCAGGGACTCAACGCCTGGCACGGCGCCGTGACGGCGCCCGGGCCGGGGGCCGCCCAGCCCGCCGCGAGCCGACCCGCGACGGCGCCGCAGCCCCAGCCGCCGCCCGGAGAGGAGCCGTTCTGGACGCAGGCCGTCATCAGCGCCCACGCGGAGATCAGCCGGTGGGGGAGCATCTGGGCCAAGCTGCCCGGGTTCCTGATCAACATCGTCTTCGCGTGCCTGTTCCTGGGGGTGACGCTGCCGCGGTTCTCCTCCCTCCTGCGGCGCAGCGGCGTGCAGCTCGCCTACGGGCAGGTCGTCGCCTGGGGGCAGTACGTCGTCGGCGTCGGTCTGGTGCTGTTCCTCCTGGTCGGGACGTTCGAGATTCTCGCCCCCGACACCCCGGCCGCCCGGATGTTCGGCGGCGTCCTGCCCGTCGGCTTCGAGGGCGGCCACGGCACCGCCGGCGGCTTGGCCGAGACGTTCGCCCGGAAGGGCTGGCCGGACGGGAAGCACTTCGCCCTGGCCAGCGCCACCGGGGGCATCATGAGCGCGATCATCGTGGGCATGGTGCTGATCAACGTCGCCGCCCGCCGCGGGTGGATCGCGCGGCGCGCCAGGCCGAGCGCCGTGCCCGAGGACGACTCCATCGGCATCATTCCCGTGGACCGCCGGCCCAGCGCGGGCAAGCTGACGGTCAAGGCCGACGCCATCGAGTCCTTCACGCTGCACGTGGCCTTCGTGGGCGTGGCGCTGCTGATCGGGTACGGCCTCCAGCGGGCCGTCGCCCAGATCGACCGGCTCTACGAGATGCCGCAGGAGCTGGAGGGCCGGGCCGGCCTGTTCGGCAGCATCCCGATGTTCCCCCTCTGCATGATCGGCGGGCTCCTCGTCCAGATCTGGGAGCAGAAGTTCGACCGCCACAAGCTGATCGACCTGGGGCTGATCCGCCGGATCCAGAACTGCACGCTGGACTTCCTCGTGGTGGCGGCCATCGCGACCATCCGGCTGGAGGTCCTCGTCGCCGGGCTCGCCCCCCTGCTGATCCTCATCGGCGCGGGGATCGTCTGGAACGTCTTCTGCGTCCTCGTGCTGGCCCGCCGGCTGCTGCCCGACGCCTGGTTCGAGCGCTCCATCGCCGAGATGGGCCAGTCCATGGGCGTGACGGCGACGGGGCTGCTGCTGCTTCGCGTCGTCGACCCCGACTACGAGTCCCCCGCCGCCGACGCCTTCGCGACCAAGCAGCTC
Organism: uncultured Planctomycetaceae bacterium; assembly: GCA_964642165.1. Classification (GTDB taxonomy): domain Bacteria; phylum Planctomycetota; class Phycisphaerae; order SM23-33; family SM23-33; genus CAYRVX01. The sequence goes on along the minus strand of CAZXOC010000047.1, from coordinate 474 downwards.
CTCCACGAGCCCATCATGGGCGGCGGGCTCTGGACCAGCCTGGCCATTCCCCTGCTGGCCGACCCGCGCTGGGGGCCCGGGAAGGTCTTCCTCATCTCCTCGGCGGCCGTGCTGGGATGGCTGGTCGTGCTGGTGATCGCGAAGCTGCTACGGGCGCGTCGCCCGGCCGCCGCATGACGGGTCGCCCTCACCTCATCGTCATGTTGTTGCGGTGGATGACCTCGTCGTAGGGCTTGTCGCCCAGGATCCGGGGGATCTGCCCGGTGCGGAGGCCCTTGATCCGGGCGAGCTGCTCGGAGTCGTAGTTCGTCAGCCCGCGGGCGACCTCGTTGCCCTGGGCGTCGAGGACGGCGACGGTCGCGCCCTTGGTGAACTTGCCCTCCACCTCGACGACGCCCGAGGGCAGCAGGCTCCTGCCGTGCTCGGTGAGGGCCTTCGCCGCCCCGTCGTCGATGGTGAGCTTGCCGGCCGGTC
>CAZXOC010000046.1:28663-34087 GCA_964642165.1 uncultured Planctomycetaceae bacterium | reverse complement strand
GCGAGCGGCGACGGGTGCGTACGCGACGTGGATCGGCGCCGGCAGGTGCGCTGCCAGCGGCGGCAGCGATGCTTCCCATGGTGATCGCCCTGGCCCTCACGGCGCCCGCGGCGGCGGGCGCGACGGAGGACCTCGGCGGCGGCTTCTCGCATCACGGCGTCGCCACGCCCGTCAGCAACCACCGCGGCACGGTCGCCACCGTCGACGGCGACGGCCGAAACGTCGTCCTCGTGTGGCTCTTCGACCACCGCGGGGGCTACGCCCTGTTGATGATCGACGCCGAGACGGGCGCCAGCCGGGAGTTCCCCATGCCCTTCCGGCCCGGGGGCGACTGCCCCTACGCCTCGATCCTCTCCAGCGGCAACCGGTTCTACACGCACTTCAACAGCCACTTCGTCGAGTTCGACCCCGCCCGGCGCGCGTTCACCTTCTGCCGCAAGACCGCCCCGAGAATGGCCATGGGCATGACCGAGGACGACCGCGGCGTCATCTGGTCGGTGACGTACCCCCACAGCGGCGTGGTGTCCTTTGACCCGGGGAGCCGGGCGTTCCGCGACTACGGCCACGTGCACAAGGAGAACTGGCGCCAGTACCAGCGCTACGTCGCCGCGGACGACGCGGGGTGGATCTACTTCGCGGTGGGCAGCACGGCCAGCCACATCCTCGCCCTCGACCCCCGGACGGGCAAAGCCGCGGCGATGATCCCGCCGGGCGAGCGCGGGCGAGGCACCGCCTACGTTTGCCGCGACGTGGACGGCAAGGTGTACGGCCAGGCCCTCCGCGGCGCTACCGGCGGCTGGTACGAGCTGTACAAGGGCCGGGCCAGGAAGATCGCCAAGCCGAAGCGCATCCGCAGGAAGCCCGTCATCACCGGCAGCCAGGGGCTGTTCCATCGCGCGTTTCCCGACGGCAAGCGGCTGCGAAGCTGCGACCTGGTCACCCGCACGCTCGTCGTGGAGGACCCCAAGGCGAAGCGCACCCGGAGCGTGACGTTCGACTACCACAGCGAGGGCGCGCACGTGATGGGGCTGGCGGCCGCTCCGGACGGCACGATCTGCGGCGGCACGGCGTTCCCCATGCGGTTCTTCCGCTACGACCCGAAGAGCGACGCGTGGACCAACCGCGCGAGCTACGGCCAGTGGAACACGGTGGCGCGGCAGGGCGAGCGCTTCTTTGTCGGCGGCTACACCGGCGGATTCCTGCTGGAATGGGACCCGTCCCGGCCGTGGGTGGCGACGCGGAAGGGCGCGGCCGACGGCAACCCGCAGTTCCTGACGCAGTGCGCGCCGGCCATCAACCGCCCGCACGACCTGCTGGCCCACCCGGACGGCAGGACGCTCGTGCTGGCCGGCACGCCGGGCTACGGCTACACCGGCGGGGGGCTGCTGTTCTGGGACCGCCGGACCGGTGCGCGGACGCTCCTGGAGCACACGGCCATCCTTCCGGAGCATTCCACGATGAGCCTCGCGGCGCTGCCGGGGGGCAAGCTCCTGGGCGGCACGACCACCAGTCCCGGCACCGGCGGCGAGAAGAAGGCCCGCCAGGCCGAGCTGTACCTCATGGACATCGCGACGAAGCGGCTGGCGTGGCATGCGGCCGTGCTGCCCGGCGTACAGCAGGTCACGGACCTGTGCCCGGCGCCCGGCGGGCTCGTCTACGGGGTCGCGGACCGGGCGCGCTTCTTCGTCTTCGACCCCGCGCGCAGGAAGGTCGTCCACCAGCAGGACACCCGGGCCGCCTTCGGATCGACCAACTACCAGCAGGGCCCGCGGGTGTTCGTGCCGGGCCCGGACAAGGCGGTCTTCATGCTGTTCGTCCGCGGCGTCGCCCGCATCGCGCCGGGCACGTTCGCCATCACGCTGCTGGCCAAGTCGCCCGTGCCGATCGGCCCGGGGGGCGATCTGCTCGACGGGCGGATCTACTTCGCCGGCGGCTCGCACCTGTACAGCTACGAGATCCCCGCCCCGTGAGGTCGCCTTGCTGTCGAGCAGGATCGGGGAGCTTTGTCCCCTGCCCCCTGGTAGACTGCGGGGAGAAGAACAGCCAGAGAGACTTCGGCGATGGAGAGAGCCCATCTCCGCAAGCGCGCCGCGAGGCGGCCGAGCGGCCGTCACGTGAGTGACGCCGCGGGAAAGGAGCACTGCCTTGGCCCTGTCCGGTTTCAACCACAACGTCGGATGGCACGAGTTTCGCGAGGTGAGGCAGCGGCCCCGGGGCGCCCGGGAGGATGCCAGAATCCGCGCCGAGTACCCCTACACCTACCGCGTTCAGCGACAGCGGGACGGGGGCTGCCGTGTGGCGAGCGTCCGCATGAGGCTGGGCGTCGTCCGCAGCCGGAGCTGGGCCGTTCGCGGCCGCAAGACAGCGGCCCTGCTGCGGCACGAACAGGGGCATTACGACATCACGGCCCTCGGCGCGCGCGAGCTGTACAACCAGCTCACCGCCTTGACGGTGGCACGGTGCCGCAACCTGCGCGGGGCGGCCCGGCGGCTCGAGCGGCAGATCCAGGCGCGGGTCGACCGGGCCAACCGAAGGTACGACACGCAGACGGCCCACGGAACGAATGCCACCGTCCAGCAGACGTGGGAGACCAGCATTCGCGCCGCCAAGCAGCGGGCCAACGGCACCATCGCCAACCTGCCGTGACGGCGCCGCGGTCGACGATGGGTCAGTCGTCCCTGGCGGGACTCGACGTTGCGACTCTGGCCAACTCAAGACCTATGGCCGCTTCGGGGGGGGATTCCCGACCGCGTTGTGCAGATTACGGAGGAGGCGGCGTTTTGTACAGAGGTCGAAATATACTCGTAAGATTTGGGCCTTTTAACTTCCGTTAGATCTTACATTAACAGATTAAATCCTATCATTGTAATGCGCGCGCGAACCGACACAAAACTACACATCGTTGACTTCGAGACCGTCGAATTGGCCATGCAGGAATGCAGCTTGCCGGCCCGCGCCGGTCCGGCAGGACAACGCTGCTGAAACACCTCTTCGGGGCGAAGCACGCGTACGTCTGGCTCGAGGCGCCGGACATCCGGGACGCGGGCGGGACGCTCATCCATCGAGGTGACGATCCCGGCCGGCTCAGGGACGCGGTGGCGGAGCGGGCTGGTCGGGCCAGCGGCTGTAGTAGAGGTTCAGGTCGCGGCGGGCGGCGTAGCGGCGGAAGGTGCGGACGACGTTGCTCGGGCGAAGGCTGCCGTCGAGCTGCCACTGGTAGACGCCCCGCCCGGTGTAGTAGTGGTGGTGCATGCCGAACTGGTCGAAGATCCGCAGGAAGTCGTTCAGCAGCGTCGCCTGGCAGAGCAGGTCGTTGGTCGGCCGGTGAAAGCCGCCGTACTCGCCGCAGTGCATCCCCACGCCGTGGCGGATCGCGAACTCGAACGCCGGCCACCACATCCGGCAGATGTCGCCGACGTCGCGCTCGACGGTCGGCCAGCGGTCCTCGGGCGTCTTCATGCGGAAGTTGTAGTCGTGGAAGCTGTACACCGTCAGGGGGTCGCCGGTCGGCTCGATGAGGCGAAGCTGCTGGATGGCGCCCCACGCCTGGCACGGCTCGACGTAGCACAGGTGGCGGCGGTCGAGCTTACGGATGCGGGCCGTCAGCTCCTTCGTGACGCGGTTGTAGGCCGGGGCCTGGTGGTCGAACGGCTCGTTGATCAGGTCGTAGGCGACCTCCCAGAACGCCCGCCCGGCGAGCTGCGGCACGAGCTTGTCGTAGTGCGGGAAGAGGCGCGTCTCGACCCAGCGCCGGTAGTCCGCGCGGACCTCCTCGCGCTTCGCGCCGAGCGTCTGGTCGATGTTGTTCATGAAGTTCACGCCTTGGGCGCGGCAGAAGTCGGCCATGATCTGGATCCGCGTGCGCGGGTCGCCCTTGTAGTGGGGCGAGCGCTCGTCGGAGAAGTTGTTCTGCGGGCGGTAGCTGTTGGCGCCCGTGGCGGCGATGATCTCCATCTCCCGCTCGTTGCCCAGCACGCCCGTGTCGGACCCGGCGAACATCCAACTCGTGAAGCCCACCAGCCGCGGCCAGGGCTCGATCGGGTAGCGGTAGGTCACGCGATCGACGCCGACGACGCCGCGGTAGGGTGCGGCCAAGCCGCCGTCCTGGAGGACCTGTACCCGCCCGCGATCCTCGATCTCCAGGCCGCGGAAGTTCGTGTCCATCGCGAAGCTGCACAGGGCCGGCACCGGCGCGATCTTCAGGGGCCTCGTGCCCCAGGCGTCCTTCGTCTCGAGGTGGTCGTAGAAGACGGTGTGCTCGAGGACCGGCCCGGCGGGGACGCGGTCGACCGTCGTTTGCTCCCACGGCTTGCCCGGCTTGACGACGCGCGTGACGGACATGTAGTTCACCGGCATGGCCATGGCCGCGCGGGACCAGAACGCCGCCTGGCGACGCACGGAGGGGTCCGTCTTCCGAGGCAGCGCCTTCGCCCAGGGACGCACGGCAAGGACCCGGTTGCCGAAGCGGACGCTCGGGGTGATCCTGGTGACGCCCTCCGCGCACTCGACGGCGCCCGGGTTGCCCTCGAAGACCAGCAGGATGGGGCGCTCCGGGCCCGTCGGCGCCGCCGGCGTCAGCCACAGGAGGACCCAGTTCGCCGAGAGCCTGCCGTCCCTGCGCGCCTCGTATCGCCGGGTCCACTTGCCGCCGGGCAGCAGCAGCTCCGCGCGGCCGGCGTGGTGGACGTGGATCGGCCCGGGCGCGCCCGGCGGAAGAAGCTGCGGCAGGAGGGCGACGCACGGCGACAGCGGCGAGGCCAGCACCCGGACCGGCGGCGTGCGCCCGGCCCCGGGGCCATCGAGGGACGGACAGCTCACCTCCGTCTCCCCGGACAGCCCGCGCTGCGCGCCGTCGGCGACGACGCGGACCGCAATGAGGTTGTCCGAGCCGAACGCCACGGCCCGCGCGGGGATAGTGAAGGCGCGCGGATCAGCGTACCGGCGCCGGGTGACCTCGCGGTCGTTGACCCAGAGGCGGGCCTTGCCGGCGACGCGCATCCGCAGCGTGACGTCGTTGCCGGCCCATTCGGCCGGGACGTGCACGTGGTTGCGGTACCAGGCGATACCCTTGTAGTTCGCGAAGGCCCTGTTCTTCGTCCAGCTCTGCCGCCCGTCGATCCGCGGCCATTGGCCCTCGATGTTGTAGCCGATCGTGTGGCGAAGCTCCTGGAGGCCGGCGTCGCGCGGGTCGGTGCGGAAGCGCCATCGGGGGCTCAGAACGAGCTTGGTCGGCCCGGTGACGGGGTTGACGCGAATGCCCCAGCGGCCGAGGTCGCTGTCGGTCAGGTGCGGATGCGGCAGCCAGCCGAGCCGGTCGTAGCGGCTCTCGTTGAGGCGGTTGAGCGGGTGGGCGACGGCCCTGGCGATCAGCTTGCGGCGCAGTTCGTCCGTCGCCGGGCTGATGGGGGCCACCTTGACGTGCCG
>CAZXOC010000046.1:0-28563 GCA_964642165.1 uncultured Planctomycetaceae bacterium | reverse complement strand
GCGTCCTGAGAGGCGGTCCACTTGCCGCCGACGACCGTCGCGGGCATGGCCGGCGTGCAGACGCCGCGCCGGGCCCTGCCGTCGTAGCCCGGCGTCATGACGGCATGGTCCTCCAGGATCGTGGTCGGGCGGAAGACGGTCGCCGTCCACGAGGCATCGCTCGTCAGGGTCGCGAGGCGCGTCGTGCCCTCGTACAGCCCGCCGTCGAGGACGAAGCCGCCGGCGTCCTTGCTCCCGGCCGGGGCGCTGACCGTCAGCACGTGCCGCCCCGGCGTGAGGTGCTCGGACAGGTCGACCTCGTGGAGGCGGTCCGGCTCGCCGGGGATCGGCGTCCTCTCGGGCTTGTCCTTCGCGGCGCCCCAGGCGTAGAGCTGCTCGCCGTCGACGCACACGTAGACGTAGCCGCGGGTCCTCAGCAGGCCCGTTGCGCGGTCGGTGCCGGCCGGCACGTCCACGACCTTGCGGTAGACCACCGGGCTGCGAACGACGCGGAACCAGAACAGCGAGACGGGCGCGAACGGCGCCCTTCCGGACGGCAGGTCGGCGGAGAGCCACTCGCCCGCCGAGCAGGCGGACGCAGCGGCCAGGAGCACGGTCGGCAGGACCCGAGGCGTCTTCATCGCTGTCTCCTTCTCCTTCTCCCCCGGGGGCGACGATCCGGGCGGCTTCCCCGGCCATCTTGCCCGCGGCGGATGGTGCGTGCAAGGCGCAGGGTTCGTCGGCTAGAATCCGGGCCGCTTCCAGGCGAACGTCCCTTTCCGGCATCGACCAAGGAGACCCGACGATGGCAGCATACGAGCAACACGATGGGCAGGCGGCGCACTCGGGCTGCTGCGGGTGCACGAGCTGCGGCGCGGGCGAGCTGTCCCGCCGCGACTTCCTGAAGGCCGGCTCCGTCGCACTGGGGGGCGTGGCGATGACGGGGCTGTCCTGGCCGGCCCTGGCGGGCGAGAACCCGGGCCTCCCCCGGCCCCCCGCCCGCAAGGAGCTGGTGGTCCAGCCGATCCTGACGTACGCCATCCCGCGTCGGCGCAACCAGACGAGCTGGCGCTCCTGGGGCGGCATCCAGACCGAGCAGCACGCCGAGGCGGAGGTCAAGCGGATCGGCGGGGAGCTGAGAAAGCTCGCCACCGGCGCCGATTTCCCCGTCCGGTTCCTCGACGTGGCCCGCGCCCGGAGCGCCAACGACATCCAGAAGGCCCTCGACGCGGCCAAGGACGCCGACGTCTACGTCATCTACGCCGCCGGCGGGGGGATGGGCCTGTTCGACCCGGTCGTCAAGACGGGCAAGCACGTGATCTTCTTCTGCCGGCATCGCTCCGGGCCGGTCTACCTGTGGTACGAGATCATCTCCCCCCGCTACCTGCGCCAGCACACCGACAAGCTGGCGGTTGAGGGCGTCGACTACGAGGACGTCGTCGTCGACTCGCCGGCCGAGCTGCAATGGCGCCTGCGCGCCCTCGGCGGGCTCAAGAACGCCCTCGGCACGAAGATCGTCGCGATCGGGGGCGCCAGCGGCTGGGGGCCGAGCGGCCGGCCCGCGCCCGACCACTGCCGCAACCAGTGGAAGTACGAGATCCACGAAGTCGCGTATCCCGACCTCGCCAAGCTGCTCCGGGCGGCCATGACCGACAAGAAGGCGCTGAAGCTCGCCGAGGACCGCACGGCCGCGTACCTCGACGACAAGACCGTCAAGCTCGAGACCGGCCGGGACTTCGTCCGGAACGCCTTCGTGCTGGAGCAGGTCTTCCGCGCCCTGATGGCCAAGGCCGGCGCCAACGCCCTCACGGTCAATCACTGCATGGGCACGATCATGCCCATCTCGAAGACGACGGCCTGCCTGCCCCTCTCGACGTTGAACGACGCGGGGTACATGGCTTTCTGCGAGTCGGACTTTGTGATCATCCCGGCGGGGGTGCTCCTGAGCTGCATCTCCGGCCGACCGAACTTCCTCAACGACCCCACCTACCCGCACGACGGGGTCATCACGCTGGCCCACTGCACCGCCCCGCGGCGGATGAACGGCAAGGACCTGGAGCCCGCCCGCATCGTGACGCACTTCGAGAGCGACTACGGCGCGGCCCCGAAGGTCGAGATGCGCAAGGGCCAGGAGGTCACGCTGGTCATGACCGACTTCGCCGCGACGAGGTGGACCGGCCTGCCCGGGAAGATCGCCGACGCCCCGTTCCTGCCGATCTGCCGGTCGCAGATCGACGTGGCGTACAAGGTCGAGGACCAGCTTCTGGCCGAGCGAATGACCGGCTTCCACTGGGAGGTCCTTTACGGCGACTACCTGCGGGAGATGGGCTACGCCCTGAAGAAGACCCCCATCGGCTGGCAGCGCCTTGGCTGAGCAGGCGGCAGGCGAGGACGCGCCCGAACGCGCCGCCGCCCGTCCCGCGGGCCGGCGGGCCCGCGGCTCGTGATTTGGGGGTTCCTGGGGAGCGGGCTGGACTGGTATCCTCGACGCCGAAGTGTGCCGCCGCCTCGCGCGGCGAAGAGCGCCCGAAGCCGAATCCCCCCGAGCCCTGCCGGACGTCCGCCGGGCGGCCGGCACCAGGACCAGCGCATGAGGACCAGTCGGACCCTCGTCACCTTGCTTGCGATCGCGTCGGCCTGTTCCGTCGGCCGGGCCGCCCCCGCGGCGGCCCGCGACGACCCGAGGGCCGAGCGCGCCGTTCGCGACGTCATGGCCATGAGCGAGCGCGAGCTGGTGGCGATCGTGCCGGACCAGTGCCCGGACGTCGAGGCCCCCTGCCCCAAGTGCCGGCTCTACCTCCGCACGGTGAGGAAGGGCTGGGCGTGGTCGCCGACCAAGCCCCACCAGGTGCGGTGCCCCGTCTGCGGGACGGTCTACCCCGACCCGAACTACCCGATGGACCGCAAGGCGACGTTCCTCAACTTCCTCGGCGAGAAGGTCACCGTGCCGTATCACCTCGGGCCCAGGCCCAAGGGCGACTACCGCGGCAACCGCCACCCCGAGCGGCACTTCTTCGAGGCCGCCGTCGACAACCAGCAGTACCGCTGGGTGGCCGGTCGCGCGCTGCCGCGACTGGCGGCGGCCTGGCAGGCGACCGGCAAGGACGTCTACGCCCGGCGCGCCGCGCTGCTGCTCGACGCGCTCGCCCGGCGCTACAAGCACTACCTCCTGCACCGCGGGCGCGGCGTCAACGGCTACTACGTCTCCACCGGCGGGCCGTGCATGGTCGACGGTCGGCGCAACGGCACGCCGGGCAGGGACCTGCCCTACGGCTGGACCGACGGGCGCCTGATGAAGTGCTGGATCAGCGAGATCGACCTGCGCCTGGTCAACGCCTACGCCGCGATCAAGGACAGGCCCGCCCTGAGGAAGCTCTCGGGCGAGATGGGCGTCGACGTCGCCCGGCGCATCGAGAACGACCTGCTCCGCGAGATGGTGGACTTCACCATGCTCGTGCCCTGGCCGTACCACATGGACAACAACCTGGTGGGCTACTTCGCGTGGATCGCCCGGGTCGGCGAGGCCGTCGGCGAGCCGGAGTACGCGCACACGGCCTATCGCTACCTGAGCACGGTGATCCAGGGCTACGGCCGCAAGCGGGGGGCCGGCTACACGTTCGACCTGCACCACCCCGAGGGCAACCAGGGGCATTACGGCGTCATGAGGGGCATCTACGGCATCTACAAGGCGATCGAGGGCTACTCCGACCCGCCCGGCTACCGGGGGCGGCACGACGCCGTGCACCTCGAGGACGTCTCCCTGAAGCGGGACCTGCCGCTCTTCGAGCGCATGATCTACGCCCCGGCGGCCTGCACGCTGCCCAACGGCAACATGAACCCCCTCAACGACACGATCGGCCCGAAGGGCGAGCTCGGACGCCAGGGCGTCGAGATGATCTTCCCCCCGCTGAAGGAGAGCCGTTGCCGCATGCTGCCCGGGCTGGGGCACGTCGTGCTGGGCGACGGGCGAGGCCGCCGGCAGGTACAGGTGCAGCTCCAGTTCTCCGAGCAGGGCGCCAACCACGCCCACCGGGACGCCCTGTCGCTCGTCTGGTACGCCCACGGGCGCGAGATGACCGGCGACATCGGCTACCAGCGCAACAAGCTGCGCGAGTGGGCCGCCTCGGCGCTGAGCCACAACACCGTCGTGATCGACCGGGCCGACCAGAACGGCGGCGACACGTTCGGCAACGTGCGCCTGTACGTGCCCGGCCTGCCGGGCCTGGCCGTCGTGCAGGTCGACGCCGCCAAGGCCTACCGGAAGCTCGGCGCGACGCTCTACCGGCGGACGATCGTCCTGAACACCGCCCACCTCGACGCGCCGTACTTCGTGGACGTCTTCGAGGTCGAAGGCGGCGCCACGCACGACTACGCCATGCACGGAAGCGTCTACGGCGACATGACCGGCGGCTGCTCCCTGCCGATGAAGCCCATGCCCGGCGAGCATCCCCTGCTGGAGAAGGGCGAGACCTGGACCGAGCCCGGCGGGCTCAACCGCGAGTTCGCCTTCCCCAGCAGCCTCTACGGCCTGTTCCGCAACGTCCGGAGGGCCCGCGCGAGTCGCGACTTCACGGTGACCTTCACCCCCGGGGACGACCCGTCGGTCGGCACGCGCATCCACGTGCCCCGCGACGAGACCATGGAGGTCTTCCTGGGCGAGACGCCCGCCCTGCGAAAGGCCGGCCACTACCGGGACAAGCACGTCTACAACTGGTGGATGCCGCACCTCGTCGCGCGGCGGCGCGGACCTCGCGGGCTGCGGAGCGTCTTCGTGGCCGTCTACGACCTGTTCCAGGGCGGGCCGAAGATCGCCTCGGTGCGGCGCCTCGCGGCCGGCGAAGGCGTCGTCGCGCTGGCGATCGAGACCAACGGCAGGACGGACACGCTGCTGTACTCGCCGGACGCCGTCCGGGCGATGCGAGCCGGCGGCGTGCGAATGCGCGGGCGGCTGGGGCTCGTTTCCCGCAAGGGCGACCGGGCCGACGCCTGGCTGATCGGCAGCACGGAGCTTGTCGTCGGGGACCGCCGACTGACGGCCCCGGCGGCGTTCCACGAGGGCGTCGTTACGGCCGCCACGAGGCGGTACGACGGCGCCGCCTCCGACGCATTCGTCACGCCGGCCGAGTTGCCCGCGGGCACGGCCCCGCGCGGATCGTGGCTGGTCCTCACGCACGCCGGCGGCCGCGTCACCCACGCCTATGAGATCGACCGCGTCGAGCGGCAGGCCGGCCGCACCTGGATCCACCTCACACACGATCACGGGCTGCGAATGGCCCAAGGCGCCACGAAGGAGGTCTTCTCGCCGTGGCGGACGTTCCGGGGCGAGGAACGGTTCGCCATCGCCGCGGCCGCCGCGGCCGCCGCGACCGCCGCCACGCCCGTCGTCGAGCCGACGAGCGGGCCCTGGTCGCTGCTGGACATGCAGCGCTTCGTGCCCTTCGTGGATCGGATCACCGTCACGCTGCGTGCGCCGCCCGGCCGCGAGATCCGCTACACCACCGACGGCGCCGAACCCTCGGCGCGATCCACGCGCTACGGCGGGCCCTTCGTGCTGACTAGCTCCGCGACGGTCAAGGCAGTCGTGCCGGACCCCGCGGGCGTGCAGCGGCCGCGCGCCGCCGAGCAGGCCTTCCAGGCGGCGTGCGAGCCCGTCGCGCCGGCCGGCGTTCAGCCGGGGCTGGCGTACCGCTACCTCGCCGGCGGCAAGGTGACGGCTCGGGGCGTCACCGGCCGGATCGGCCCCGTTCCCGGCGGCCGGCGGCGGGCCGACCTGCTGGAGCTGCGCGGCCTGCTGCGCGTCCCGCGGACGGGCGTCTACACGTTCTCCACGAGGGCCGATGCCGGCTGCACGCTTCGCGTCGCCGGCCTCGACCTGATCGACACCATGACCTTCCGCCACTGGAGGGAGTTCGACGCGAAGATCGCGCTGAAGGCGGGCCTGCACCCGCTCGAACTGACGCACTCCTGCCGGGGCCGATCACAGCCCGTCCTCCAGGTCCGCCTCGCCGGGCCGGGCCTGGCCGAGCAACTCGTCCCGCCGGAGGCCCTCTCTCACGCCGGCGGCAGCGGAGCCCACAAGTGACGCGAAAGAGCCTGCTCCCCGAGATCCTTGCCCTGCCCGTCTGGGACACGCACAACCACCTGGACGGCGCCGCGTCGCTCGCCGCGAGCAGCTTCTGGGACTTCGGCCACTACTTCTGGTTCCGTCGCGAGCTGGAGGGCGCGGGCTACCCCTGGCCCGACGACGCGATGGCCCTGCCCGAGCGCGACCGCGCCGAGGCGTACGTCCGGGCCTTCCACGCCGGGCGGAACACCGCCTGGAACCGCGCCGTCCGCGCCACGCTGAAGGACCTCTGGCAGGTCGAGCTCACCGACGCCGGCAGCGTGCTCGCCGCGAGCGAGAAGATCGCCGAGACCAGCCGCCGGCGCGGGTGGGCGCGCGAGGTCTGCCGGCGCGTGAACGTGGCCGCCCTGACGGTCGGGCGCGTCAGCGACAACGGCCTCGCCGACATCGAGGACCTGCTCTTCCTGACGGGCTCCTGCCGGCTGCCGCAGATCGAGGAGGTCCGCCAGGCCCTGGCGGGCGGCGACGAGAGGGAGCAGATCGCCCGACTGGCCCGCGAGGTGGAGGCCGCCGTGGAAGCGCAGGCCCGGCAGGGCCGGCGCGTGGTCCGCACGCCCATGCCGGCCGGCACCGCCATCCCCGAGCCGCGCGACGCGGGGAACGCCCCGGACGACGTGCTGGAGTACCTGCGGCACGTGCTCCTTCGCGCGCTCGACGCCCGGCGCTTCCACGTGCAGGTGTTCGTGGGCATGGTCCCCCCGACGCCGGGGTACGAGCCGCGCACGAGGTCCCACGGTCACCACGCCCTCAACGACCCCGCCCGAATCGAGCGGCTGCACGACCTGTTCGACCTCTACGCCGGCTGCACCTTCGAGCTCGTCAATGCCGCCAACCTGAGCAACCTGGACATCGTCCAGGCGGCGCGGATCTACCCCAACGTCGTGCCCGGGGGGCTGTGGTGGTTCAACTTCCGCCCCAGCACGTACCGCCGGACGATGCAGTACCGCCTGGAGGCCCTGCCCGCCTGCCGGTGCACGCTGCTGGCCTCCGACGCCCGCTGCATCGAGTGGCTGTACTGCAAGACGCAGCTCGTCAAGCGCCTGCTGGCGGAGTTCCTCTCGGAGCAGGTCCATCGCGGCTGGCTCGACCACGAGGCCGCCATCCACACCGCCAGGCAGTGGCTCCACGACGCCGCCGCGCGGCTCTACCGGCGGTAGCTCGCGCCGCGCAGGGCCCGTCCGAGCGATCCCCGCAGCAGCGACCCCCACAACCGCGGGATCAGCCGGGGTCCGGCCAGTCCCGCGCCGCCGGCGTCCGGCGCGGCGAACGCCCGGGCAACCTCGATGCCCGCGGCGCCCCTCCGCAAGGGCGCGTAGGGTCCGGCGGCCGGCAAGCTGCCCTTGGGCAGGGACACCGTCCGCGCCGGCCGGATCCGAAGGACGTCGTACGGGGCATCGCCCGCGCCGGCGTCGTGGGGGGCCTCCGTCGTCGCCGGGGCCGGTTCGCCCTGCTCCGCGGGGGCCGGCGTGTCGAAGGGCGCCTCGTCGTCACCGGCCGGTGAGGCGGCGGGGGCTTCGGGCACGGCGGCCAGCGGCCCCGGTCCGGCGAGGTCGACCCACTGCCCGAAGTTCTGCCGCAGCACCATGACGTCGCGGCGGTCCACGTCGACGTCGGCGTCGAAGTCGCCCTGTGCCCACCCGGCCGAGTTCCTGCCGATGTGCCGCTTGACGGCTATGTAGTCCAGGAAGTCCACGATACAGTCGCCGTTGGCGTCGCCCGGCAGCGGCGGCTTGGGGTCGGCGATCGACCGGGCGTCGCTGCCCAGGGCGGCGTCGACCAGGTCGGCGTCGGCGGCGTCGATGCGGCCGTCGGCGTTGAGGTCGGCCCGCACCTGCTCGGCCGAGGCGCCCTCGATCGGCTCGGTGCCGTCCAGCGCGTCGGTGGCGTCCCGATCGGCGGCGTCCACGTGGAGGTCGCCGGTCACGTCCCCCGCCAGGGCAGTCAGGACCCGGTCGTTGTCGCCCGCGAGGGCGTTGCCGGCCTGGTCGGTCACCCCCTCCAGCCGCACCAGGTATCGTCCCGCGTCGGGCAGCTTCTCGTCGAAGGTGATCACCCCGACGGTGCCGCCGCCGCGGACGCCGGTCGAGACGGCCAGCCCGGACAGGTCGACCGGTTGGCCGTCGCTGTCCAGGCCGCGCACGTGCACACCGCTGGCGGTGAAGCTGCCCGGATTGATCGGTTCGCTGAACGCAACGACCAGTCGGTGAAGCCCGCCGGCTCGCGGCTCGGCGAACGCGCCGTCGTCGCCCGCCTCCAGCAGCGCCTCGCCGACGCCGAGGGCGTGCTCCGCCGACGAATGCCACGCGACGATCCGCAGCGGATCGGGCGCGGGTGCGCCCTGGATCGTCCAGGCGATCTCCGTCGAGTCCCACCAGTAGTGGTCGGCGCGGTCCACGCCGAAGTACACGCGGTCGCCGGCGTGCAGCTCGCCGAGCGTGTACGTGTTGGAGTCGGTCACCCAGGCCTGGTCGAGCGTCGCCGTCATGCTGGTGACCTCGGCCTCGGCGGAGTCGAAGACGCGGTAGACCACGTCCTGGCTGGAGGGAATGCGGTCGTCGATGCGGCGGGCGGCCAAGTCGCGCACGGCGTAGAGGCCGTCGACCGGCGCGACGAACGCCACCACGACCAGGTGGTCGCTCTCGGGGGGGTGGACCTGGAGGTCGCTCACGCCGCGGGGGTAGGGCGTGTTGGTCTCGTTCTCGTCGGCGCCGCGCTCGACCGTGCTCGTGCCCACGTACGGGTACTGCAAATCCCCCGAGCCGTTGGACCAGAAGCCCTCGACGCGGCACTGGTTGCCGCTTTCCGGGTCCGGCCCCGGCGTGTAGGTCGCCAGCGGCGTGCCGAAGGCGACCCCGCCGTCGTCGGCGGACTCGTACAGCTCCAGCTCGGCCGCCAGCCCGTACGCCTCGTCCAGGACGACGGCTTGCGGCGCCCCGGCCGACGTGGTCACGTCGTACGAGTGCCACGTCAGCAGGCCCATCGCCCCCACGCCCGTCACGGTGATGGTGACCGTGGCGGCGGCCGTCGCGCCGTGGCCGTCGCCGATCGTGTAGCCGAACGTGTCGCGGTAGGAACCGCCCCACCCGAGCCAGTCGAACCGCCCCGTCGGGTCGTACGTGAAGCTGCCGTCGGGCTGGACCGTCACGGGCGCGCCCCAGGCGCTGGCGGCGTCGGAGGCGATCACCGTGACGGCGTCGCCGGCGTCCGGGTCGGCGTCGTTGGCCAGCACCCCCGGCGCCGGCACGGCGAGCGGCGCGTTCTCCGGCGTGGTCCAGGCGTCGTCCGCCGCGACGGGGTCGTCGTTCGTGTTGGCCACGGCGATGGTGAACGACTGGTCGGCCCCCGCGCCGGCGGCGTCGGTCACCCGCAGCGTCACGGCGTTGTCGCCCACGTCGCGGTTTGCCGGCGTGCCGAAAAGCCGCCCCGTGCCGTCGCCGAAGTCCTCCAGCTCCAGCCAGAGCGGCAGCCCCGGCGCGGTGATCCGAAGCACGTCCCCGGCGTCGCCGTCGCCGGCGGCGATCGCGTAGCTGCAGGCGGCGTCCTCCGTCGCCTCCGTCGGCACCGTGCTGGTGAAGTACGGCTCGTCGTTCGTGTTCTGCACCACCAGGAGGAACGACTGCTCCGCCGCCGCCCCGGCCGCGTCCGTCACCCGCAGCGTCACCTCGTGTCCGCCGACGTGCTCGTTGCCCGGCGTGCCGGAAAGCCTCGCCGTGCCGTCGCCGTGGTCGGTCAGCGTCAGCCAGACCGGCAGGTCGGTTGCGCCGACGGACAGGCTTTCGGCGGCTCCCGCGGCGCGGAGATCGTCATCGTCGGCGGCCAGGTCGTAGACGTACAGGTCGTCCTCGACGGCCTGCGTGCCGGGCGCGCTGACAAAGCGGGGCTCGTCGTTGGCGTTCTCGACGGTGATGCAGAAGGCATCGCTCACGGAGGCGCCGCTGGTGTCCGCGGCCGTCACCTCCACGCAGACGGTGCCGACGTCTTCGTTGGCCGGCGTGCCGGCGAACGTGCGCGCCGCCGGGTCGAACGCCAGCCACGCCGGCAGCGGCAGTCCGCAGGCCAGGACGGCCGAGAAGGTCAGCGTGTCTCCCGCGTCCACGTCCGCGAACGCGCCGGCGGCGAGGGTCAAGCGCAGCGGCGCGTCCTCGGTCGCGAGCACGTCGGGGATGGGCTCCGCGACGATCGGCGCGTCGTTCGTGTTGGTCACCTGGATGTCGAAGGTGTCGCTCGCGGCCGCGCCGGCGCCGTCGGTGGCCGTGACCTGGAGGGCGATCGTCCCGACGTCGTCGTTCGTCGCCGTGCCGCTCAGCGTGCGAGTGGCCCCGTCGAACGCCAGCCACGCCGGCAGCGGCGAGCCGTCCGCCAGCGCCGCCGCGTAGGTGAGCGTCTCGCCGGCGTCCACGTCCTCGAACGTATCCGCCGCGAAGGTGAACCCGAACGGTACGTCCTCGGTCGCCGCCTGACCGGCGATCGGGTGCGCCACCGTGGGCGCGTCGTTCGTGTTGAGGACGGTGAGGCCGAACTCGTCGCTCGTCGAGGCCGGGGCCGTGTCCGTCGCCGTCACCTTGATGACGATCGTCCCGACGTCGCCGTTCCCGGGCGTGCCGTGGAAGGTGCGGCTGGGGGCGTCGAACGTCAACCATGCCGGCAGGGGCGAATCGTCCGCCAGGGCGGCCGCGTACGTCAGCGAGTCGCCGGCGTCCACGTCGTCGAACGCGTCGGCGGCGAAGGTGAGCTCGAAGTACGCGTCCTCGGTCGCTTCCTGGTCGGTGATGGGACTCGCGGCGGCCGGGGCGTCGTTGGCGTTGGCGACCGTGACGGCAAAGACATCGTCGGCCGCTTCGCCGTCTTCGTCCTCGGCCGTCACCTTCACGTGGATGGTGCCGACGTCGTCGTTGGCGGGCGTGCCGGCGAACGTGCGCCCGGCGGGGTCGAACGCCAGCCACGCCGGCAGCGGCGCGCCGTCCGCCAGCGCCGCCGCGTATGTCAGCGTGTCGCCGGCGTCGACGTCCTCGAAGGCGTCCGCCGCGTAGGTGAGATCGAAGCCCACGTCCTCGGTCGCCTCCTGGTCCGCGATCGGGTGCGCCACGGTGGGCGCGTCGTTCGTGTTGTGGACGGTCAGGTCGAACTCGTCGCTCGCCGAGGCCGGGCCCGCGTCCGTCGCCGTCACCTTGACGGTGATCGTGCCGACGTGGTCGTTGGCGGGCGTGGCGGAGAACGTCCGCTCGTCCGGATTGAACGGCAGCCACGCCGGCAGTTCCGAGCCGTCCGGCAGCGTCGCGGCGTACGTCAGCGTGTCGCCCGGGTCGACGTCCGCGAACGCGTCCGCCGCGAAGGTGAAGCTCCACGGGGCATCCTCGGTCGCGGCCTGGTCGGGGATCGCCGCGGCCACGGTCGGCGGGTCGTTCCGGTCGGTCACCATGAGGGTGAAGGACTGCGTGTCGGTCTGCCCGGCGGCGTCCTCGACCTCCAGCAGGACGGCCCCGGTGTCGGGCGCTTCGTTGCCCGGCGTGCCCGAGAGCGTCGCCGTGCCGTCGCCGTGGTCGGTCAGCTCCAGCCAGTCCGGCATCTCGCCGGCGGCGCGGATGGCGAGCGCCTCGACGACGCCGGCGGCGAGAAGGTCGTCGTCGCCGGCGGCGACGTCGTAGGCGTAGGGCGAATCCTCCGGCGCCGAGAGGGTGGGCGTGCTGGTGAAGTGCGGCGCGTCGTTCGTGTTGGCGACCGTGACGGTGAAGCCCTGGTCGTCCGTCGCCCCGGTGCTGTCCTCCACGCGCAGCACCACGAGGTTGCCGCCCACGTGCGCGTTGCCCGGCGGGCCCGAGAGCGTCGCCGTGCCGTCGCCGTGGTCGATCAGCTCCAGCCAAGCCGGCAGCGTGACCGGGCTGATCGTGAGCGTCTCGGACGGGTTCGGGTGCGTGGTGGCGATCGAGTAGGTATAGGCCGCGTCCTCGACGGCCGTCGTGATCGGCGAGCTGGTGAACTCCGGCCTCTGGTAGTTCCCGAAGTGGATGCCGGCGACCGTGTGGCCCGGGAAGACCGTCACGAAGTGCCCCTCCTCCCCGGCCGGGCTGGACTGCGCCCAGCCGACTTGCGGCACGCCGGCGACCACGTAGTCGCGCGGCACGAGCCCCTGGAACGCGTAGGTGCCGGTCTCGTCTTCCGGCGTGGCGAGGTTGTCGGCGGCGGTGACGGTGGTGGGCTCGCCGGCGTCGAGCCGGCCGTCCCGATCGAGGTCGAGGTAGATCGTCACCCCCTCGAGCCCCGGCTCGCCCTCGTCCTCGCCGTTGCGGTCGGCGTCCTCCCATACGCGGCCCTGGATCGCGCCGCGCTGAAGCTGGTTGCCGAAGTCGATGCCGGTGGCCACGTGCGTCAGGCCGGCCACCACCACGAACTGCAAACCGTCCGGCGGCGAGACGGGCATCATCTCCTCGGTCGGCATTTCCCCGATGACGACCCAGGACGTGCCCGTGCCGCTCCGCGGGGTGGGATAGCCGATCTCGCTGCCGGCGCCGGCGAGGTCCTCCACCTCCAGCGTGGCGCCGAACGGGGCCTCCGTCGCCGTGAAGGTGATGCGGTCGCCCTCGCGCCCGGCGACGAGATTGCCCGCGTGGGCGGACTGCTCGATGGCCGCGTTCAGGTCGGCCACCAGGTCGTCGACGTTCTCGTTGTCGTGCGTGGCGTTGAAGCCGTCCGTGCCGACGGCCAGCCCCGGCTCCATGAAGCCGATCGCCTCGCAGCCCTCCACCGGCATCACGTCGAGCTGCGCCTGCGAGCCGACCTCGATCGTGCGGAAGGCGACTAGCTCCTCCGGGCCCTCGGTGATCACGATCGCCTCGACGCGGCCGATCAACTGGCTGCCGGCCTGGATCCTGTCGTTCAGGTGAGTGACGATGTCCCAGGCGGAGAAGAAGACTTTTCCTCCCGCGTCGCCGATCGTCTCGAAGGCCGGGCCGAACGAGTCGGCCACCGCGATGTCGAAGACCGGGCCGAAGCACGGTTCGCCCAGCGCGGGCGGGCCTTGGGCTGCCACGACCGCGGGCTGGGCCGGCCCGATCGCCGGAATGCTGACGCTCTCCGCCATGCCGTCGACGGTGACGACCAGGTCGACGCTGGCGGCCAGCACCTTGCCGTCGACCCGCGCGTCGGCCGTGCCGACCACGGCGACGGGGCCGCCGATCGCCACGAGGCCGGCGTTCGTCAGCGCGTAGTCGCCGTTGGCGTCGGTGTAGGTGATCGGCTCGCCGTCCTCCGGCCAGCCGCCGCCGTCGGTGTCGTTGAAGATGGTGACGCCCTCGAGCCCCGCCTCGCCGCCGTCGCGGCCGCCGTTGGCGTTGGCGTCGTCGTACTTGCTGCCGTAGACGGCGATGTCGTTGACCGTCACGCCGACCGCCGTCGTGCCCGTCCGCCCGCCGGGATCGCCGAGCTTGTCCAGCCGGTCGTGCGCGACGATCGTCACGCGCGCCGTGCCGGCGAAGCCCGCGTCGGCCCACGCGTCGAGCCACCCGCCCACGATCTCCACCGCCAGCGGGGCCTCGGCCTCGGCCTCCAGGTACACCGCGTCGCCGTCGGCATCGCCGGCGACGACCTGAATCGGGCGGGCCAGGCCGGCCTGTCGCTCCGGCTGCGTCTCCACCAGGCCCGGCTCGCCCAGCATGCCGTGACGCTCGTGCGGGGAGACGTCGAGAACGACCTCGCCGTCGGCCTCGTTGAAGCTCCACGCCCCCGCGAGGTCCGGCTCGTCGCCGGTCAAGGTCGCGTCCATGTCGTCGGCGATCTGCTGGGCGTCCAGGGCCGCCGCGTGGATGCGGACGTCGTTCATCTGCCCGTCGAACGGCGCGCCGTAGAAGCCCACGCCGAGGTGCACGTCCACGCCCGCTATCGTGTCAACGATCTCCTGGCTGCCGGTGGCCGTGTCCGGCACGCCGTCCACGTACAGCACGGCATCGGCGATGTCGGGCGAGCCGTCGTCCGCCCAGCTCACGGCGACGTGGTGCCAGCGCCCGTCGGCCAGGTTCGTCGCGCCCCGGACGTGCCCGCCCGTCACGTCCGCGCGGAGCACCGCCTCGTCGGGGGCGACCTGCTGGAGGCCGAGCGTCCACGAGTGCCCCGTCGTGCCCTGCCCCCACGAGACGATGGCTTGGCTCGCGGGGCTGGCGGTCTTGATCCACGCGGTGACGGTCCGCGAGTCCAGGCCGACAATGCCCGCGAAGCCTTCGATGCGGACGGCGTCGTCGATGCCGTCGAAGGCGAGCCGCCCGTCGGCGGCCTGCGGGTCGATCGGCTGGACCACGGGGGCGCTGGGGTCGTCGTCGTAGCGGACGGCCACGCTGGCGGCCGCCAGCTCCGGCAGGAACAGCTCGTGCGCGCGGTTGTCCAGCGGGTTGGTGTCGAGAGTGAGGACCTCCAGCGGGGGCGCGGGCGCGCCGACCAGACGCACCGCATCGGCCGCCACGAAGCCCTCCCACGCGCTGCGCACTTCCACGGTGAGCGGCGCGGTGGCGACCTCGAACGTGCCGAGGCTCTGCCACGGTCGCCCCCCGAGCGGCTCGCCGGCCGGCGGCAGCGTCTGGTCCACCTCGTAGTCGCCCAGCCACCCGGCGTCCTCGTAGACCGAGTACATCACGTTCACGGCGCGGCTGCGGTGCGCCGGCCAGGTGACCAGCACCTCGTACTCGCCCGGCGCGAGGTCGTCGAACGTCCACGTGGCCGTTCCCTCTTCGCCGATGGTCGGGGGATGGTAGCGGTAATCGGCCTCGAAGGCCCCGCTGACCGGATGGAGGTTGCCGAGCCAGTCCGCCCCCGTCTCGGCGTAGCCCGCGTCGCCGTCGTCAACGAGCCGCTGCCGAGTGAGCCCTTCGATGTCGCGGATCACGTTGTCGTGCAGGTAGAGCCAACGCAGGCCAGGCAGATCGGCCAGTGGCGAAACATCCGAGACGGCGTTGCCGTAGAGGCTCAGCCACTGGAGTCCCCTCAGGCCCGCCAGGTCGCCGACGTCGGCGAGGAGCTGCCCCTGGTCGTCCTGGGCGTCCAGGCTCAGGAAGTCCAGGGCGCCCAGGCCCGCCAGCGGCGCGACGTCCGTGACGGCGTTGTGATCCAGGCTGAGGCGCTCCAGGCGCCGCAGCAGCTCCAGCGGCCCGGCGTCGTCGATGGCGTTGCGGTCCAGGGCCAGGTGCTCGACGCGGAACAGGCCGACGGGCGCCCCGGTGGCCCGGTCGCGCCCGGCGCCGAGGGGGGCGATGTCCCCGATCGCGTTGCCGGCCAGGTTCACCTGCCGCAGGTTGGTCGCGAACTGGAGCCCCGCCAGGTCCGCGATCCCGGCGTCGAAGGCGTCCAGGCGGGTGATCGTGTTCAGCTCGCTCGCGTAGAACGGCAGGCGGACGAGCGGCGCGCCCGCGTACGACGTGGTGACGGGAATCGCGAGCGCCTCGGCGAGCCGCCCGGTGAGGGCGGCATCCGGCACGTCGACGACGGGGTCGGCCGGGCGCGGCTGGATGCTGCTGTGGTCGTACGCCGGCGGGTCCCGGCGGACCTCGCCGCCGGCGAGGTCGAAGACCTCGATCACCTCGGCGACGAAGGCGTCGTCGCCGCTTTCGCCGAAGATGCGGTCGAGCTGGCCTCGCCCGATGAGCAGGTCGTCGCCGTCGCCTCCGTGCATCTCGTCGCGGTCGGACGCGGCGTGGGTCGCGCCCGGATCGGGCGGGACGACCTCCACGGCGAACGGGATGGGGCCGGCCGTCTCGCCGACGAAGGGATTGTGGACGCGCAGGTAGTACGTGCCGGCCTCGTAGGCCCGCGTGTCCACGATCGCCCGCCCCTCGGCGAGCAGCCCGCCATCGGCGTCGTAGACGTCCACCAGGACGCCCTCCTGCCGCGGGAGGGCGGCCTCCAGGCCGGTCCGCCCGCCGTGGCCGGCCCGCCGGACGTCCAGCGACACGCCCGCGCCGGCGGCACCGATCCGCAGCGTTGCGCGCGTCTTCCCGGCGGCAAGCAGCTCGCGCATGCCGTCCGTCAGGTCGATCTCGATGCGCCCGGAGACGGAGTCCAGCAGAATCGCGTCGTCGAACGCAACCTGGCCCGCGGCCGTCGCGTCCGACGCGCCCGCCTGTCCGTCGCCTTCCTCCTCGAGCACCTCGACCGTCAGCGACAAAGAGAACGGGCCGATCGTCTCGACCTTCTGCACGTCCGTCCCGGTGGCCACGTACAGGTCCGTGACGCCGAAGTACAGCTTCTCGCCGATGGGCGTGAGGGCCTGGAGCTCGGTCGGCGGCGCCGGCGTCAACAGCACCGGCGTGCGCCCCTCGATGGTCCACAGGCCGTCGGACGTCGTGAAGTAGAGCTGCCCGCCTGCGACGTGAAGGTTGGCCGGCCGGTCGGCGAAGCTCCGCACGACCTGGATGTCGTCCCCGGCGTACCTCAGCAGGGCGTACTTGCCGCCCCGGGCGGCTGTGAGGTAGACCGTCGCCCCCAGGCCGATCAGGCGGCTCGGGTCGGTGTGCCCGCCAGGAAGGTCGAATGTCCACTCCGTCGTGCCGTCGTAGGCGTGCAGCTCCCACGGCGTGCCCGCGGCGTTCTGGCGGGTGAAGAACAGCCACTCGCCGATGGCCGTCAGGGTCCCCATGGGCGGCTTGCCGAACTCATCGAGGTGTATCGTGGCCGCCGGCTCGCCGTTGCCTACGGACCAGAGTCGGTGACCGCCATGCGTCGTGAAGTACAGCCGGTCGCCGACGGCGGTCAGGTTGTCGATGTCGAGTCCCGTCAGCGCCGGCTCGGAAACGGGCTCCCACACGTCTCCCGGCCGGATGCGCCAGACGCGCAGACCTTCCTTATCCGGCTCGCCGGGGAAGTAGCCAGTCAGGTCGGCCGTGAAGTACAGGAAATCGCCCACGCGGGTCAGGTGATTCACGCCGGACGACATGTCGAAGAGCATCTCGGCCGCGTCGCCGACGACGCGCCACAGCTCGGCCTCTCCCTCCTCGTACGGCGCCAGCCGGAAGTACAGCGATCCGCCCACGCCGACCAGGTCTCGCGGCCAGGTCCACAGCTCGCCGGCGATCTCCGTGACGTTGCCCGGCGTGCCGTCCGTCTTGCGCAGGGAATAGACCTCCTCGGTCGGGCTGCCGCCGTTGCCGGCGCCGGCGGCGTCCTCGACCGCGAAGTACACCTCCCCGCCGACGGCGGCGAGGCTCCGCGGCGCGCTGTCGAAGACGGCGATCTCCTGCGTGCCCGCGGCCGTGCCGTCCGTGACCGCCAGCTTCCGCTCCGCCGTCCCGAAGACGAGCTGGTCGTTCAGCCGCACCACCGACACCACGGCGCCCAGGGCCAGGTCCTGGTGCAGGTTGGCGTACTCCAGGTTCAGCGTGAACGAGTCGATCCCCTCCGGCTCGTCGAGGTACGGCAGGAAGCTGCCGAGCTCCAGCTCCAGGACGATCGGCGAGGTCCCCGACCCGAGCGGGTAGGTCGCACCGGTCGGGCTGCTCTGCGGGTTGCCGTCGTCGCTGGGGGCGATCCACAGCGTGCGGGCGTCCTCCGCGACGGGCAGGACGCGAAGCTGCGTGCCGCCGGAGCCGTCGCCGAGTGTGGTGAACCGGTACCAGCGCTCGGCCTGGTCGGCGGCGAGCGTATAGCGATCGGTGTCGAGCAGCCCGTCGCCGTCGAAGTCCTGGTCGGCGAAGACGGCCGGGATGCCCGTGCCGCGCTCGACCAGGAAGTCCCCGCTGCCGGTGATCGTGCGGTTGGTGAGCGTCTCGGCGTCGACGCCGGACAGGTCCACGGGCCGCGGCGAGCCGTAGATGAAGTACACCATGCCGGCGCCGGGAAGCGGCCCGACGGCGAAGGCCATCGCGCCCGGCGCACCGACGAGCAGGTCGTCGTACCGGTCGCCGTCCACGTCGATTTGCGGCGTGGCGGGAAGGCGGCCGAAGCCGTCGTGCTCGCCCTCGCCGCGCAGCGTTACGTCGGCGTCGTCCAGCAGCAGCTCGCCCGGGCCCTCGGCGACGGACCAGAACACGTGCACGTGCCCGCGCTCGTCGAGGCGGAGCACGTCGCCGGACGCGTTCGTGACCGTCCGGGCGGTCTCGCCGACGGCCAGGTCCATTCGCCCATCGCCGTCGAAGTCGCCGGCCGTGGCGCCCAGGGCCCCGTGGATGGACACGCCGGGGGTCAGCTCGCCCGCCGCGGCGCGGCGGATCGTCACGTCGCCGAGCAGCGCCCTGCCGGGCGCGCCCACGAAGCTCCCGCCCGGGTCGGCCGAGCCGTAGAAGACCAGCAGGGAGCCGACGGCATTGTCGGCGTCTTCCGTGTCGCGGCCGACGGCGAAGTCGTCGTAGCCGTCGCGGTTCACGTCGCCCAGCGCGGCGATGCTGCCGCCGAGGGCGAAGTCCTCGTACAGCGCGTCGCCGATCGGGCCCGAGGGGCTCTCGTCGGCCAGGGCGATCTCGACCGTCGCCCACGGCTCGGGATCGGGCCGGCCCAGCACGACGTACGCCCGCCCGAGCTTCGGCAGCGAGGGCAGGGGCGGCCCGGCGGGCTCCGCGCAGGACGGATTGGCCAGCAGCACGTCCTCCAGGCCGTCGCCGTTCACGTCCCCCGCGACGGTGACGCGCAGGTCGTTCGCATCGGCCGTCCCGTCGACGAGAAGACGGGCGATCTGCGAGTCGGTGCCGGCAGGATCGAACGGGGTATACGGGTCGCCCTTCAACCGGGCGATCTCCAGGCCGGAGTAGACCCAGCCGAACCTGTCGCCGTCGACGCCGTCCGGCCAGGCGGCCAGCAGGTCGGCATAGGCGTCCTCGTTGAACTCCAGCACGTGGAGCGTCAGTCCCTCGTCGGCGTACGGCAGGTCGAACTGCTGGAAGGACGCGGCCAGCGGGTCGGACGCCCCGGGCGTGGTGAGCACCCGCGCCGGCACGTCGACCGAGCCGTACACGATGCTGACCGTGGTGCCCGCGCCGTCCTGTCGGGCGAACACCAGGTCGCTCGCGCCGTCGCCGTCGAGGTCGCCCATGCGCTCGGCGGGCCGCCCGAGCGAGGCCGAATCGACGATCACCGCCGCCCGGCCGGCGACGTCGGCCTGGACGGGCAGGTCCACCGGCCCGAGCAGGACGTAGCTGTCGAACTGGCCCGTCACGAGCAGGTCGTCGACGCCGTCGGCGTTGAAGTCGCCGATGTCCTGGGCGCGCGAGAGCATCTCGTCGGCGACGGTGCCCTCCAGCCGGAATGCCTCGCCGAGATCGGTCTGCTCGGGGTCGCCCGAGAGGCGCACGCCCTCCGGCGGCGCGGGCGCCGGGATCACGACCGGCCGGGCCAGCTCGAAGCGGAAGTCCTCCCGCGGGGCGACGTCGACGTCGGCGAGCAGCGGCTCGCGCAGCGGCCGGCCCAGGAGCACGTTCACGCGCCCGCCGAAGTGGTCGGCCAGCGCCAGCTCGGCGTAGTGCACGCCGGCCTCCTCGCCGTTGACGTCGCCGGGCGTGCCGAACAGCAGCGGCCGGATCGTCGCGGCCGACGCCGCCGAGTACGCCGGGCTGGCCGGCTCCAGCACCATGTCCGGGGCCGCGAAGTCCGGCCCGTCCTCGCCGCCGAAGTAGACCTGCCCCACCTGGTGGGCCAGTTCGATGCCCTGTGCGATAGCGGGCGTAGTCTCCAGCGCCGCGGCGCCGAGGTCGGCGCAGCCGTCGCCATCCACGTCGCCCAGCGGCAGCACGTGCGCCGGGGCGTCGGCGTTGTAGTCCGTCGCGCCCGCCCCGCCGGTGACCAGCCAGCTCTTCGCCGGGCCGGAGACGAGCAGGTCGCCCAGCCCGTCGCCGTCCACGTCGCCGGCGGCGAGCAGCGCGTAGCCCTCGAGCGGCTCGCCGAAGCCGTCCAGCGTAACCGTGGTCCCGTCGCTGCAATGGACGCGGACCTCGCCCTCGCCGGACGCGTTCTCGGCGACGAGGATCGCCAGGTCGTTCAGCCCGTCGCCGTCGAAGTCGCCCGCGCCCGCCACGCTGCTGCCGAGGCCCTCGGTGGTAGCGTCCTCGAACGACATCTTCGCCTCGATCGTGCGGACGAGCACGTCGTCGACGTACCAGCCCTCGTGGCCGTTGGCGACCGCGTCGATCGTGTCGAAGTCGAACGCGAAGCGGACCGTCTGGCCGAAGAGCGACGGGGCCAGGCGGACGTTCAGCGTCGTCCAGCCCGTCGTCGGGTCGACGAGCAGGCCGGACTCGTTGTCGATGTCCGCCAGCGGCTCGAACTCCCACTGGCCGGCGGCGATCTCCCGCCCGACCAGCACGGCGGCGCGGTCGTAGCCGTCGATCGCCTCGGTCTGGAGGTAGTAGCCGAACGACAGCTCGCCGAAGTGGGCGCCCGTCAGGTCGACGTCGGGCGTGACGATCCGCCCGCCGACGGCGAACGGGCCGGCGTCGTAGTCGCCGCGGGCGTCGTCGCCGAAGTAGTAGCTGTCGTCGGCGCTGTGGCCGGGATCGGCGCCGCGACGGTCCGTGCGGTGCCACAGCCCCTCGACGTACAGCGGCCCGCGCGGGTCATTGTCGACGGCGAAGGCGTTGTCGCCCGCCGCGTCGCTGAAGTCGGCGGACAGGACCACGTCCGGCCAGTCGCCGGTCCGCCCCGAGAAGAGGTACGCCTTGCCGGAATTGTTGGAGAGGTCCACGTCGCCGACGAGCAGGTCGTCGCAGTCCTCGGCGTCGCGGTCGAAATCCCCCGCCGCGGCCACCGACAGCGCGCCGCGGAGGCCCTTGATCGTCACGTCGGCATCGTGGACCACGTCGATCGTGCCCGTCCAGTCCCCGCCGAAGAGCAGGTACACGCCGTGCGCGTGGAAGACCGGCGGCGGCCAGGCCGGCGGGAGGTCGGCGGGCTCGGCCATCGTCACCGCGACCGCGATATCCCCGATGCCGTCGCCGTTCAGGTCGCCCGCGGGCACGAGGATGGACTGCGAGCCGAAGACCGACGGCGACTGCACCGGGGCGGGCAGCTCCAGCGACACGCCGAACTCGTCGAACATCGCGTCGCCGGGATCGGCCGAGCCGAAGTAGACCCGCGCGAAGCTGGGGCCGATGTGGTCCACGCCGAGGCCCGCCAGCTCGGCCGACTCGCCCAGGTCGTCGCGCACGGCCGCCACGAAGTCGGCGAAGCCGTCGCCGTTGACGTCGCCCAGCGGGAGGACGACCGGCTGGTCGGCGAGGTCGGCGGACTGTGTCTGGAAGTCGCCCGGCTCGACGGGCGCGTGGAGTGTCCGGCCGAGATCCTCGGAGAACGTGAGGCGGTACCGCCCCATCGCATCGGGCGGGGCGGCGGTGTTCTGCCCGGCGCGCAGGTGCAGCTCGATGGCGACCGTCTGGTTGGCCTCGACGATCTCGAGCGTGGTTCCCGCGGCCGGGGCCAGCACGAGGCGGTCGCCGGCCAGCGAGGCGGTCGCCTCCTCGCCGAGCCCGGCGGCGGCCAGGGCGCCGTTGACGTCGTCGACGAGGTCGGCGGGAGAGGCGTTCGCGGCCGTCATGTCCCCGCCGTCGGTCGCGGCGGCTGGGATCGTGATCGGGACGTCCCGGGCGCCGTCGACGCGCAGCGTGAGGGTCGCGTCGGCCGAGAGCCGGCCGTCCTCCGGCAGCGCGGCCGTGGCGACCAGCCCCAACGCGTTCACGTTCCGCACGTGCAGCAGGTAGTACTCGGGCACGCCCGGGTACTGCTCGACGGGCACGACGTGCAGCGGCTCGTCCGGGTCGGCGGCGTTCTCGCCGGCGAACAGCCGCAGCAGGTACTCCTCCGGGTCGGCGACGGTCGTCTCGAGGAACTCCAGCGAGATCATCTCGGCCGACAGGTACGCCGCCTGGCGGTCGCCGAATCGCTGGAACGCCTCGGGCACGGGCAGGACGTACCAGTCGCCGGCGTCGCCGGCATGGAGCGTCAGGTCGTCGATCACCGCACCGGGGCCGACGGCGGGGAGCATCGCGGCGAAGTCCACGTCGTCGTTCGTGCCGGAGGCCGGCCCCCGGACGACCGTTTCGCGGCGGTCCGGCCGGAAGTGGTCGTCGCCCACGATCAGGTCGCTGCCCCCGCCGCCGAGGAGCCGGTCGTCGCCCTCGCCGCCGAAGAGGAAGTCGTCGCCCGGCCCGCCGTCGATGAGGTCGTCCAGCGCCCCGCCGAAGAGCTGGTCGGCCCCTTCGCCGCCGCGGATCTCCAGCGCCGAGATCAGCCCGCGCTGCTCGTAGTCGCCGGGGTCGATGCCCCATTCGCTGAGCGTGTTGGGCAGCATGTACTCCGGCGCGCCGTGGACGACGTCGTTCCCGGCCCGCGTTTCGATCACCGTCCGCTCGACGCCGACGGCCTGGTAGAAGACGTAGTTCTGCTCGAAGCGGCGGTTCGGCTCGTGGGCCCGGCGGCTGTCGAACAGGCCGAGCTTCGTCTGGGCCACCGCGTTGGCGCCGACCACGTCCAGCGACGCGCCCGGCCCCGGCGAGACGCGCCGCAGGGCGAGCCGGTTGCCCTCCGGGCCCGCCTCGACTTCGCCGGCCAGGTCCGCCGCGGCCAGCGCCGCGCTGACGCGGTCCACGAGGTCCTGCCGGCCGGCGCTCGACGTGTCATCCTCCACGGTGACCAGCACGCGCCCGTCCTCGTCGCCGTCGACGATCAGGTAGAACGTCGCCGACTCGCCCGGCTCGGCGGTCTCGGCCAGGCGCCCGCTGCCCGGCAGGTCGAACAGGCCGATCAGCAGGTCCGCGTCGACGGCGAACCGCTGGTTGGCGATGTCCCAGACGAGGCTGGTGAACTCGTAGCGGTGGAGGATGCGGTTGTAGCGGATGGCCACCTCGTCCGGCACGGGGCGGTTGAGGCGGTCCAGGTCGCCGCCGAGGAACAGGACGCGGTCGTCGCCCGCCCCGCCGTCGAAGCGGTCCACCAGCGTCGGGACGTACGTCTCCCACGTGCCCTTGATGAACGGCAGGGCGTCCGGGATCAGTTGGAACGTGTCGTCGCCCTCGTTGCCGAACAGCAGGTCGCTCGCCTGGCGGTCGAGTCCGCCGCTGAGCACGTCGTTGCCCGGCCCGCCGAAGATCCAGTCCTCCGACGGCCCGCCGCCGAGCACGTCGTGCCCCTCGCCGCCCAGAAGGATGTCGCGGCGGATCGCGTCGGTCGCCGCCGCCAGGTCCACCTCCGTCGCCGGGCCGGCGCCGAGGTCCACGTGCAGGTCGTAGATCGTGGGAGTCAGGTTCTCCGAGGCGACCTTCAGGTAGTAGGTCGTGTCGGCCGCCAGCGACACGCCGCCCGGGGCGCCCAGCGCGATCGCCGTCTGTCCCGATCCGCCCAGGTCGATCAGCGTCTCGCCGCCGTCGCCCACGGCCGGGCGCAGCTCGTAGCGCTGGCCCTCCGTGCCGGAGACCTCCAGCCAGTACTCGCCGCGCGGCAGGGCGGTCAGATCGACCGTCGTGGTGGAGCTCGGCGCGTTGATCGCGACGCGCCCCGGGACGGCCGCCCCGCCGATCTCGTCGTACAGCGCGGCGTCCAGCGCGCCGACGCCGTGGATCTCCCGGAGGGTCAGGCCGCCCGGCGGGGCGGCGACGGCCTCGGCGAACCGCAGCTCGTCCCGCGTCACGCCGTTGGCGCTGCTCAGCTCCAGCGAGGCCGTGCTGCCGGCGTCCGCCAGGCGGAGCGTCAGCCGATCGCCGATCCGGTCGGCCACAACGTCCTGCCCCAGGCGCGCGTCGGCGAGGGCGTCGTTCACGTCGCCCACCAGCTCGTCGATCGTCTCGTTCGCGCCGGCGTGGACGATCACCGGCACGGCCGCGCCGCCGCCGATGCTCAGCGAGAACGTCGCGGGCCCGGAGAGCCGGCCGCCCTCGGGCGCGGGCCCGCTCGCCACCAGGTGGGCCGCGTCGTAGGCCAGCGTGAAGTGGAACCAGTCCTCGTCCACGGCGTCGTGGATCGTCAGCCCGCGCAGCAGCGCCACGCCCTCGATCGCGTCGATGGTGTACGCCTCGTCCGGCGCGTCGGCCGTACTGGCCTGGTCGAGGCGGTCCGCCGCCGCTGCGCCCGCCTCGGCGGCCGCCTTCCGCGTCAGCTCCTCGTCCACCAGCTCGTACAGCTCCAGCGTCAGGCCGTCGCTGTCCGAGAGGCTCTCCAGCGCTACTTCACCGCTGACCGGCGCGGTCGCGAAGGACAGCGTGTACCAGTCCACGTCGTCCGGGTTGTCGATGGTCAGCCCGCTGTACGAGACGTCGCCCGCCAGGGGCGAGTCCGCCAGTGCCGCGGCGGCGTCGGGCTCGTCGTTGCGGCTGCGCTGCTCGGTCCGGTCGGGCAGGATCGTGCTGCCGGAGAGGATCTCGACGTGGTCGTCGCCCGGCCCCGCGTCGACCCACACCGTCCGCTGGACGGTCGGGCCGACGGTGACCCGGTCGTTGCCGGCCAGCGCGTCGATGAGGATGACCAGGAAGTCGCCCTCGTCCGGCAGCAAGCCGCCGTTGAGCTGGATGTCCTTGATGGCCGCGCTGCGGGCGTCGGGGTCGTCGCTGGCGAGGGCCTCGAGATCGAACATCACGTCGGCGGGATCCCAGATCAGCTCGCCGTCGGCGTCGCGGGCGTCGAAGGCCAGGCGGATCTGGGCGTCGAACGTGTAGTGGCCGTTGTGGTTGGTCAGGCGGGTGATGAGGTGGCGGTCGGCCAGGACACCCGGCTCGGTGACGAAATCCACCGTGATCACGTCGTCGGCGCCGGAGCCGTGGTAGTACCAGACCTTGTCGTTCTCGAGGGCGAAGGCCTTCCAGGCGTCGCCCGCCTGGGCGCCGTCGGCGTCCTCGAACGCGCTGCCGTCGCTGCGGTAGAGCGTGTCGTCGCCGCCGTCGCCGTAGAGGAAGTCCACGCCCGTGCCGCCGTACAGCTCGTCGTTGTCGCCCCCGCCCAGCATGCGGTTCAGCCCGGTGTCCTCCAGGACGTAGACCCCGCCGCCGTCGTCGTCGTAGAGCAGCCCCGTTGCCGGATCGACGAACACGCCGAACTGCTTGCTCCCGTCGCCGGTACCCTCTACCGCCGATGCCGCCTCGAACGGCTCGGCGTAGTCCCCTTCCGGATCGAACGACCACGCGTAGAGGCGGTTGCGCCCGCCTTGGCCGAGCAGGTCGTCGTGGCCCTGCCCGGCGTACAGGTCGTCGGCGCCCTCGCCGCCCCAGAGCCGGTCGTCGCCGCCGAAGCCGTAGATCTCGTCGTCGCCCTCGCCGCCGTCGAGGCGGTCGCGAGCGCCCGTGCCGATCAGCAGGTCGCCCCCCGGCCCGCCGTCCAGCACGCCGACCCAGTCGTCGCTGCGGTCGGACAGGACGGAGACGTCGACGGCCGCCGTGCCCGTCGCGAACGCCAGCGTGTCGTCGCCGCCCAGCCCGGACACGCGGAACTGCTCCACCAGCGGCACGCCCTGGGCGTCGCGCCAATGGGCCAGGAGCTGCCTGGCGTCCTGCGAGGGGTACTCGAAGCTCACGGTCAGCAGCGGCACGGCCTGCTGGCCGTCGGCGAAGTGCAGGAGGGTCTCGGCCGGGTCGCCTTCGGCCACGCGAATCGTCACGGGCGCCTCGCGCCCCAGGCCGCTGGTGACGAGGCTGAGCTTGTCGCCCACGCGGACGGCCTGCACGGCGTCGGCGGCGAACGCGGCGTCGGCCAGGGGGCCGGCCAGCGCATCGTTGACGTCGCCCACCAACTGGTCGAGGTTCGTGTTGTCGGGCTCGTCGTCCACCGCCACGGGCCCGACGGTCCGGTCGCCGATCTCCAGCGTGAATGTCGCGGTCTTGCCCGCGCCGAGCCGGCCGTCGGCGGGGGCGGCCTCCGCGCCCGTCAGCGTCACCTCGCTTTCGCCGAGCACGATCTCGTCGTTCCAGTTGCTCCCCTCGACGAGCAGGATGTCCGTGGCGTTGTCGTCGAAGGCGTCGCCCTCCTGCGTGTTGCCGAAGTGGCCGTCGAAGGCGTCGCCGAGGTGCTCGTAGAACGCGAAGCCGCCGGTCTCGGTCCAGATGCCCACGTCGAGGACGAGCACGTCGATCCACCCGCCGCCGTAGGCCTGGTCGTGACCCTCCTGCCCCTCGATCCAGTCGGAATCCGCCCCGCCGAAGAGCACGTCGCTGCCCCCGCCGCCGTAGAGCATGTCCTCGCCGCTGCCGCCGTAGATCACGTCGTCCGCGCCGACGGTCGCGGCGTCGGGGTTGCCCGCGTAGTTCGGCCCGGCGAGGTAGTCGCCGTAGAGGTTCTCGTTGCCGGGCCCGCCGTCCAGCGTGTCGCGGCGCAGGTTGCCGTAGAGGAAGTCCCCGCCCGAGCCGCCCAGGAGCTGGTCGCCGACCTCGTCGCGCTCGTCCGCGATGTGGATGCTCGGCGCGTAGGCGTAGAGGTAGTCGCGCCCGCCGCCGCCCCAGAGCCGCTGGCCCTGCTGGACGCCGGCGGCGTTCCCCGCGTCGCCGTAGAGGCGATCCGTGCCGTGCCCGAACGTCGTCGGCGCGGCGTCGTCGCCGTACATCTGGTCGATGCCGTCGCCGCCTTCCAGCACGTCGTCGTTGTCCCCGCCGAGGATCACGTCCGGGCCGGGGCCGCCCCGGAGGTCGTCGTTGTCGGCCCCGCCGTCGAGGTAGTCGCTGCCGTCGCCGCCGACGAGGTCGTCCTCGTTGCCGCCGCCGAAGAGCCAGTCGCCCTCCGCGCCGCCCCGCAGCGCGTCGGCCCCGTCCGCCGCGTCACCCGGCAGCGACGCGCCCGCCAGCGAGACCGGCGTGATGAGCGGCAGGTCGGAGCCGCTGAGTCCGGTCGGGTAGAGCGCCTCGGCCTCGTCGAACCGCGGCGGCTTGCCGAAGTTGTCCGCCTCGGCGAACGTGTCGTACGGCAGCCACTCGGCCCCGCCCCAGACCACGTCGCGCCCGGCCTCGCCCCAGAGCGAGTCGTCGCCGTCGCCGCCGACCAGCAGGTCGTCGCCGCCGCCGCCGTAGACGAAGTCGCCCTCGCCCTGGGCGTAGAGCCGGTCGGGATCGTCGCCGCCGTACATCACGTCCACGCCGCCGTCGGCGGGGTCGGTCGGCTGGACCTGAAGGACGCTTCCGCCGGCGTCCAGGACGACGCGGCCGTTGTCGCCGAGGGCCACGTCGCTGCCGGCATCGCCCTTGAGCGTGTCCTCCGTGGCGAGAAGGTTGAAGCCGCCGAAGAGGATGTCGTCGCCGTCGTTGCCCTCGATCGTGTCGGCGCCGCCGGCGTGGGGGTCCGTGGTCGCCACCGAGGAGATCACGCCGTCGGTTCGGGCGACGCGGCCGTTGTCGCCGACGATCATATCGCGGCCGGCCGCGCCGAAGAGGGCGTCCCCGCCGGCCCCGCCGAGGAGGATGTCGTCGCCGTCGTTGCCGCGGAGCGTGTCGTCGCCGCCTTCGGTGGGGTCGAGCGTGGCGATCTCGCCGCCGGCGACGACGCGGCCGTTGTCGCCGAGCAGCACGTCGGCGCCCTCGTGGCCGTAGATCGTGTCGGCGTCCGGGCCGCCGACGACCACGTCGTCGCCGTCGCCCGCCTCGATGTCGTCCTTGCCGCCGGACGTGCCTTTGCCCTCGATGCGCTCGACGGCGCCCGACGCGGACACGTCGACCTCGCCGTCGTCGCCGAGGACGGCGTCGGCGCCCGGCCCGGCGACGATCCGGTCGTTCCCGCCGCCGCCCGCGAGCACGTCGTCGCCGGCTCCGCCGTCGAGGGTGTCCGCCCCGTCGCCGCCGGCGGACTCGACGCCGGCGACGGCCCCGCCGGCGAGCGTCGCTCGGCCGTCGTCGCCGAGGATCACGTCGGCATCGGTGCCGCCGAGGATGACGTCGCCGTCGGCGCCGCCGAGGATGACGTCGCGCCCGGCGCCGCCCTCGATCTTGTCGGCCCCGGCGCCGGCGCCCGAGTCGGACTCGGCGCCCACGACCACGCCCGCGGCGGACTCCACCTCGCCGTGGTCGCCGACGATCGCGTCGTCGCCGGCGGCGCCGGTGATGGTGTCGCCGCCCTCGCCGCCGAGCAGGATATCGTCGTCGCGGCCGCCGTCGATCACGTCGGCCGCGCCGCCGACGGAGGCCACCACCCGGGCGACGGCGGTTCCGCCGCCGCTCGCCACCTCGCCGTCGTCGCCGAAGATCACGTCCTCGCCGTCGCCGCCGTGGATGGCGTCGCTGCCGTCGCCGCCGTGGATCTCGTCGTCGCCGTCGTCGCCGTAGAGCTCGTCGTCCGCCTCGTCGCCGCGGATCTCATCGTCGCCCTCGCCGCCGTGGACCTCGTCGGCGCCGTCGCCGCCGCGGATCGTGTCGACGCCCCCCTCGCCGTGGATCGTGTCGCCGCCGGCGTTGCCCTCGATGGCGTCGTCGTCCTCGCCGCCGCGAATGAGGTCGGCGCCCTCCCCGCCGGCGATCGTGTCGCTGCCCGCCTCGCCGTGCAGCTCGTCGTCGGCATCGTCGCCGTTGATCTCGTCGTCGCCCGCGCCGCCGTGGACGGCGTCG